>CAJTPP010000014.1:38513-51428 GCA_910578235.1 uncultured Clostridia bacterium | reverse complement strand
ACCTATTCACGCCGTAAGACCTATTCACGCCGTTAGACCAACTCACGCCGCACAGCTTATACAGCCTGCTATCTTGCTGTACGTTATTATAAAACCACCAGATAAAATCAGTCGGTGCGTTTTCTATCTTTGCAATGGTTTCTTCGCATAAATCACACCCCTCAGGGAAATTATCCTTAAACCAATTAAGCCCATCAGTACAAGCTCCCTTTTCCTGTAATAATTCATATGTTATTTTCATTGTTTCTCTATCCTTTCTCCTGCATAATTTTTTCTAACTCTGCATAATTAAAACTATCATCATATACACTTGACGGCACATCTATTCCTGGGCGGTTCTTGCGGATTTCCACCGTCTTTTTACCGCTTGCGATTAACTCGCAAAATTTAGGCTTTATACTTAGTAATACTGCTTTCATTCCGCCACCTCCAGCAATTCTTTTTTTGCTATTCTATTCCAATGTCTTATAACCTTTTTTATACTTGACGGATATATCCTTGTGCCGTTTGCCGCTTCCTGCGTAACTATCGCCCATATTAAGCCATAGCGTACCATCCTTTTTTAATACTCGCCGTACTTCTCTGAATACGGCCACAAGTTTTTCTATGTATTCTGATGGTGTTTCTTCCAATCCTATCTGTCCCTCCGAGCCATAATCACGCAAGCCGTAATACGGCGGCGATGTTATACAGCAATGGACGGAATTACTTTCAAGCTTTTGAAGTGTTGACAATGCGTCATCTACAATTAATGTAAAATCGTTCATTCACTCTCCCTCGCTTTCAATGCCTGTTGTGCCGACTTGGGCGTGAGAAATACGGTTTTGCCAAAATCACACAATGACACTACCGTCCCATCTTCAAGAAACGCAAAATATCCATTCCCCTTATCCGCAATCATCAGTATGCAAGATGGAAGTATCATTCCTGTTGATATTTTATAAGCCGTATCCCCCACCTTACACGGCAGATGTACAAACAATCCCTTTTCCTCTGCGTCCTCATATCTACCAAGCTTATTTATTGCCTCAATGCAATTTTCAGTTGTTGCAGGAGATACACGGTATTCTCCTCTTATTACAGCAGATTTTGTTGTATATCGTTCCATTGTTAATCACTCCTCCATTTTCGCGCCACAATTAGGGCAATATTGGTAATGTCCTAATCCCAACTTAAATTTTGGATTTCGCTGGCAACCGCATTCCGAGCAAGAAATTATATCGGGTAATAAATCGCTTTGTTTCCATTTGCCATATGATTTTTCGTCCTCCAATTCCGCCAGACATTCCACCGCTGCCCTTATCGGCTCGCTGTTAAATACCTCTCTGTCTATCGCCTCCTGCGATATCGGCGGAAATTGCTCCGCGTCAATCGTTACCTTCCCGTTTTTGTATACTTTTGTTAATCTGCTCATTTGTCGATCCTCCCTACTGTACCCTTATATGCCATCGCCGCAAGCGCTTCATACTCCGATGTTTCCTTCGGCGTATACGTACTGCCGCTTTTGGTAAAACGCGGTCTGCCTTTTTCCCGAGGCTCTCCGTCTATCGTAAAACTAACTATCACATTCTCCTTTCATGGTATTTTCATTTTTACTGATGTTTGTATACTATCCTTTTCTTTGGGTTATATTTATAAAAATCAGCTTCACTACGGAATATAATCTTGTTATTGCACCACTGCTGTAAATATCTTATCTGCTGCGGTGCAGTATCTTTTTCATATATCATCACATACGGATCCACTCCTATATCACGCAGGGCATACACCCTGTATAAATCCTCCTCAAATGTCGTATCAAAATTCGTAAGTACATACGCTTTTAATTTTCTGATGGGGAGGTTTAGCTCCGCTTGCACATATTTGAATTTGTCAAGTAAATCATCTTTAGGATTGTCCCAAGCAAAATGTATGCAACCAATTTTCATACGCTTAATCAATTCAATATTTTTATGAGTAACTAAACGAATATCAAACCCCTGTGTGACATCAATTTTCGCCCTGCTGTCTATCAACTGCTGTAATAAGCCCATATGCTCTTTGCATGCAAGCAGATTCGGGTCAAGCAGCTTTATTGTTTTCTGACCGTTCCAGAATTGGTCAAGGTCAGCCACTTTATAGCTGCATAATCCCTCCTTTTTGCCTACTATACAGAACTCACAATTTCTTGGACAGCCACGAGTGAGAAATCCATAAGCCTCATTAAACTCAGGATAAAGACTGTAATCGGGATAGATGCTTTCTATTTCCGCCGGCAATTTGTTATCAAGTCCATATCCTGTACCACCCTGTACAATTTCATCAGCGTTGATACAATATTCAAAATCTGGTGTGAATGTAAACACTTTAGACATGTATACTTTGTCATAATGTTCAAAAAGATTAATCCATTCAACAGTATCGCCAATACTTTTATGATAAGCTGATATTTTCATAAGCGGCAAATTTGGGAAGTTATGTCCATCGACATCAATTAAGCCTATGTTCATATCACATCTTCTCCCTCATAATCCTCTCAAGCTCCGTCATTTCTTTTTTTTGTGTCAGTAATTGGATTTTCTCTGTCACATCCGCTATTGTCGGAGGATATTTATTCGTTGCGATCAAAGCCTTTACCGCACCGTTTACAATCTCATAACTGTAATCGGCCAACATTGAAGCCCATAAGGCAGCCGCCCTTTTTTTCTCCTCAAGACTTGTATTGACATAATACCTCGGATATGCCACCTCTATTACCGCCATAATTTTTGTTGTCTCCGCTAAATTCAATTCATGTCACCCTCTTTCAGCAAATCCAAAAATGAATTGCCTGATTGCTTGTCTGTTTGGGCGGCCTGTTGTTGTTTTTCAGGCTTGTAAACGGTCAGCCAATTACGCTCCACTGCTGTATTAACCAATTCTATTTGTTCTACTGTGCTATCGGACAGTTCAGACAGCTTTTTGAGAACACCGATAAACGCTCTGTCTGTTGTTAAAGGCTTTTTAATACTTTTGCGCATAGCTGCAAAATCCCTCAATGCTTCCTGTAATTCTTTATCATCAGTGAATTCCGTTATCATTTTACCGGGATCAAATTTTTTTGGCTTTGATTCCTTTTCCCCCATGGGGGATAAAGGGGGTATATTATTCGTCTTTGTCTTTGTCTTATTCTTATTCTTTATAGGTATGCGAGTTGTTATTGAGTTGTCAATTATCTGAAAATCATCTGTCGCACATCTGTCAATCATCTGTTGTGCAATCTGATATGTACAAAAATCATCACAGATTTTATATTGTGTACAGGTTCCCCTGATTTTTGATGATTTAAAATCAATAGCGCCTTTTTGTCTCAAGCCGTTACGCGCCGTCTTCATTGCCGATATACCAATTTTCATTACCCCTGTCAACTGCTCATCTGTTCTGTAAAACCATTCCGTCCAAAAGCAAGCATTATTTACCATAAGCAATGTATGATATAAAAGTTGCTCATTTGCCGTATAGTAATCTTGGAACAATTGATTATTGAACGATAATAAAAATTCAATGTATGTCGGTCTTTGATTATTGGTCATCTCCTGCCTCCTTTAAAACGGCAAATCATCTTCATTCGCGTCCACATCTGTATATCCGTCAGTATATGGAACTATCTCTCCCTTTTCTGACAGATACTTACCAAACTGTGTCTCTGACAATTTTACCGCGTTCTTTATACTATCCTTTATCCAGTCGGGCAAACCTTCATATTCTGAGAAAGTCACGCTGTCATCAAGGTCAAAATATATCTGCGGGTATTCTCCCAACGGCTTCGGCATCCCTTTAGGCATTGCCATAATAGCCGATATATCCGCGTATCCCTTATCATTATGTATAATCTGTATCTGACACGGCGCACCCAAAATTTGTTTAAGATCAAAACCGTCCAGTTCCTCCGGCGTAAACGACTTGCCCCGCCATGACTGTAAATCTCTTCTGAGTCCGCTTCGATCATGCAGCGATAATGTATATTCCTTATGCATTGTTCGGTTGACCTCCGTGCCGTCTGTCAGCTGTATTTTCTCGCCGGCTATATCCCAGCCTATCTTTACCCTGTGATTTATCTTCCCGAATTTCTCGTTAAACTGTTCTCCAAGGTCTATGAGCCTTGTGCATACTCCCGTATATACCCCTTCTTCCAGCTGCGGAGCAATACTTCCTCCGCTTGCTTTTGCTATTAATGCCATATTATTTTTCCTCCTCTGATTTCTCTATTTCAAGCGGGCAACGATCACCCGTATATCTTTCCGGAAATGCAATCAGCTCTTTGTTAAGCTGACATCTTCTGCTTGCGCCGCTATAAAATTTACACTGTGTGCAGCTTATATGCGGTACATCGTGCCAGTCAATCGGAAAACCGACTCGTATTGTCGCAGTACCAAACACATATCCTTTGACACCGCTGTCAAATTTGCTCATAACACCGCCTCTTTCTACGCCATAACGAGCCTGTAAGGCTCTATGCCTACAACACTTCGTGTTGCTGACTCCTTCGCCGCTTCGTTCATTTCCTCGCATATACGCAGGGCGTAATCGTCCGCGTTCTCTGTCGGAATACAGCAGTCACAGCCGATCACTTCGCCGTCTGTACCAAAACGCACATCCTGTACAACAGGATTGCTCTCCGCCGTGTTGTCACTGCCGCAGTTAGGGCAGCGGAATATTGGCTCATTGTTTCTCATATATACAATTTGCATTTGACAAACCGCTCCTTTTCTGATAAAATATTTTCATGATATATTTTATATATCCTTGTTTTGACCGCTATTGAGTTCCCGCTCAGCGGTCTTTTTTTCTGTAAAATTTATATATGGTTTACCTTTGTTATAATCTACTGTAAACATAAAATCTGTTCCGCCATTGATTTTTACTTCCGTGAAATCATCAAGCAACTCAAGTATTTTTCGTATGTCACTGGATAAATAATTCTTTGCTTCCATTTTCAAATACTCCTTTCTCTAAACTTCCGCCGCGTCACCGCGGCACTTCGGGCATATACACGATACCGTACCGCTGTATGCAACCTGTTTCGACCAAAAATATCCGCAGTCCTTACAGCTCAGAAACGCTATACGCGTCTTAGGATTAACGGCCGCTTTTATATGCTCCGATCTTGTCCGTCTTGACGCTTCATAATCTTTCGCCGCACTCATACTACCACTCCCAAAATACGTGCTCAAGTATAGGATTTTTTACATTCCAATTGATATGCTTGTCCTGCTTCGGCTCCTTCTTCGGTTCAGGTATATCCTCATCCCAGTGAGTATCTATCTCATGCTGATTATCCAGAAATCCATTCCTGTAACGCTCATAATCTTCTTTTATTTTCCGCTTAAGCTTGTCATTGCGCCACATTCGCCATCGGTGCAGTACTCCGCGCCATCCTCCGCCCGCAAATATGATACCTCTGTTGTGCCGTGTATGTATCACGCTATTCCTCTCCTTTCTTCTGCTTGCATTACACCTTTCCGCGGCATTACGAGACTGAAAGTCTCTATGCCTACAACACTTCGTGTTACTGACCCACAAGCATAAGTAAGCCGCTCCTGATTGGTGGATAAACATATGTACTTTAGGGAACGTCTTTGTATTCTTTTGCTTCGGAGCGACTTGCCTATGCTCATGGGCTTGTCCTTCTGCGCGGAGCTTATGCCCCGTCTTTCACAAGTTCCACTGTTATCGGAACACCATAAAACTCCGATAACGCTTTTTCCTCATGTCGCCTATACCATTCCTCTTGCGGCTCTACCGTATTAAAATATTCCTCTGCTGTGATAAGCGTTGGCTTTATTCTATCCCAGTAGGTTTCAGCATTTTTGTCCTCCTCCCTATCGGGCATTCGGAAATAATTGCCGCCTCTTAGCTCATTGTCCTGTTTCTTTGCCATCCTGCCCACCTCCTCATTAATTCCTATGATTTTACGATTTTGTCCTATGCTGATTTACTTTCCCACTCACTCAGCACATCTTCACATATCGCAAGTACAGCTTTTGACTGAGGGGTAATTTCGCGTCTGTTTATATACCTTGACAATACAGACGGCGCAAGCGTCGGATAACCGCGCTTATGAATTTCATCAAGCAAATCTACCTGACGCTTGTTTAATTCAAGTAATTTAATTTTTATATTCATCTTCTCACCTTCTTTCTATTCACTTTCTGTTTTATCTGTTGAAAATATAATCTCTAAATTAAATTTTTCCAATTTTTGCATTGTTTGATTTAAGTCGTTAGCCTGCCTTCGCGCTATTTCCATAATTTCATTGAATTTATTCAAATTCCATGCCTTTATGTATAATCTGTCATGGCAAAAATCAATGTCGTTATGACCAACTTCATTTTTTATCATCTTCCCTCACCTTCTTTCCTTAAATTTTCTAAATGTTGTTGCTTAATCATCAAGTTTATGATATACTGTACTTGCCTATTACGGCAGGAAGGAGTTGGTTCTCTTGACAAAACTTTTGACCGTGCCTGCTCCGTTGGGTAACTCTGTTAGCATATAGGCTTATCGGCAGTCTGTAGCTGCCAAAGTAACAGAACTTCAAGAAACGGAACTGCACCCGTAATCATATCTGACTTTTGTAACAGATTTGATTTGCAAAGCCAACGGTACATAACTACAGCGAACATCAGGGATGCTTTGATAGATTGACATATGAACTCTATCTGTGCAGTAAAGCAAACCTGACGGGCGCTGTTGTTAATTCACTTGATGATTATATTATAATACGTGAATTCACGTAAGTCAATACATTTTACGTTAATTTACGCAAAAATAGTGAATGTATACAAAAGTGAGGTGATTGTATTATGAATAATGCACAAACTGCGACAATGATTAAATCCCTATGCAAAAATAAGGAAATTCCTATATCTAAACTTTTGCTTGACTGTAATATTAGAAAAAGTTTAATGTATGATATGGAAAAACGCAATTACACACCTTCTGCTGAAATTTTAGAAAAAATAGCTGACTACTTTTACTGCTCTGTCGATTATCTTCTCGGGCGCACTGATGTACCAGAGATAAATCGTAAAGTCATAAGCATAGCAGAGCAATTTGAAAAAGCTGATAATGCGAAGGTTGCAGCTTATGGCAAAGGTACACAAACTATAACAGATGAAAAATTTAATAAATAACGTATACCATTCCGTCACTATGGATTGTAGATAAAAATTTAATTTACTTTAAGGAGGAATACCCATGAAAAGATCTATTTTAGTCGTTTTTATTTTTAGCATTCTTTTTATCACAGCGTGCTCAACATCTGAAAAATATCCCTATGAACACGTGGGCATATATGACACAAAAACAAAGCAATATATAGATATCGGTGACAGCAAGGACAAAGTAGATAAGATACTTGGCCCTGGCACTAAAGACGGAAATAGTTATTATGATTATGATGATATTTTATCTATGCGTTTTGATGATAATGATAACGTGGAATCTATTCATATCTATTTCGATTGGTTCCCGGATGAAGGTGAAAACGAACGATATGCACTTGCAGATGGCACAGATTACAATACTACTATAACAGAATTTATAAGTAAATATAAACATGTATATGAAGGTGCTTTTATTTTGCCAGATTCTGCCGTTTCTGTTATTCTGCAAAATAAAAATGGTAAACTTATTCTACCCGATTTGGACGATATTAAGAAAAATTCGCAGAATATAACAACATTTCAAAATGAACAAAATAATGATGATATATATGTAATAAGTATCGATTATGTTGCATATGACAACCTATCTTCTTTTGACATTGAAAAAATAGAGTACCCAAGCTTTGAGAATTGGGACAATTTTAAGAAAATAGAAAGTTAAAGTAATCAATATGTCTAAACAATTTGAAAAAGCTGATAATGCACGAATTGCCGCATACGGCGAAAGCGTAAATACTATAAAAAATAAGGAGCAAAAA
Source organism: uncultured Clostridia bacterium (assembly GCA_910578235.1). Lineage (GTDB taxonomy): Bacteria > Bacillota > Clostridia > UBA1381 > UBA1381 > Hominilimicola. The sequence goes on along the minus strand of CAJTPP010000014.1, from coordinate 43,483 downwards.
AATAAATGAAAAGAAATTCAATTACAATAAATAATATAGAGTATACATACGATTCAATTACCAAATGTCCACGTTGTGGTGAAAATTGTAGTCCCTATATTGTTTCTTATGGAATATACGGAGGAATCAAAAATCACGACTACTTTGGAAATTCTGAAACATACACCGACTATGTTATTATTACCTATGCATGTCCTGGTTGTAATAACTTTTTCTTCTCATCTTATCGTGCTTATAATGTAAAAGAAGGATATATAAACAAACTAGAGTACATAAAAACAGAGCCTTGCCAATATCGGAAACGTATTTTCGATAAAAAAATATCAGAACTATCTCCGCGTTATTGTGAAATATATAATCAAGCCACTGAATCTGAATCTTATAATTTGAAAGAAATATGCGGTATGGGATATCGAAAAGCTCTGGAAATTTTAATAAAGGATTACATAATCAAATTTAAAGATTCAGATGCTGATAGTATTGGAAAAATGAATTTGTCAGATTGCATTAAAAATTATATAAATGATGAACAATTAAAAACTCTTGCTATGGGAGCAGTTTGGATTGGCAATGATTTTACCCATTATATTAGAAAATGGGAAAACCGCGATATAGAAGATTTGAAAAAATATTTAACATTAATTGAACTTTTAATCATTAAAGACGTAACTATAGCTGATGTTGGTGCGGATATAAAAAAAGTATATAAAAATAAAGTATCGGTTACAAAACAATTCACAAATGTCGATAGCGCACAGGTGGCGGCTTATGTCGAGGGTACGCATACTATAACAGATGAAAACTCACAAAAATAACGCCTACTTTTCCGCTTTGTGGAATTGAAGATAAAATGTTAATTTGATATACCGGAAAACATTACCTCTTGATTTCGACAATATATGACATTATGATTATCCTATAAAATATTTTATAGGAGGATATCACAATGGTATCAAGATATTATGCGGTAAAAGAATTATTGGAAAACGGAGTAAACTCACTTCCGGTAACCACGGAACAGCTTGAGGATATAATAACATCTAAAGGCTTCAAAATAATCTGTTATGATGTTTCCTGCAAGGAACACTCTGATATTTTAGACAGCCTTGGAGTATTACAGCTTGCAGACAGAACAAAAGCGTTTACATATATCAGCAAGCAAGAAAAAATAGTATTTATTAAAATCGGTGTGTCAGCCAATGAAAAACGGCTTTTACTGGCTCACGAACTCGGTCATATAGCAATGGGGCATATATCGGATAATGGCGTTATAGGCTATCAGCCCGGCGGTTTAATTGACGAAGCTCAAGAAGATGAAGCTAATGCTTTTGCTCTGGAATTTCTTGCCCTAGTGTGTGTTTTGAGTCAAAAACATATAAATACATCCCAAAGAATATCCAGTTTAACACTACTTGACGAAAAACGCAGCAGACTCATCGCAGACGAAGTACATAATCACAAAAAATTAACTAATGTCGAAGCTGTGCTTTTCAATCAGTTTGAACTCCAAAATAAACTAAATAAATCATATTCTCATAAAACGATAGCATACAGAATAATAATTCTGTTTATGTTTATAGCTATGTTGTTAATGTTTATAAACTTTTCCGCTGAAAAAGCTTTGCCTGAACCAACACCGATATCAACTAAAACGCCATTCACGGTAACACCTTTTCATTCGGAAACCAACGTAACTTCGGACAGCGTTTATATAACAAAAACAGGGAAAAAATTTCATAAACGTAATTGCAGACATATTAAAAATTCAAGCACTATCTCAGATATATCCATCAATAATGCCATAGATTCAGGCTATGAACCTTGCAAAGACTGTTTTTCAGAACTAAATTAATTAAAGAAGGTAATTTTATGAAAATAGCAGCAGCATACATACGCGTATCAACCGACGACCAAATTGAATACAGCCCCGAATCGCAAATTAAAGCAATCCGAGACTATGCAAAACGCAACGATTATATTCTGCCTGACGAATATATCTTTATGGACGAAGGTATAAGCGGTAAAACCGCCGGAAAGCGTCCTGCTTTTATGAAAATGATAGGAACGGCAAAAACTAAACCGAAACCCTTTGACGCTATCCTTTTATGGAAATTCAGCCGTTTCGCGCGTAACCGTGAGGACAGTATTGTATACAAATCAATGCTTCGTAAACAGCTTGGAATTGAGGTTATTTCCATCAGCGAAAGTTTGGGCGATGATAAAATGTCCGTTCTTATAGAAGCCATGATTGAGGCTATGGACGAGTATTACAGTATAAACCTTGCCGAAGAAGTAAAGCGCGGTATGACCGAAAAAGCAAAACGCGGCGAGCCGCTTTCAATTCCTCCGTTCGGCTATAAAATGGAGAATAAACAGCTTATTCCTGTCAAAGAGGAAAGCGACATTATAAAACAAGTATTTGAATGGTACGATAACGGCGTAGGTATGCTCAGAATTGCAAAGAATCTGAATGCTGCCGGAGTACGCACACACCGCGGAAGTTTGATTGAAAACAGGACAGTCGAATACTGGCTCAATAATCCTGCATACATAGGTAAAATCCGCTGGACACCTACAGGCGCAACAAGCCGCAATTATCATAATGACAATAGCATGATCGCGGACGGCAGCCATGAGCCATTAATAGATATTGAGACTTGGGAAAGAGTACAAAAACGTATGAAAGAACAGAAAGAAAAATATAGAAAATGGTATAAACCGACAGAAACAATTAGCCATTGGCTTGTTGGTCTTTTGCACTGCGGCAAATGCGGCGGCCCACTTGTAAACTGTAACGGATATTTGTATTGTAATAACCGCTCAAAAGGTACTTGTATAGGCAACGGCGGAATAAAAGCAACTACTGTAGAAGAACACATAATCAGTCAGCTTGAAGGTTTTCTTGATGGACGTATAAGCATAAACGCGCCTGAGCAGAAAAAACAAAGCATTAATACAAGTATATATGATACTCAACTAAAGCGCGCAGAAAACCGCATGAAGCGTATTAAAGAAGCATATGAGAATGGTGTTGACACATTGGAAGAATATCGAGAAAATAAACAGAAGATTCAGCGTGAAATTAATAATATAGTAGCCGAAATGCAAAAAGAACAACATAAGGAATTTAATCCCGAAACAGCTATTCAAAAATTAAAAGACAAAATACGCAAATCTATATCTGCTCTTAAGGACGATACTGTTTCTGCAAAAGAAAAAAATACGCTTGCGCGTGAATTTATTGCCGATATTATCAAAACAGGCGAGGACGGACGAGAATTTAATATCATGTATAGGCTGTAAACGTAGATTTTAAGCCATTTTATCACTTGCCATTTGGTCCGCCGTATTGGGTTATTACCACATTTGCCAGACGAGGATTAGGCTTACTGATTTTTACAGGATATTCAAGAAATTTATTATAACTAAACATTATTTATTTGCCTCCTTTTCCCACGGCCACGGATTATCCAGCCAATTAAAGCAATTCTGAGCCGCTGCTCTGAACTGACTAAGCGGGCCAAATTCTTTCTCAAATTCGCATTTTAAATCATTTGTCTTTTTTACAAGCTCCTGAAACATTTTAAACGCTTTCTTATCCTCAGGATGCGTATCAAGATAAAGCAGCATGTCATAAGCCGCAAAATTATAGCATTGTATCTGTTTTAGCATTTCCGTTCTCGAAACTGAGCAGCTCATTCCATACCACCTCCCCATTGTTTACAAACCTTGCCATATTCACACATATTTAAATCCAATTCCGGAAAAATCGTCCCTTGACAAAGTCCCTTGCAGGCGTCATATGTCTCTTCCATCTCCTGCACAGGCACGTAAGCATATGCTACACATCCGCATCTCGGATAAGGGCAGCATGGTTTATTAGTATCTTCCATCTCTTTAACAACTCCTTTTTTCTTTCTTCAGACATATCTGTCTGTAATTTATAATATGATTTTATACCCAAATAAGTGACTGCGGAAAACCTATACTCTACGGAGCGTTTGTTGATTATTTATTTTAACTATGTTACAATACTAAACAAAGGAGATGATATAATAATGAACTGCACTAAAACAGGTCTGCTGATTGCACAGCTTCGCAAGGATAAAAATATAACTCAAAAACAACTTGCAGATATGATGCATATATCCGACAGAACCATTTCCAAATGGGAACGCGGGATGGGAACACCGGATGTATCCCTGCTTACAGATATTGCCGATATATTTAATATCAACATTGAAACTCTGCTGAACGGAGAAATTATAAACAACAATATTATAGGAGGAAATATGAAAAAGATTAAATATTATATATGTAAAACATGCGGAAATATTATAACAAGCACAGGCGACGCGGCTGTCTCCTGCTGTGATAAAAAACTAACCGCGCAGTCGCCGCAGAAAGCCGAAGAGCATGAACACCTTGATATTGAAACAATTGATAATGAACTGTATATTACAAGCAATCATCCAATGGAAAAAGATCACTATATTTCATTTGTCGCTTTTTCTACAGGATCACAGCTACAGCTTATAAAACAATATCCAGAATGGAGTTTGCAGGTAAGAATACCACACATGAAGCATGGTCTTTTAGTCTGGTATTGTACTAAGCACGGACTATTTTACCAGCACTTATAATAAAGGAGGCTCTTAATATGAAAAAACTGCTTATTATAGTAGACTTCCAAAATGATTTTGTATGCGGTTCTCTCGGTTTTCCCGAAGCTGCCCAAATCGCTGAAGGTATCCGCGCCAAAATAAACGAATACAGCAATGATGATATTGTATATACTCTTGATACACATTACGAGAATTATTCAAAAACACAGGAGGGAAGAAAATTACCTGTCCCCCATTGTATAAAAGGCAGCAACGGACACTGTCTTTACGGGGACATTAAAAAATCACTCGCAGACAGACAATACTTTGAGAAAAACACCTCCCCGTCTCTCGCGCTCGGCAAAT
>CAJTPP010000014.1:37125-38484 GCA_910578235.1 uncultured Clostridia bacterium | reverse complement strand
CGGACTTGTCAGCAACATATGTGTGCTGTCAAACGCTGTTATTGCCAAAGCGGCCTGTCCTGAGGCGGAGATAATTATCGACAGCTCTCTTACAGCCTCTGCTGACAATGATCTGCACCTAAAAGCTCTTGATGTTATGCGCGGATTGCAAATTACTGTTAAATAATATCTTGCTTTTTATTATTGCCTGTGATATACTTTATGTACGGGGACGGCACCCATAGCAAAAAACAGCATAAAATTTACAGAGGGGATGACACCCATGACAAAAAACATTTCTGTAACAGATCAAAACGGAAATAAAATAGGAAGCACCTATCCAAAACGTGCTTTAGGACTTGTTAAAAAAGACAGGGCGCGATGGATAAATACGGATACAATTTGTCTTTGCGCCCGGAATATGGAGGAAAAGACAATGGCAGATAATTTATATGAAGTTTTTGATAATCAGATTTCAAAAATGCAGGAACAGCTAAGAGATAACGAACCTGAAACGGCCATGCAAGTACGTATACAGATACTGAAAACAATGGAAGTATTCAGAGCACAGGAACAGGGCGCAAAAGTTATTGACATGATAAGCAAGCAGCTTGACTCAATGCAGACGGCAATGAATCAGGAAACGCCTACAGCGGAAAACGCGGCGGAGCGTGAGACAACACGCCAGAAAATGCTTGATATTCTTGAGAAATTTACGCAAAATAATAACAGCGATACTGTTTACACTGATAATATCGCCAATAACTAAGCAATATGGAGACTCGCCTATGAGTCTCCTTTTTATTCTATATTATAAATTTATTCTTATATCGAAAATTTGTATTGAAAAATAATACCAATCATAGTATAATCTTATTTAGCATAAATAAGGAAGGAATATGATTGATGAAGGCAGTAATAAACACATCAAGAAAACAAGGAAAAATCAGCAAATATATCTACGGACAATTCGCGGAACATCTGGGAAGATGCATTTATGAGGGCATATACGTTGAAAACGAAAATATTCCTAACATAAACGGCATGCGCGCAGACGTGGTAAGCGCGCTTAAAGAGCTTGACATACCTGTGCTCCGCTGGCCCGGAGGCTGCTTTGCGGACGACTATCACTGGCGTGACGGTATCGGCGAAAAATCACAGCGGCCATATATGGTAAATACCAATTGGGGAAATGTTGTGGAAAATAATCATTTCGGCACTCATGAGTTTTTCGAGCTATGCGAACAGCTTGGAACAGAGCCGTATATATGCGGCAATGTCGGCAGCGGCAGCGTTCAGGAAATGCGCGACTGGATTGAATACATTACTTTTGACGGCGCTTCTCCGCTGGCTGACGAAAGACGCAAAAACGGACGGGAC
>CAJTPP010000014.1:29682-37115 GCA_910578235.1 uncultured Clostridia bacterium | reverse complement strand
AAATTGAAATTTTTCGGCGTCGGCAATGAAAACTGGGGCTGCGGAGGCAATATGCGCCCCGAATACTATTCAGATTTATTCAGACGCTATGCGGTATTTATACGCAATTACGGTGACGAGCCAATATATAAAATCGCAGGCGGCCCAAATGTGGATGACACACACTGGACAGAAGTTCTTATGAAAAATATCGGCGGCGCAATGAACGCTCTTTCACTCCACAACTACAGCTATGAAACTGACTGGAATAACAAAGGCGACTCAGTTATATTTGATGAAAGCGGCTGGTATTCAAATATGGTAAGCGCTTATAAAATGAAACGCGTTATAAACGCGCACAAAGCGGTCATGGATCAGTATGATCCCGAAAAAAAGATACCCCTTATTGTTGACGAATGGGGCAACTGGTATGATGTTATGCCCGGCACTAATCCGGGTTTTCTATATCAGCAAAACACCCTGCGGGACGCCGTCAGCGGTATGCTCATACTCCATATTTTCCACGAGAATTCCGACAGGGTGTATATGGCTAATATTGCTCAAATGGTAAACGTCCTGCAAGCTATGATACTGACCGAAAGTGAAAACATGGTATTAACACCCACCTATTATCTGTTTAAAATGATGAAAGAACATATGGACGGAAACAGACTTGATATTGATTATGACAGTAAGGATTACGATGTAAACGGCAGCATAATTCCGAAAATAAGTATGTCTGCCTCGGAGAAAAACGGTATAATAACAGTTTCAGTATGCAACACGAGCGTCAGCGAGGATGAAGACATAACGCTTGATATGCGTGATGGCAACTTGTCGTCAGTATCGGCTCAGGTACTCACAGGGGAAATAAACGCTCACAATACCTTTGACGCTCCCGATACTATCACTCCCGCTGTTCTATACCCGGATTTATCAGATGGAAAAATATCCTTTAAAATGCCGTCCAAAAGTATCGCCGTCCTTACAGTAAAGTAATGGATAAATGTAAACGCTGCGGATTGAAAACCGTTCTTTCCGAAAACGATATTCAAAAGATGATTGACGAAGTAACTAATATGAAAGGCATACGTCTTGCGGATAAAGAAGTATATACATCACGATTTAACTGCTGCAAAAGCTGCGAAAACTTTATGTACGGATCCACCTGCGCCGTATGCGGATGCGTTATGCAAGTGCGCTCAAGACTTGCCGAAGGCAAATGTCCACAAAAAAAATGGATCAGATAACCAATGTTTATCTATGGAAGGAATACAAATGAGTAAGTATATATGCATTTTCTGTAATGAGCGAAAGCATACTGAAACCGCGCATAAAATATACAAAACGATTGGTATATGCCGCGGCTGCTATGCGAGTCTCGGCAAAACAGCTCCTTCAATGCCCTATCCGGGCACAAGAAATATCGCGTATATCATGTCTCCGTTTGAATATAAGGGAAATATGCGCAAGACTATCCTTGACTTTAAGTTTAATAACTGCCGCGCATACGCGCCCCTTTTCGCAGAGCTTATGAAGGAATATATAGACTCCTACAACGTGTGGGACAGCTTTGACTGCATTGTGCCCGTACCGCTTCATAAACAGCGTATGAGGGAGCGCGGCTATAATCAGTCCGAGCTTATAGCTGAACATCTTTCGGAATATCTTTCAATACCTATACGCACCAATCTTATAAAACGTATACGCGCTACCGCGCGTCAAAGCGGCTTAAAGAAGATCGACAGAGTTTTAAATATTCAGGGCGCTTTTTCCTGTAAGGATAATATGGCGGGTAAACGCATACTGCTTTTTGATGATATATCAACTACCGGCAATACTCTCCAGGCCTGCGCTGACGCTCTGGATAAAGCTAACGCGGAATTTATCGGCGCGCTGACGCTCGCAATATATGACACACAAAAATTACCCATTATTATGTATTAAATACAAATTATCGGTTAAAAATAGATATATATTACTTTAAAAGGAAGGATTTTATATGAAATATATATCTTTTAAACGAATATCGGTAATTATACTATCATTGATTATCAGTCTCGTATTCACAGACAGTTCAGCCTTTGCGCTGTCCAAAATCGGATCGCGCGGAAGCGAAGTGACAAACATCCAAACCCGTCTTCGCAACTGGGGTTACTACAGCGGCAGTGTTGACGGTATATACGGATGGAGAACCTCAAATGCCGTAAAAGAATTTCAGCGCAAAAACGGACTTACACCTGATGGTATAGCAGGTCCGGCAACACTTTCAAAAATCGGCCTGCCGACAGGCTCTTCAAAAACCAATTCAAATAATGTGACGCTTCTTGCAATGGTAATAAACGGCGAGGCCAGAGGCGAGAGCTACGAGGGGCAGGTCGCTGTAGGAGCAGTCGTCCTCAACCGTGTAAAACACTCATCCTTCCCTAACACAATTGCGGGAGTTATCTATCAGCCCGGCGCTTTTACAGCCGTTGATGACGGACAAATTAATGTTGCAATACAAAGCTCCTGCTTTAACGCCGCGCGCGACGCGCTGAACGGATGGGATCCCACCGGCGGCGCGATATACTATTATAATCCCGCTACCGCTACCAGCTCATGGATATGGTCGCGTCCGGTAATCAAAAAAATCGGCAAACATGTTTTTTGCAGCTAAATACTATTCAATAAAAGGGGAAATTAACTATGGAAAAAATGATAACACTTGCCGTGCTTGCAGTGATTTTTATCGCGCTTGTAATTATTGACGGCAAAAGAAAAATACAAAGGAAAAAGGAAAACAAATAACTTCGCATATGAAATATGTCTGCCGCGCATTGCGGCAGACATATTTCTTTTTGGATTAAAAATCAATAAGCTCTTTTGCCATATTAATGAGTTCCCGCTCTCCAAGCGGTGAATCCATTGCGTTTATATGATATTTTATACCGTCCTGAGTCCATGTCACGCCTTGAATTTCATGTATTTCTATATCGTCCGTGCCGTATGAGAAAACATATTTACCCTCGGCCTCGTCCTTTATATCCTGCTCTGTCTGCTGATAATCACCGGGAACGAATTTATTCGTATACGCGGTATATCCGATTGACACACCATTGTAATTTTCCGCTTCTTCCGATTTTTTCTCAATATCAAATTCATCAGGACTGCTATCAACCGTGATCTTATTATCTCCGCTTACATAGCGGACACTCAATGATTTAAACTGCTGCTTTTTTCCGTCTTCACCGATCACTGCTATCGCGCCCTTACCTTCAACAATATCTTCAATTCTGTTCTTCACCTCAAACGCGCTCTCAAAAACATAGCCGTTTGAAAATCCCTGTACTATTTTGGGCGTTATTCCAATTTTCTTTTCCAACTGCTCCGATGACGGAAGTGATGTGTAAGTGGGAAATACCGAAGAACCTCCCGATATAACCCGTATCGCTTCTGACGACGCGAACGCCGCCGCTCCTATCACCATTACCGCTGCCGCGGCTATTGCTATAAACTTTGTTTTCTTCATCTTAAATCGCTCCTTTTCCAGATTGTTAAGCGTTACACATACCCTTTTGTGAAACTCCTGTGTAGGCTCGGGAAAGGCATCTTTCCAATTGTAATCATTCATCTTTAAGTTCCTCCTTCAACAATTTTCTGCCGTTGTGCATACGGCTTTTGACAGTTCCGGCAGGTATTTTCAAAATTCTTCCTATTTCCTCTACCGAATATCCTTCTATGTAATGCAGAACTATAGTTATCCTGATATGAGAAGGAAGTTTCATTATAGCCTCATATAATTCTCTTCCGTTATCGTAACTGACCTTCATATATTCCTCAATCGGGACTGTCACTGTCTGAGATCGTTTTTTCTTATAACATTCATTTATTAATATCCGTATAAGCCATGTTTTAAAATACTGTTCTTTTCTCAGAGTGGAAAGCTTTGTATACGCCTTTAGAATGGCATCCTGAACAGCATCCTCAGTGTCACAGTCACAGATCAGGATCGACTTAGCCACACGATACATTGTCGTCTCGGCCTCGAGAACTTTATTTACAAATTTGTCCTTATCCATTGGAAACTACCTTTCTGTAAAAACATCAGCGCTTTTGTTTGTTACACTTATTAGATACCCAAAACAGCCATTAGGTTCATAAAAAAAATAAATTTATAACCACCGCTTCAACGGTGGTTATAAATTTGTCAGAATATACCGCCGCTCCGGGCGTCCTCTTTACTTTTTGTACCCACTATTTCTATAGTCACTTTATTTGGCAGACACACAACAGGCACAACGCTGTTTTTGATCCAGCCCCGATTGACGCACAGCTTATCGGGACAGTCCGCGCCAAGCATGCGGATTTTCCCTTTCTCTGCTCTCACCGTATTTATATGCCCGTCACTGTCCGTAATGTCAAATTCTATCGGCGAATCAACAGTGTCAAGCTCTATTTCTCGTATAAGCTCTCCGTTCTGATATATTTTGGCCGTTTTACTTTCATTCATATAAAAAGCTCTTATAAAAATAGCGACAGCAGAAAACACTGTAAGTAAAATCAGAGTTATAATAAGAAAGCTGCTTTTATTCATACTCATTATCCCGCCTTTTTATTTCTATGAACACTATAGCATATTCCGTAAAATATTGCAAGCGCAAATATTCGTTAACAGGCTTACTACATATCCTTTTTATTCATGACCATACTTCCCATAACAGTAACCGCGGCAATATATACAACGCATACCGCGACAAATGTTCCGTATCCGCTTTCCATCAGTTCCTGCGGAGCATTGGAATTCATACCATACGCCATAAGCGAGTACGGCCATATATGCCCAAGATTCTTCGCAAGAAAAAGCAGTCCCGACAAACCTCCCGCAAACGCTATACCGACAGGCAGCGCAAAGCTCTTAACATATATGGATAAAAACAACTGAACTGCGGCTATTACTATACCTCCGAGCGTGCCGAATATACACCATACGGCAATATCCGTATAAGGCGGTGCTGAGGCTATACCAACAATTTTTCCCGATACCACAAATAAAACTCCTATCCATATTTCACTCACAAACACCATAAACGACACCGTGAGCATTTTTGATATAAACACCTCCGCGCGGCTTACAGGCATTGTCAGCGTCTTATTCCAATTATGATTACTGTGCTCAAGTCTCATTATATACGCGCAATATACCCCTATCATAACCGGCAGAAAAAAATAGCAGGTAAACAAAGTATGCTGCGTCCACATACTGTACCACTCGCTTTTTAAAAGATCCAGATTATTCAGATAATTCAAAGTTCCCAGAAGCGCCGGAATAACCGGCATTATTAAAAACGCAAGCCACACCGGTGAACGCTTTAGTTTCATTCTTTCAGCTTTTAATAATTTTAATAACATATTCTTATACCTCTTTTCTGCAAAATAATAGTTTTCCGATTATATATGTCATAATACATATCAAAATCAACACGCCGAAAAATATCCAGTTAAAATCCATGACATCAAAATAAGCGGACGCGTACCTCGTTTCTTTTGTCCAGCCAAACATTCCCACAAACTGTAACACACCGTAATAACCCCATATGAACATTCTGCGCAGAAACGGAAGCTGTGGCAGAAACATTGAAAACAACCCGCAGAAGGCGCCTATAATACCCGTAAAAAACGTAACCGCCTGATTTTTAAAAAGAAGCGACAGAGTGTGCTGAAAAATATATACGGCTATTGTTGGCACAGCCGTAAAAAGTAAATATATAAGATACAACCTTATCGGCACATCACCCTCAAAGCCTACGGCATATCCGCATATTACCGACGCGCTCCAACTCAGAATATTGCAGAACAGAACTATCGCAAGCCCGTAAATCAGCTTTGCGTCATATATTCTCCACCTGTCCGCAACTACCGCAAGCTGTTTCATCATTGCTCCCTTGTGCTCAATATCGCAAAGACGCGACGATACTATAATGGACAGCAGCGGCAGAAATATAGCGTTTACAAGCGGAAGCTGATACAGAAAACTCATCCATCCGTTTTTGATTATAAACTCACTGTCGTAGTCTCCGTACAGACCCCATGCAATCTGAGCAGCCGTTATAACAAGAGCCATAACAAATATCCATCTGCCCCTCGTTTTCTTATACTCGCATTTAAGCAGCCTTATCATAAGCTCACCTCCTTTCCCGTCAGATCCAGAAATATTTCCTCAAGATTTTTTGATTTGTCCGTTTCATGCAAAAGCTTCAAAGGTCCCTGATACATCATCTTTCCGTTCGCGATAATGCCTATATCCTCCGCCATCTGGTCGATTTCCGCAAGCAAATGGCTTGATACAATAACTGTCATACCATATTGATCGGGCAGTGAGCATATCAGCGAGCGCATCTCCTGAATACCGGCGGGATCAAGACCGTTTGTCGGCTCGTCAAGAATTAACAGCTTCGGAAACGACAGCAGCGCGCCCGCCAATCCTAAACGCTGCTTCATCCCCAGAGAATACGCCGAAACCTTTTTATTTTGCTGACGTTCAAGACGTACAATCCTCAGCGCCTCGTCTATATTCTTCTTTGGAACGCCCAGAAGCGTTTGCAGGATTTTCAGATTTTCCGCGCCCGTAAGATGCCCGTAATATGACGGCGACTCAATCAGAGAACCGATATTGCGGAGTATGTCCGATCTTGTTTTTGAAGTCAGCCGTTTACCAAAAATATCTATTTCTCCCGCTGTCGGTCTGACTAAATCCAGAAGCATTTTTAAGGTGGTTGATTTACCCGCTCCGTTCGGTCCCAAAAAGCCGTATATTCTTCCCTCCTTTACTCGCATATCCAGATTATTTACCGAAAGATTTTCATTATATCTTTTAGTAAGTCCGTTTGTGATTACAATTTCTTTCATTATTAACACCCTTTCTGTTTTTGATAGAGTAATTATACAATCCCTATCTGTCATTAAGCTTAAATGAACCTTACAGCAACCTTAAATTTTAAATAATTTTCTTTTAAAATCTCTCTCTGTATGCTAAAATATAGACAGGTGATGATAATGCAGGAAATAAAAAACAAAAAAATCTTAATAGTGGATGATGAGGCAGAACTGCTCTCCATACTGTCTGACATTCTGTATCAAGACGGTTTTTATAATATTTATACCGCAAAGAACTGCGCCGAGGCTCTGCAAACGGCAGGCGAACAATCAATATCGCTTTTTCTGCTTGACGTAAACCTGCCTGACGGCAGCGGTTTTACACTGTCGGAGCGGCTTCAAAAAATCTCGCACTCTCCGGTTATCTTTCTTACCGCGCGCGGTGAAGCAAACGACAGGATTAAAGGACTTGCTCTTGGCGCTGATGACTATATCGTTAAACCGTTTTTACCGAAAGAGCTTATTCTGCGTGTAACCGCTGTGCTTAAAAGAGTTTACGGGATAAATAATCCCTCTGTAAAATTTTCTCTGTCGGGCAA
>CAJTPP010000014.1:0-29672 GCA_910578235.1 uncultured Clostridia bacterium | reverse complement strand
CATCGATTTTGAAACAGCCTCCGTTACAGATAACATCAATGAAACGCCGCTGACGGCGAAAGAATTTATTTTGCTTAAAAAGCTATGGGAAAACAAAAACCGTATAGTAACAAACGACGCGCTGTGTATGTCCGCATGGGGCGAGGACTACTATGGTTATGAAAACACGCTGATGGTGCACATACGGCGGCTGAGAAAAAAAATCGAGCCTGATCCGTCAAAACCGATACATTTAATAACAGTGAAAGGCTTAGGATATAAGCTGGTGATTGATAATGAATAAAACCGCTTTTAAAATTTTTATAGGCTTTACTTTTTCAGCCGCGTTCATCGCGACTATTTTACTTATAATAAACTTTCTTGGTTTTGCATTTATCGGAAGCGATACAACAACACATATGCTCGGCTCGTCCCCGCAGGGAACGATTTGCTCGGTAAGCAACGCTCTTACGCCGTCAGACGACGGGTTTTATCTTACGGACAGCAGCCTCATACAAGATGACTGCTGGTGTATTCTGATAAACGAAAACGGTGATATAGTCTGGTCTCAGAATAAACCTGACGACATTCCCGATCACTATTCCATAAACGATATAGCAAAAATGACACGCTGGTTTTTAAACGACTATCCCGTGTATGTGCGCACTACAGACTATGGCCTGCTGGTACTGGGAATACCGAAAAACGCTGTCGGCAAGTATGATATGGCTTATTCTATGGAATGGTTTGACACGCTTCCGCAAAGACTCGTTATCATAATTATACTGAATATATTTCTTGCCGCAGTTTTAGCCTTTATCTTCGGAATTAATCTATACCGCCGCATGCGCCTTCTTATAGACGGTATAAATGATTTAAAGCAGGAAAAACCTGTACATCTGAGAGAAAAAGGACTGTTTCGTGAAATATCTCGCAGTATAAATAATACTTCCGCGGCTATCGAACGAAAAAACCTTGCTCTCGCCCAGCGCGACAGCGCGCGGTCAAACTGGATTTCAGGCATTTCACACGATATACGAACACCGCTGTCCGTTATTATGGGTTATTCCGAAGCTCTCTCAAAAGACAGTCCGTCCGAAACAAACAGACAAAAAGCAGAGACTATAACAGCACAGAGTATTAAAATCAAAAAGCTTATTGAGGACTTAAACCTGATTTCCTCACTCGAATACGATATGCAGCCGTCAAAGAAAAGTAATGTCCGTCTTTGTCCCCTTATAAGACGTATTATCACTGATATTATGAACACCGACTTCTCAGATAATATCAGTATTAAGCTTGACATCAGAAATGAAAGCGCTGCCGTATCCGCAGATGAAAGCCTTATAGAGCGCGCTGTTTTTAATATTGTGAACAACAGCATTATTCATAATAAAGACGGATGTATAATAAGCATTAAGGAATACAGCGAAAACGGCAGAGTTTTTCTTATTATATCGGATAACGGCAGCGGCGTCAGTGACAGTGTGATTGAAAATATCAGCAAAATCCCCAAATCCGAGCATGGCCTCGGACTGCCGATGGCGTACAGAATTATCCGAGTACACGGCGGTCAAATGACCGTTTATAATAACAGCGGCCTTACTGTTAAAATTGAGCTTCCGGCAGTAATATAACAAAAAAACACAGGAGAATTCTCCTGTGTTTTTGCTATGCTTCATTTTCACGAAGTCTGTCTACAATACTTTGCTTCTCGACTGATTTCAACACCGGCAAAGGCAGCAATACTCCTATAATAAGCAATATTGGAATTGTTGTAATAAGCGGAAGAAGCGTAAACTGATATGTGAAGAACCATAGGCTTTTTGCAACGGTATTTGCAAGAAGTGTCGATACTCCCGCGCCGAGCGCAAGAGATACCGCGCCTGCCGAAGCAGTGTACATAAGTCCCTCGGCTATAAGCATTTTTCTAAGCTGACTTGATGTCATTCCGATTGACTGTAACATTGCAAACTCACGCTTTCTTGTAAGTATGCTTGTAAGCATCGAATTTATAAAATTCAGCACCCCTATAAGTCCTATTATAAGGCTCAGCACTCCGCCGACTATCAGCACCGTGTTTTGCAGACCTTTAAATTCATTCGCTTTTGTCTGCTTTGATGAATACGCCATAACAGGCTCAACATTTTCTGTGTAATTCTGTAAAAATGCGTCCATAGCCGCCTCCGAGCCGTCCTCTGCGTCAAACACATAACTCATTGTACCCGGATTTGATACCATTGTTTTATACACCTCGGCAGGCAAATAGTAGGAATAGTCAAATCCGCTTCTGCATGAGTTTGTAAAAGTGTTTATCTCAACCCTCGCCATCACCTCATAACTGTATTCAGTATACTCATTGTCTGACATAGTTTCGCCGTCGCCCTTGTAATTACAAAGAGTCACTGTATCGCCTATATTATAATGCGAGGTTTCCCATATGGGATTATGATTGTCATCTGTTTCTACGCCCTCTAAAATATATTTCCCTGTTTTCAGCTTTTCATAGTCAATCTCACCTTCCAACACCTTTAAATTGCCAAGAGGAAAGTCCTCCAATCCGTAAACGGCACAGAAATAGTTCCCGTCGTCATCCTCATTTACGCGCAAATAGTGAGTATCTCGGCCGTTAGGCTTAACCCTAAAGCATTCCGCGTCGCGAATATCCGCAAAAAAGCGTCCGCCCTCCTTAAAACCGCTCTGTTCCTCAATCGCGGAAATCATACTTTCTGTCACCGTATCTGTATCACCGCTGTAGCTGTAATTTCCAAGGTTTGCGTGTGAAACAAGATAGTCGGTTTCCACAAAGGTTGATAAAAACTTATCCATATCAAAACCGAGGCTCATTGTATAAATAGTATTAAACATAACAAGCGACAGCGACATTGAAATTACAACAAGAGTTGTGCGTTTTTTATTACGTCCCAGATTTGCCGCCGCCATACCGCCGATTTTTGCGCCGCCGCGTGACTTTCGCTTTTTCTTTCCTGTATTTATATTATCCGTATACCGAACGGCCTCAACCGGCGACACACCTGCCGCGATACGTCCCGGCTTTGATGTGCTTACTGCAACGGTTACAAGCGCAAAAATTGTACTTCCGACAAATATAAGCGGGTTTGCGCTTGTTGTAAATACAGCTCCCGCATACGAGCTTTGGTTCATGATAAGCGGCACAATTGACGTGCCGATAAAATATCCCGCAACAAGTCCTATCGGTATACCGATACAAGATAATATTAAAGCTTGACGGCGTATAATCTTTTTAACCTGCCTTCCTGTTGTGCCTATTGTCTTTAACAATCCGTAAAAACGTATATCCTTAATAACGGAAATTTGGAAAATATTATATATTATCAGATATCCTGTAAAGACTATAAGCGCAAGAGCCGCTATTACAGACGCGACTGTTGGTACATCCATACTGAAATTGCTCGACAAATACGACCAGTTCACATTTGACGCAAGGAAATTCGGCGCGGTTTCGTCCATGGAGTAGCCGCTTTCTGTTATTACACGTTCAAGCTTACTCTCAAGTCCGAAGGAGTTTTTGCACATAGCATAACTATTTATAGCGCCCGTTAATTCGTAATTATCATAGTAGCTGTTGTAAAGCTCGTCCTTATGTGCGTCCATGTATGCCTTTGAAACCACCATGACAGACACTTCAAAGACAGGGTCAGGCTCCCACCAACCTGACAGCACAAATTGACGCTCGATAATTTTATCGTTATGAATTTTCAGGTTAAGCGTGACAGGCGCACCGATTACTTCAGGAATACCAAGCATTTTCATTGCCTTTGCATCCATTATAATTTCATTTTCCGCTGTCGGTTTGCGTCCATGCGTTGGGGTGCAGAAACCAAGTTCTATTCCGACATCGTTCATATAATACATTTCAGCATGACGCTTTAGGAGCGCATCGCTTACTACTTCATCACATATAATTCTGTTATATGAAATTCTGTCAATCAGCGGATGGTCTTTTATGTCGTTAAACTGCTCATCAGTCATATACTTAAAAACCAACATGCCGTCGCCGCCTGCCTGACGCATTGTCTGACGCTGGATATTTTCAATCATTCCGCTGCCGACAGTAAAAAGCGCAGTGAACAGTATAGCTGTAAGCGAAATAGCAATAACCGCTATTATGTTTCTTGACACACTCGCTTTAAAGCTGCGGTTTGACAGACGGCGGATTACTTTTTTACTGTTCACCTTAAGCATTGTTATCACCTACAATTCTTCCGTCTTCTATTCTTATTATGCGGTCAGCCATCTGCGCGATTTCCTCATTATGCGTGATCATAACTATAGTCTGAGAAAAACGCTCACTTGTCACCTTTAAAAGTCCCATAACATCAAGACTTGTTTTACTGTCAAGATTACCCGTAGGCTCGTCCGCAAGAATAATAGCGGGCTTTGACGCAAGCGCGCGGGCAATCGCCACTCGCTGCTGCTGTCCGCCCGAAAGCTGATTTGGCAGATTATTTACCTTTTCGGTAAGTCCGAGTGTTTCTATAATATTATCGATATGCTTTTTATCAAGTTTGTTTCCGTCAAGCTCAATAGGCAGTACAATATTTTCATAAACATTAAGCACAGGCACAAGATTATAGCTTTGAAATATAAAACCGATTTTGCGTCTGCGGAAAATAGTAAGCGCGTCATCCTTTAGAGAAAATATACTTTTACCTTCCACCTCGACACTGCCGCCCGTAGGCCTGTCAAGACCTCCGAGCATATGCAAAAGCGTTGACTTTCCGCTTCCCGATGTGCCGACAATAGCCGCAAATTCACCGTCCTTAACCGACAAATTTACTCCGTCAAGCGCTTTTACAATATTATCGCCGCTGCCGTAATACTTTTTCAGATTTATTGTTCTTAAAATATCCATGCCGTTAACCTCCTATAAAAATAGTGTATGTAATTCCTTTACATACACTACTATACAATATAATTCTTTCTGAAATCTTTCGGAAACATTACAGTTTTGAAAGATTTTATTTCTTTGGCAGAAACACAGAGAATACACTGCCCTTTCCCGGCTGTGACGACACCTTAATATAACCGTTTTCCCTCGTTATAATCTCCCCGGCAAGATACAGACCGATACCGACACCTTCCTCGCTGCTTACAGCGGGCGAACGGTAAAAGCGTGTAAATACTTTCGCGGTTTCATCCTCGCGCATACCAATACCGGTATCCGCTATATTAATTCTCACAAACATCTCATATTCCTCTGCCGATACTGTCACAGTCCCGCCCGGCGGCGTGTATTTAACCGCGTTGTCAATAATATTCGCTATAGCTTCGGCCGTCCATTTTACATCAAATTCCGCAGTCAGATCAGGAATATCCGACATAAGTGTTATCCCCTTCCGAGCCGCCGCCGAGGTATAGTCAATTGTTCTAAAAATATCCGATATACCGCACTTCTTCGGAATAACCGTAATTATTCCGCTTTCAAGACGCGAAGTTTTTACAAGAGACTGAATAAGAAAACTTAATTTTTCCGTCTGGGCTTCTATCTGCGAAATCATTTCCCTCACATTACCGTTTAACCCATCCGTCTCGCTTAACAGCTGCGTATAGATCAGTATGTTGGACAACGGTGTTTTTGTCTGATGAGATATATCGCTCACCAGCGCCTCAACATTATTCCGTTCGTTTACAATGCGTCCCCGTTCTGTTTTTCCCGCGGCAAGATACCGATACATCCTTGCTTCCAGTTTAGACAGACTGCTTTCGGTAAAATCACTTTCCGAAAAAGTACCGTTAACCGCGCTTTCAAGCATTGCGTCAACCGATTTCAGTATAAGGGATGTCCGTATATAAACAAAAAGAACAAAAGATATCAGAACAATGATGATAGGTAAAAATATATACAACATCATTTCTTCTCCCATACATACCCCAATCCGTACACCGTCCTAATCGGCGCGCCGGGTAGTTTTTCACGCAGACGCCGCACCGCGACAGACAGAGCGTTTTCCTCTACAAATTCCGCGCCGTCCGACCATACGCGGTCAATCAGCATATCACGAGAAACAGTATTCCCCCTGTTTGACACAAGAATTCTCAGAAGCCTCTGCTCCGTCTTGCTAAGCTCCGCCTGCATTCCATTATCTGAAAAAATCATATTATCAAAATCAAATACAAATCCGTCCTGCTCAAAAATTTTATCTGACGGCGTATTCCTCCTGACTACCGCGTTCACACGCGCACGCAGTACCGCAAGTGAAAACGGCTTTGTGATATAATCGTCCGCGCCGCTTTCAAGTCCCGCCACAATATCCAATTCCATATCGTTAGCAGTAAGAAATATAATTGGAATTTTGCTTGTTTTTCTTATTTCACGGCATAAATCCATACCGTTTCCGTCCGGCAGATTGACATCCAGAATAATCAGACTGACCGTCTCGTCCAGCATAGCCCGAGCCTCGGTGACAGAATATGCCTGAACAGTCTGCTCACTGCTTAAAGATAACGCTATACCGTTATTCAGCGCCTTATCGTCCTCAACGATTAGAATTTTCATTTGCATTTCTCCTGACTGTTTTTTATTAATTATAAAACGCTGAAATATTAATGTCAATTACATCAGGCAAAAATTTATAGAAAATTTATTATCTGTTGATTTCCTCTATGTGACCGACAATATACTGCTGCGCCGCCTTGTTATATACCGGCTGCTTATATGTGTCGCCTGTGTCAAGATTGACCTTGTCCCTCTCCAAAATACCAAACGCCGAACTTTTTTCATTTACTGTTTTTATCGTCTTATTGTCATCTATAGTTACTAAATCCAAATATCCGTTTTTCACCATCCATGACGCAATCTTTGTGCCTGAGACGGTGCGCATGCTGTTTGAATCGACAACCGCATTAATTCGCCTTGCAAGCTCATTCACTCCTACAGGCTCGTCCGAAAGCTCTATTCTGGCTTTCTGCTCAGGCGTGATAGAAAATACTGATTTATTTTTTTTCACACTGCCTCCGCTTGAAATAACGCTGTCTAATATCTGCGAAATAAACACCATACAATTCTGTATTTTTTCCTGTGAAAGACTGTCATGCTCATTTACATAATCACCATTAAGCGGATTAATCCCCTGTGCCATTGCGTCAGAATACAGTTTCGCTCTCCTGACTAATTTAATATCATACATTACAAATATCCTCCCATACCACCATTATATGTATGTCTTATCCACTACTACTATATTTTACCACATTTTGCTCTCTAATTCAATCAATTTATTTATTTTTTATGCATATGCGCATATTTTTTGTCAGTGAATACACAAAAAAAGGTGTTCCGAAGAACACCTTTTTATTTGTGAAATTAGTCAATCCAGTTTTCAGGATTTGTACTCTTTTCATAATCATGATCGTTTGCAGCTTCAATTATATCGAAGTATGCCCAGTGTGATGTGTTTACATCAGGGAATATCGTATAATTAACGCCATCAAGACCATTAGCATCAACCGCGCGCTTTAAGTAAGAATTTACTATTTTTACAGCCTCAGCACGAGTAATGCTGTTATACGGTCTAAATGTTCCGTCCTCATAGCCGGATACCCAACCGTTTGTATATGCGGTGTATATATAATCCACACCCCATTCAGTTTCAGCAGAAACATCACTGAACGGCATATCGCCCGCTTCAAGAACCTCGCCAAGTCTTGCTATCATTGTAGCGAATTCCTGACGTGTGATGTTCTCGTAAGGACGGAATGTGCCATCCTCATAGCCTGTGATAACATTCTGGCTTACCAGATAGTTAACATTGTTTGCAAACCACTCTGTACCGTCCATATCAAGCATTGTATTTTCATACTCGCCTTCTGTGTAATCTGTCAGAGCGCGCGCAAAGATTGCCGCTGTTTCAGCACGTGTAATTCCTCTTTCTGCACGGAAATCACCATCTTCATAGCCGTAAATATACGCCTTATGTGAATCTGTATCAGGTCTCTGTGTAGGAGTTACTGTAGGAGCCGGTGTAGAAGCCACAGCAGGAAGTACCTTAACTGTTACTGTACCTGTAGTGCTTCCAATCTTAGCTGTAATCTTAACAGTACCTTCCTTAAGCATTGTTACAACACCGTTCTCATCAACTGTCGCGATAGTTTCGTCAGCAGACTTCCATGTAGGAGTCTTTGTTGAGCCCTTAATTGTAGGCTCAAGCTTTAATGTATCGCCAACATAACCTGTCTCTGTTGAGTTCTTGAATTTGATTGACATTGAAGAACCGCCGCTGCCGCCGCCGCCTGTGCTCGGTGGGTTAGTCGGCTTAGCTGTCGGAGTCGGTGATGGAGACGGACTCGGAGACGCTGTTATTACTGCCAGGCTGTACTTGCCTTCAACAACCTTTGACGCAACATAAGCCGGATCGTTTGATGTTACTGTTACCTTACATGTATAATCACCGTTATCCTCAGCCTTAACGCCTTCAAGTGTCAATGTGGCATTTGTCGCGCCCTCAATAGCATCCGTACCCTTATACCACTGATATGTGGTTGTAGCGCCTGTAGCAGGAGCTGTAATTGTCGGAGTTGCTGTCAATGTTACATTATCATTTTCATTAACAGTTTCAGGACCTTCAACCTTTACCGAAGCTTCAATTTCAAGCTTATCAGCTTCTGATACTGTTATAGCCTTTTCAGGTGTAAATACCTTCTTTGCATAACCGTCAGCTTCAACTGTGATTTCACACTTATAAGTAGCTGAATCTGATAGCTTTGCATTTGAAATTATCAGTGTGGCATTTGTTTGATCTGCAATAACATCGCTGCCTTTATACCACTTATATGTGGTTGTCGCGCCCGGTACTACCGGATTAAGAGTAGCTTTTGCTGTCAAAGTAACGCTTTCGCCTACTTTGATGCTATCCTTAGTAGCTGTAATTTCTGCCGTTCCGTTTATCGGAGTTAATGCTGTAAGCGTGATATTAACTGTTCCCTCTGCCGGTACAGTATAGTTGCTTGCAGTATTATTTGTAGCGTTAACCTTAACCGTAGCAGTTGTACCTGTTGCGGGAGCTGTAAATGTTGAGCCTGACAGCGTACCTGCTGACGCATTGCTGAACGCCAGAGTAAAGCCGCTTGTAATGTCATTCTCTGTGCCTACGCCCTTAACTACAACAATATTATCTGTAGCAAGATCCTTGCTTTCTCCAAGCTTCACGCTCGGACCTGTAATTACAAATGTCGGAACTGCCTTTGCAATTTCTACATTTACCGCAGAAGCGTCTGACGGCTTGCTGTAGTTTGTAGACGTCCATGCGTTGGCTTTTGCTGTTACATTATATGTCTTAGCATTCTTAGCTTCAGTATCTGAGCCAAGGTCATATGTGTATGTGCCTGTATATGCTGACGCGGGAACATCTGTAGAGCTGTCGGCCAACTGAACCTTTACATCTACCAATGCGCTGCCCGCAAATGTATTGCCTGTGTATATCAAGCCTGTTTTCGGTGTCGCAACAAGCTTTGTAGCAAGCGGATTAACTGTTATTTTATTTGTAGTATTAAGAGTTATTTCATAATTACCCTTAGTCTGCTTTGTAGCATTGCCGCTTGCAAATTTGATATCATAACCTCCGGCCTTTACATCAGCAGTTTTAGCCAGACCGTCAGAAGTTATACCCCAGCTGCTGAATAACGCCGCAACCGTATCGCCTGTCTTAAGTCCTGTCGCTGTAAAGTCTGTATCCGCCAATGTCAATGCTGTATTGTAATCCTTTGTCTTACCGGCTGTTAATCCTACTGAAAGCGCCGCAGGAGTGATATTAAACTTCACTGTTGTTGATGCTGCAGCCGCATTATCAACTATAAATTTATATGTGTCAGGATCTTGCAATGTAATCGTGTAACCATATCCGTCGGTCTTTACATCTTTAACATCGCCTGATGGAGCTGCAATTGTATAATCTGTATCCTTTGTAAGCACTGTACCATCAGCTTTCTTAACTACGAATGCCGGCATATCTGTACCCATTGCAGTTCCATCATATACCTTTGAAACAGGCTCTACTGTTACAACAGTCTTACCGTCATCTACAGCACCCGTTGTATCAAGAGCAAATTTATCTGCCCACTGGTTTGTAGAACCAGCATTCTCTGTAGTAAATAATATAAAATATGTATCTCCTGCTGTATTATACAAACTTGAAGATATTTTAGATCCGGGAATATTTATTGTTTTTACTGTGTTTGCTTCTCCCTGACCATTGTCAAAAAACACCGGTGCATGGTCTCCATCTTTTATACCGGTTGCACTTTCATTGGCTTTTGATAGTGTCATAACATTTACGTTATCAATGACCCAATTATCCGCTACCGCTTCACCTTCTTGTTCTTCTACAGCTTTTTTACTATAAACAGCAACATAATAGGGTGTTCTGTTTTTAAATGGTATTGTCATAGTATATCCGGTACTAGCATTTCCGGTAACAGTAATTTTAGCCTCTGTCAAATCAGCCGAAGCATCTTCAACTGCTAATGCTACCGTAGGTACTGATATTAAGCTTGCCAGCAGACTTAATATCAGAAAAAAACTTGCAAATCTCTTTTTCATTGTTGTCTCCTTTTTGTTTTTTTAATATCTATGATAAAATGCGTTAAGCATATTATTTTCTTAAAGGTCATGAACCAAGATAATTTCCATATGTTATCGCATTCTGCATTTCCTCCAACGTAAGATATTGCTTTCCTGTATCAGCTAACTTTTGCGCTTGCGCAGCCGCTATATTTCTTACAGCTGTTCTACGAGCTGTTGCCGATGTTGCTACAGTCAAACCGGCAGCTCTAAAATCATTCGCCGATGGTGCACTAAAATTACTTGTTAAATCAGCTATAGTTGAAGGAAATGTATTCATATACATAACCATACCTTGAAGCACATACACATCAGATTCTACAGTAAAACCATCAGAACGCGCAGCTGCACCGGTAGCCCAGTCAGGAACACCGCCTATATCAATAATTGTAAAAGTAACTGAATACTTTTTTCCCGTAGGCGGCGCAGGTGCTGCAACTTCAACAATCTGCTCATCAACATTTTTAAGATTTGATAATGATATAATATTTACGCCATCAATATTATACGAAACTCTGAGTGCCGTTGTTCTCGGACGATAAACAGGACTATTATTTGTATTAAATCTGTTCACCTTAACACAAACCTTATAGTTGCTAGATGTTCCATATCGTCCAAAATATCCGTCATTAGGATCAATAAGATTTGATAATGAATACCATCTTAATGCCGGTGTTGATAACTCTTCCTTACTCATTGAAATATTTGCAGTATAGGCGGCTTTTAGTACAAGACCACCCGAAATATTTTGGTATGCAGGTGATTGCGGAGCCGGTTCATCAATCATAGCATTAGCAGATGAAGCATTGACTGATTCTCCATATACAGTAAACGCGTCCGAGTCAAACTCTATCCATTTACCAAATGTATAGCCGTTATGGCTCGACAGCGGGTATTTTGCCTTGCCGTCGTCTCCCAATTCAGGATTATATATAGTACAATTCTTAGCGTCAGTATCTGCCCAAGTGTCGCCCATAGACGGCTTATTGCCATCGTTATCAGGCGCCATAAGCGTCAGAGCAAAGTCATTGGTCTGCTTAATGATCTCAGACTGCTCCGCTTTACCGTCAACAACAAGCGATCCGAGCAAGCTACTCTCATCCCAGTCAAAGAATACAAGAGCGGCAAAATCTGCCGGATTACTTCCTCCGCCTGTGTTTGCGCTCTGCACATCTTTTTCAAGCACAAAATTCGGGGCTTTACTCAAAAGCACATCATGCTTTGTTCCTTCTGTAGTCTCCGAAGTGGTACCGTTGAGATAATAATATTCTGTTACATCGTCCTCAGGATCTCCAGCCCCGACAAATACTACCTGTCCCGCAGGAGAAGCCGCCGCTATATTATCCGGCGCAAGATCTATTATCCTATCTGTTTTTGCAGGATTATTTGCGTTTTCAAACTTATCAATGATAGTCTGCTTACTTGCGGCCATTGCTTCCGGAGTATCGCCAGCATACTTAAAACGCACTGTTACAACACGCCCGTTATTAGGCAGACTCCTAACAGGCAATGCGCTTTCTGAGCTTATGTATAAATAACCGTCTCCCGGCTGTACAGGCTCAGGTGTCGAAGGCACAGGCGATGTGCTTACTTCAGGCAAAGCCGTCTCCTCGGGAGAAGCTGTTGTCTCTGGTGAGACCGTCACTTCCGGCAAAGGAGTTTCCTCTGTCCCGCTGTCTGTATCTCTTCTGCCTATGTTTCGTCTTACCACAGGCGCGTCCGGTGTCTCAGCCGGTTCCGCCGTAGGCTCAGTACCCGGAGTCGCCTCGGGAGAAGTTGTCGCCGCAGGACTTGCGGTAGGCTGTATGCCACTGTTTGATTTCTCATAAGCAAACGCGGTCTTACCTGACATTTCTGTAGGACATACCGCAGGAATTGACGCAACATTACGCCAGTCGGTACATGCTGACATAGGCAATACATCAGCACCGTTTCCCCAAGCGGCAGGACGCATTATGCTTTTGTCATACCACAACACCATACCTGCCGAAAAAAACCCCTTGCTTCCGGGAGTAACCTGCATAGTAAGCTCGAAATAGTTTTTATCGTTCTTAATAGTCGATCCAATGACCGTTAAGGACGGCTCTGTATCTTCTGCCGTAACCACGCAGGGTACTATCCCCGCAAGGCACGCCAGAATTAAAAGAAAACTCAATATCCTCCTCACTACGCCTCACCCCCATACTCCTTATTGTAGTAAGTCTTCAAAATATTTACATCATGAAATGTAATTTTCCCATCACCGTTTAAATCGCACCTTTTAGCCGTTTCACTGCTGTTATCATAAATCCGTTTGTTTAAATAACGCAGCAATGTTGATCTGTCGTTCAGCTTTATTTTTTCATCGGCCGAAATATCACCGCAATACAGCTTGATATTCTCTACGACGTTTGCACCCTCAACCTTAATTTCAGTTCTGTATGTCAAATGAACATCTTTTTGAACAACAAGCGTATACTCACCGTCATCCATCTCAGAAAATTCATATGAACATCTTACCCTGCCGTCAAAAGGCGCGGTTATATCATCATACGGCGTTATCAGGCTTGGCTGAATTATATCTCCGCTATCATTTCTTATCAGCCTCACAGCAGTCTCATTATTTCTGTTGTAGCTTTCTATATCGCCTGTGACTTTCGGTTTTTCAGACAAGTCCAGAGAAGTATTGAATTCAAACCAAATATCAATCCATTCAGTATCCCTGTACTCCGCCATAGCCGCTATGTCACCGCCCTGATAGCAGCCTGTTACACCATATTTCTTTACCTCCGGTAATTCCAGTTCCTCCGGCGTAAAATTACGCCAAATTTCCTCGTTCATACATCTGCCGTTAGTTTCATCTGATTTCTCAGTAAATGACTCGAACTGCGAAACATCAGTCGTATACCATTCAAGCTGGCGAAGCGTCTGCTTATTCCAGCCCGCAGGATGACCATTACTGTCGCTCTCAACATCATTAATAGTGATTGTTCCAAGAAGCAATTCCTGATTGGCAGGCGCCGTATCTTTTTTTATCCATTGCTTGACTATGAACGGACCGCTTACAACACTTTGATTTTCCATTTTTGCCATATCGGTGTAATCGCTGAATTCTTGAAAATACTCACTGAATTCAAATGAAACAGACGTTATAGACGCGTCATATGCCATACCAAAGGTACCTCCTGGCAAATTTTCTATTGTCGAAAGGTACACCTCCGCTGTATAGGTTTTGGTATCAGGGTTATAGCTATCATTTTGTATAATATACCTTGCCCTCCACTCTCCTACTGCCTGAACACAGGAGAGCGGCGCAAGAGCGAGCAGTGTTATCAGCAACACTGCCGCTATTTTCTTTATCCTAACATTCATTTTATCGTATCCTACTTAGATTCCTGTTTCATGCTTAAACTATCTGTTTCTGTTCAGAAATGTTTCATCCAAACTCACACCATACATATCAAACAATTCAAACAAGGTACTCATATCAGGCTGTGAATATCCTGTTTCCCAGTGCCCTATTATTTGCTGGGACTTTCCCATACGGTCAGCCAGCTGCTGCTGGGTAAGTCCTGTGCTTTTACGTATGCTTTTTAAGATACCGGCTATTTCCAGTTTGGTCATCATGATACCCGTCACCCTTTCTTTTTTATTTCTTATCAAGCTTGTATAAAAATACTGCCGTTTCAGCTCTTGTAGTATTTCCTTTAGGATTAAGATTTCCGTTATCACCGCTTATATAACCCGCTCCCACAAGATGCGATACACTTTCATAAGCATAGTCCGCAACATTGTTCTTATCTGTAAATTCAGACAAATCCGACTCGGGCATATCCGCCATATTAAGCTTATCAAGCGCGTTATATGTCATAACCATCATATCCTGACGCGTTATGGAACCCTCAGGATTAAACTTGTTATCACCCACACCCGATATTATTCCGAGCGACTTCGCCAGTGATACGGTTTCATAATAATATTTATCTTTTGTTACATCGTCAAAGCTTTCTGATATTTCACCGTCAAGCTTTAGCATACGCACAAGCAGCGTTATAAAATCCGCTCTGCGTATCTGATTTTGCGGTGAATATGTAGTATCGCTTGTACCGCTTATAACGCCCTTTTCCGCAAGCGCAAGTATCGCTTCCTTTGCCCATGGCACGCTGTCTATATCATTAAAGCGTTCCTTTGACGGAGCGTTTGTGTCTGTCGGCGTATGTGTCGCTGACGGAGACGGAGTTGTACCCGGTTTAACCGTAGGTTTCGGCGTACTGTCTGAGTTATCCTCGTTATTATGCCTGATATCTTCCTCCTGACCGTAGTTCGGATTTAAAGGAATTGAAGGCGCCGCCTTTACAAGCACATTGAATACCTTCTCCTTAGAAACACTGCCTCGGCTTACTTTTGCGGTAAGCGTTACTTTTGTATCCGCGGCCTGACGCACAATACCGCCGTAAGACGTTACGACAGCAGGCTGACTGCTTATCCAATATATTTCCGTTTCCTCCGCGCCCTGCGACATCAAAGTAAGATTTTTTGTAACACTATTCGCGCTGTCACCATCCGCATATACAATTTCCACCGCCGACAAAACCTTGTTTACAATGTCCTCGTCGGAAACTGTATCCTGCTTGGTTTCAGCCTTAACCGTTACAGTAAATTCCTTTGTGTCATGCGCTCCCGCGCGCAGTATCATTGCGGTAAGCTTAACTTCTATATCCACTGACGGACGCGTTACATAACCGTATTCAGATATAATGTCCTCACGACTGCTTGACCATATGATCGAGCATCCGTATGTTCCCAATTCGGGAAGTATTATATCTGATGTTACAGAATTCTTACTATCACCCGGCGCATAGCGGATTTCAAGAGCCTGCTTATCCTGAGCTATAATCGCCGCATTTTTTTCCTCAGCGCTCAGTCTGCCCTTTACCGTCACATCAAAGCTCCGGCTTTCAACCGCTCCGCCAAGCGAAACTGTCACTGTCAGCGTTACATGCGTATCATCATCACCGCGTTTTACAACACCCTGTGAACTGACAATATTTTCATTACTGCTTTCCCATGTTATTACCTCACCATATTCTCCCTCTGTAGGAAGAACAAGGCTTGATGTAATACTTGATGAGCTGTCACCGTCCGCATAGCCTATAGAAATACTGTCGGCTGTATCAGCCGCAATCTCCGCATGACTCATAAGCTGAACATCAACTGTCTCATCACTATCTCTGATTATAAGATAACCTGATTTTGTTTCATATCCCTCAGCGGATACACGATACGCGTAAATTCCGTTTTCCATAAGGAAAGACACAAAACCCGATGAATTAGTCGTATCCTGCAAATTATCAAATGTAACATTCGCCCTGATCGGATTACCGCTGTAATCTGTTACATTTATTCCGGCTTCATATGTAATAATAGGCACTACATCACAGTTAGGATAATCGTAGTACATCTGACATACATACGCGTCGTTTATATCATTATTTCTGTAGGCTACCAGCGAATCTGTAACGATTTCCGCGCTACACTTCCATTTATGAGCCATTGTTTCATTTACATAATAAAGGCTGACTGTGTTACGGTTAAAATCATCTATTGATACTCCGTCCTTAATTTTGAACGCTATTGACGCTATCTTAACATCAGAAGCGGAAGCATTAACAGCAACAGTAGTAGACGCATGCCATGCGAACATAACATAGCCCTTTTCATTCGACAATAACACGGAGTCATCCAATCCCTCAGATGAGATTGTAGCGCCGCCCGACTGCTTTACAGCATTTGTCAAAGAAGATGTATCCGCTATTTCAAGCTTCTCAGTATCAAAAGCTATCGCCAGCCTTCCGCCCAATGAGCTTACATGATGCAGCGATATGTCCATAAGAAAATTACCGTTTTCCTCAGCCGCAGAAACCACATAACCCACATCCGAGGGCTGCGCCGAAACCGGCACAGCTCCCAGTGTGAAGATTAGAAATATAAACGATAGAAGCATGCTTACTATCTTTTGTATTTTCATTCTTGATGCCTCCATAAATTACTTTTCACTGTCAGGAATATATGGATTAGTTATAGTATTAGCCATGAAATCATCATATGTTTCTTTAACAGTTCTTCTACCGTAGTTATACTTTACATACAGTAGATCGTAATATGTTATAGCCTCGTCATCATCAACATTTGATCTGTTCTTGATAACCTGATTTGCGTGCGGACGAAGACCGTTCGCTATAACATTAGCGTCAAGGAATGAAATAACCTTTCCTGAACCGTCAGTATTACCGATATACGGAGTGATCTTCTTTGCCTCAGAAGTATCTGTCTCACCATCAGCCAAACCGAAGGTTACATTGCTTGTTCCCTCAACAGTAAAGTCAGTTACCGTATAATTGATATAACCCTTCTTCTTAACAGTAATTGTCCATACACCCTTAGGAAGCTCTACGGAGAATGCCGCATTCTTACGGTCTGTTGTCGTTACTACAGGAGCTACAGCATATCCGTCAGACTGACGCGTACAGTATACAGTCGCGCCTGTATTAGCATTGTCTGTTGTAATATTTGATGCCTGAGACAGATCAACATAACCTGTTACTGTAAACGCTGTTTCCTCAAAGATAGCGCCTATCTCAGTATCCTCCTGAATACTTTCAACCGTATACACAAACGGCTGTGCTTTATCAGCATTCTTTATTTCTTTGCCGTTTACGTCAACCGCAACCGCTGACCAGTTCTTCTCATCACCCGGATTTGACGGCTTAGCTGTCATTGTAACCGTAACGCTGTCATGCTTTTTCTTAATAAGCACGCCAAGAGGCTCAATTTTACCCTCTCCGCTCTTTACATAAGTCTTTACAAAGATTGTGTTTTCATCAAAAGTGACATATACGATCAGGTTTTCATTCTTATTTACTGTAACAGTATAATCATGAGAATCAGTTCCTGTTCCCGTTGAAGTAATATCTGTTTTAACGCCGTCCTTTTCAGACTGAACCTTAACAGTCGCGCCCGCATCCGGTTTTACAGTAAAGTCAAGAGTATTGTTTGAACCCTCTATATCCGCCTTTGTATAAACATAAGTCTTTCTTGTGTCTGTAATATCTGTTACAGCATCAGGAGCAGTAACGTCAACTTTTCCCTCAGGACCTACAACAAGAGTAATTACGCCTTCCTCGCTCGGTGTACCGTCATAGAAGGTAACTGTAATATCATTGTCCATTGTAAGATCTGTAAAGGTATAGTCAAAGTTTTCCAAATCATCATAATCATGAATTTGAATACCGTTTACAAAAACCTTTTCAACCTTATAACCCGGCTTAGCCTGGAATTTGAAATCACCAAGCACAGGAGCAGGAACAGCTATCGGATCAATTTCCTCAATTACAATGCTGCCATCCTCAACCGGAGTTGTAACAGTTGACGGCTTCGGAATTTCACCTGTATCCGCTTCGTAATCCACAGTACCATTCTTTCCTACGTTAGCGGTTGCTGTAAATTTCTCCTCTGTCTTTGTAATAGTTGCCTCTATAACTTTAATCTTAATGTCATATGACGGGAAACCGTTTAGATCAGGAGTGTCATTTGTAGGACTACCAACAATCTCGGCAGCCTCAACATAGTATACTCCATCTTTTATTGTCGGTTTTACTGTTTTAACAGTACCGTCATCATAAGTTACTTCTACAACTACATTCGCACCATCTTCTATCTTATAGCCTGTGTCCGCGTCAAGATAGAAATAGAAATCTCTGCCTGTATAAGCAAACTTATCTCCCGCAAGATGAACCTTGTCATTATTCGGGGTACTTGTAGGATCTGCAAATTCAAGTACAGGAGTATGGTAAATCTTCTTTTCCATCTCTACATACTCGATAGTAGTTTCATTATTCTTTACAGAAACAGGATTTTTAGCTGTTTCAGGAATATCCCAGTAACCCTGGCAGCTTGCTATATACTGGAAGTCAGCATCACCGTCTACAGGATATGTAACCATACCGGAGTCATTTGTCGTAATAGTATCTACAACTGTAGTACCTGTCTGATCATATAAAGTAATTGATGTATTACCTAAAGGTAAACCTGTTTCTTTGTCTGTAACAACAAATGTCAGAGCAGATTTTTGATGATCAAACTCAAATGTTGTCAGCACATCATAGAATAGTGAATTTTCCTCACTGTCATTATCGGGATCGAAATCAGGAATTGTTTCCGCATCACCAAGGAATGCTGCATATGCCTGATAGAAACCGTTTAAAGTAGCCTTAGATTTTTCAAGTCTTCTTGCCTTAGGAGCGCTCTCATCATTTGTCGAGTCCATGGTGTATCTCCACCATGTATCTGAAAAGTTCTGACCTTCATTTAAGTCATCAGCATTAGCAGCTATATATTCACGGCCTTCCTTTGTTTTATCATAAGGCATTACTGTGAATGCGTCAGCTGTAATATCAGCTTCTGTCTTTCCTGATTTTAATGTAAATTTATATGTAGCGATCTTCTGCGGCGTTGTTCTTGCATCCAAGTCCTTATATTCAGGATTATCCTTGTCGCCGCCGTCATAACCTACAGCTGCCCACTGGAATATGTGATATCCCTCGGCAGCGTTTTCTGCCAATGGCTTCTCAGCCGCCGTACCTGTCTTAGCATCAAAAAGTATCAGCTGATCTGTATTAAGATCAAAACTTGTAAGATCAAATACATCCTTATCATATTTGATACCGAATGTAGCACCCTGAGTGTTGATATTACCAAGCGTTACCGTAGCATTATACTGCTTAGTATTTGTTTCATCCTTTACAATCTTTACATTGTAGTAAGGATCGCTCATCTTCTCCAAATTAACCGGAGTTGACGGATCTACAGTTGTATTGTGTTCAGCGTCGCTGAAATATGTAACATTGTTGCTTGCGTCAACATGAACATACATTATGCTCGGAGCAAATCCGGGAGCAGAAATCTCGATTGTGAAATCACCCTGCGGAAGCTTTACACTGTCGCTTGTTGTATAGTTCTTTGAGTCGCCTTTTCCACCCCAGCCTGTTGTTCCTTCTGAAGTCTGTGTTGCCGTTATTGTTATATCAGGATTACCCTCAGCGTTAATTGTAGGTATTGTCACCTCTGCACGCTGCGGCTCCATACTAATTGACGCCTGATTTGTGCCTGTCTTATTTACAGTTATTGAACCTACTGCCTTTTCAAAATTATTCGCTTCAGCTTCTAAAGCGAATGTACCCGCCTTAGATGTACCTGTAACTATACCGCTTGAATTAGTAGTGCCTGACAGGTAATTACCGCCGATTATAACTCTTGCGCCCTCAACCGGCTGATTTGTGTCCGCGTTCTTTACTGTAATAGTTACAGGATATGTAGCTTCTGTTTCAGCAACCATCTGAACAGATGCTATTGTATGCGTTGCTTCACCCCCAATTGTAAAATCAGCTGTCTGATCCGCATATCCGGTTTTTGAAATCACATAATGGTACGGCTTGTTTACAGAAAGTACCGCATCTGATTTATAATGTCCGTTTGCGTCTGTCTTACCCTGTGTTACAAGTGTAGCCGCGCGCGCAGCAGATGAGCCTTCGTAAATCTTTACGTCCGCCTCATTAAGCGGATTGCCTTTTGAGTCCTCAATCTTTGTAAACTCTACTGACTGCTTTGCCATTTCCTTTTCAGGGAAATTTACAAGATAAGTATTCTCATTTTCATAATAATGATTTCTATCTTCATCTTGTCTTGTACCTGCTGAACCATTAACCCAGTTAGTTCTGTCATAAGACATCTCAAAAGTAGTAGGAGTTATATCTTTACTACTGTCCTTTAATTTAAAATACATTGTATACAATGTATTACGCTCATTTTTAGGAAAACCATATACTTTATATCCATCTTGAAGTTTTGATACTGCACCAGTTCCCGCATTTGTCCAATCTTCTTCTGACAAGCCATAAGAAACTGCCGTACTTACTACAATCTGATTTTTAGTAGTCGAATCTATTCCCTCTGTAACTTTAATCTCCCACGCATCACTAAATAAAACTGTGTTAAGATTTTTACCAAGAATAACATCATCTCCGTCATCCTCGCTGTAATTAGCAGCTGCTTCACTAATCATATTTCTTGTTACAGTGCCGGCTCTTAACATATTAGTAGCAGTACTGCTGCTGGCATATGGAGTACCGTTTCTTCTAACCCATGTTACATCATTAGTATCATAAGTCATACATAACTGATAATTTATTACAGGTTCCATATTATATGCCTGAACAACCATTTCATAATCATAGTTTGCATTATCTGTAACTTTGTTTAGCTCTAAAACATGACCTGCAAATCCTGATGATGCCAATGCATCCAATGTACCATGTTGCACTGGTATTACGTCCTTTTCTCTGTCAGTACTATTATCCACTACTGCCAGCGCAAATTGCACCGGCAGTAATGATAATACCATTACAAGTGAAAGGAAGATTGATAATCCTTTTTTCATTTTTTTATTCATATTAATCTCCTTAATTTATCTAATTACTTAGACCAAGAAACTGTTATTTTAGATTTTCCCATATTTTTAACTAAGTCATTACGGTCAAAATTGTTTATTACACCATTATCATCCAAATCACCATCAGCTGATGATACAGCAATTTTTCCCATATTTTTAACTAAGTCATTACGGTCAAAATTGTTTACTGTTCCATCACGATTCATAT
Source organism: uncultured Clostridia bacterium (assembly GCA_910578235.1). Classification (GTDB taxonomy): domain Bacteria; phylum Bacillota; class Clostridia; order UBA1381; family UBA1381; genus Hominilimicola. The sequence goes on along the minus strand of CAJTPP010000014.1, from coordinate 8,399 downwards.
CTCCCGCATACATTACAACATCTTCAAATGCTGATGCAAGATTCTTAAGATCTGTATAAGGAACTCCCTCAACCGTATAATCTGTAAATCCGCCTTTACTTACAACAACATCATAAGTCGCATTCTCGTTGAATCTGTTATCTATAGGAAGACTAAGCGTTCCCGCACCGTCAGCCAATTCAAGCTTTCCGGCAGTGGTATCAGCGTCAGCTTTATTAGATATAGTCTTAACTGCCATATCAGTAGCCTTATCTATAAACTGAATTGTAACATCCTTAACGGCACTGATGCTCTTAATCGGAATTGTAACCGCGTCTACCGCTTCACCCGGCTTACCTGTTCCGCTCGGATCTGGATTGGTAATATTGTCGGTGTCTTTGTTATTATTCGTATAATCATCATCACCTACGATATTACAGTTCGGTGTGGCTACCCACTTATCGGATGTTGCAACAATTGCTGACTCATTGTTTGGAATACTCTTAACAACCTTTATTTCAACATCCTTAGTTGCCGTAATTGCAGATCCCGCGAAATCAACCTCGTATACAAGCTCCGCATCTGCATTTACAGAAGCCGCATACTCTCCGTCTACATATACGTAGTAACACTTGATCTCGCCCTTTTCAATAACATTGCCTTCTTCGTCCTTACGAGGTGTCGGAGCATTCCAGAATACCTTCACCTTGTCAGTTCCGTTTGATATACTTCCTGTAACCTCAGGAGCATTAGAATTATATTCTGATACATCAACAGGATCAGGATTTGTATTTACCGAAACAATGTTAGATTTTGCCGAAGTCTTAACTCCGTTAGAATAAGTCTTTTCAGCCTTTATTGTGAAGAAGTAGTTTGCAATATCAGCTGACAGATCATAGCTCTGTCCGGATGTAAACAACTGAGCATTATCTTCATCACCGTTTACAATCAGATAGTATTCAATTCCTTCTTCTACAGGTGTGTATGTCAATACAACCGTATTCTTATCCTTACTCTGCTCTACTGTCAGTTCAGGAGCTGTCGGAGGTACAGGATCAGGATTTGTAAATGTCATATTGTCATTACTTCTCTCACCTGCCGTCACTCCATAGAACGGCTCTATACATACAACGTAGTTTTCACCCGGTGTAGCCTCATATCTATAGCTGTTTGAACCATCAGTTACTGTATCAATCTGCTCAACAGATCCATGATAAATATGAACCTTGAAGCTGTCAGCCACTACAGTATGCTCCGCATCTGTACCCGCTGTATCCCATGTGATTGTAACATTCTTACCTGTAGCCAGCATGCCGTCATCAGCTATATCAAAGTTAAACTGAACATTTGTCGGCATTGCAGGCGTTTCCGGACCAAACTCGCCTGTAGACTGCTTGCTGTACTGAGCAGGAGGATTAGTTCCGTCCTTCTGAATAGCGCCTTCTGTTCCATACTTACTGATAGCTCTTACAGTCAATGTATAGATCATATCAGCTTTAATATCAGGAATCGTAACAACCGCGTTTATAGAGTTACTGCTTACCTTATTCTCCGGATATGCAACTCCGCCGACATATATCTGATAATGATCTATATCATCATCAAGATTAGTAGGAGGATCCCATGAAAGGATTATATCCTCGCCGCTCTCTGTAACCTGTAGATTTGTAGGAGCAAGCGCCGCTTCCTCATGAGTATTCAGTGTTATCGGCTGCTTTGTCGACTCACTTACCTTGTTGTCAGCGTACTGTGCCGCTACCGCAAAGTTATACTCTTTGTTTACCTCAGGCATTTCCATGCTGTAGGTAACAGTCATAGTATCATAATCTACTGTCATATTGCTGTCTGTAGCAGGATCAATCGGAGTACCCGCAAGACCGTTTACATAGATTATATACTTTTCAATATTCTTGTTTGGAATTGACCATGTAAGATCAACAAATTTCTTATCTCTTACACTTCCGTCAAGCTCAAACGGAGCTTCAAGTTCCATCTTTAATGCCGGTGTGATTGTAGCAGACGCACCCGTACCAACAGCGTTGTAAGCGCTTACTGATACAACATATGTCTCACCGTAATCAACAGGGAATGTGTATTCAAAGCTGCTGTCATTATCGTTTATTACCTCTGCATCATCGCTCAATGCCGCCGCACGCGCTTCACTTAATTCATACTTTATAGGCTCGTTGGCATTGATAGTGATATAGTAACCAAGTATCGGCTTATTACCGTCGTCTGTCGGCTTCTCCCACGATACTGTCGCCGCAACAGCATTATTGCTGTCGTCATACGTCTTTGTAAGAGCAGCATTCTCCGGTATACCGGGCTTTCCGTAAACAGGAGTAACATCTACGAAGCCGTTGTAATCAGCGTCAATTTCAGCATAGATACCATCTCTGTAATAATCATCGTAGGTATATCCGTTTTCTTTTCTTATATTCAGGTTTCTGAATACACGAATGTACTTACTGAATGTACCATCTCCCGCATCATTGACAGCCTTAACACGAACATTGTAGGTTGTCTTTTCATCCGGATTTGTCAATACATAAGATGTGTCTGTAACAGTAGCTTTAAGAACCTCACCATTCATATTTTCATCTACATATACTTCATATCCGGAAATACCTGTATCACCCTTATTTTCAGGAGCTTCCCAGGTAATAGTAATTTCATTACCCTCAGCGTTTGTCTCGTAAGCACTTACACCGTTAGTATTATCGAACTCAGGCCATGTAGGAGCACCCGGAACAGTAACCTTAACCGGAGTTGCCGATATAGGCTGTGTGAACGCGCCGCCGTCAGCTGATACAGCGTTTACAGCGTTAATCTTATAGAAGCGTTCCTCACCGTTCTTCAAACCTGTTACAGTGTATGTGTACTTACCATTTACAGACGAAAGTGTAGCCACATCAAGTCTTGCCGCAACACTCATATACTGCGCGTCTTTGCCTGACCAGATCACATACTTTGTGATTGAGCTGTAACCGTCAGTATCAGGAGCGTTCCATGTCAGTGTAACTTCACTGTCACCAGCTACCGCTTCCAGATTATTCGGAGCGCTCGGAACTGTCTGAACAACCGTGCTTACCAAAGTAACCGTGATTGTATTTGAGTCTGTAAGGCTTCTGCCCACAGCATTAACAGCCGCAACACTCAGAATGTATTTCTGATTTGTAAGACCTTCTGAGATAGTCTCTACAAATTCGCCGTTGGCATTCGGAGTCGGATTTGCTACTGTGAATGTCTTTGACGCGCCGCCGTTCTTTGGCTTAGCTGTAATAATATATTCTGTGATGTCTGTGCCGCCGTTATTGGCAGGAGCAGTCCATGTCAGAATGAATGAGTTATTGTATGAGTCAACACCCTCGAGAGCCGGAGCGCCGGGCGCATCCAATGTTGTGAACGAGTTAGTTGTATACTTAGCGCCATCACCTGCGTCAGAGCGGGCAACGATGTCATAGCTGTAATCCTTACCCTTTTCAAGACCTGTGATAGTCGCAGTTCTATTTTCGTTGTCAACGACAATTGAGCCGCTGCCTGTTACCTTATATTCTCTGATCGGCAAACCACCGTCATCCTGCGGGTAATCCCATGACAGAATGAAGCCGCAGCCATCAGCCTCAGAATATGTGTATTCAACACCTACGCTATTACCGTCAATAGCTCCCGGAACACCGCCCGGAATTACTGTTTCCGCACGGCTCTGAGCGCCTTCACCGGCAAGGTTGATCGCGCTTACTGTTACAGCGTATTCCTTACCGTTTTCAAGGCCGTCAATAACAGCGCTTGTTGTAATTGTTGTAAGAACAGGTGTTTCTTCACCGTTCAGATAAATTGCATAGCTTGTGATCTTGCTTGCGTTTGACTGAGGAACAGTCCACTCAACACTGATCTTACCGCTTGCAGGAACAGCGCTTGTGATAACCGGAGCTTCCGGTGTACCCGGGATGGCTGTTACCGCATTACTCCATGAGCCCTCGCCGTTCTGATCATTAACCGCGCGAACTCTGAACGCGTATTCAACACCGTTCTTCAGATTTTCCTCTTTAAAGGAGTCGATTGTCTCTGAATACTTAGCTGAACCATCAGGAGTAATTGTTATAATTTCTGTATTTTCAACATCATTAGCTTTATAAATCATGACGTCATAGCGTGAAACAGGGATATCAGCGCTTACGTCCTCCGCCTTATCGAAGGATATAAGTACCTTGCCTACGCCCGCCTGAGCTGTCAAATTTGCAGGAGCCGCAGGAACACCTGTGATTACCTTATAAATCTCGCCCTTAACTGATGCAAGACCTCTGCTGTTTACAGCTACCATATAGAAGCTGTGTTCAGCGCCGTCCGCAACACCTCTTACAGTAGCGACATTATCGCTGTAGACAACATCTGTCATCTCCTGCTCACTGCCGTCACCGTTAACAATATAAATCTTATGGCTTGTAATCTGCGCGCCGTTTCCATTACCGTCAGCATACTTGAAGCTGAACGAACCAAGACCCGGCTTAATGTCGCTTATTACAGGAGCTTCCGGTTCAGCCCAAGGAATAACCTTTACGGCCTCAGTCGGAGCGCCTTCGCCGTAACCGTTTGTTACAGTTACAGTCACGTCATACTCTTTGCCGCCTTCAAGACCTTCAATAGTCTTTTCCATAGCAGTTCCGTCAGGAACTCTTGAAACACCATCGCCAATCTCGCCCTTATTTACACCGTCCACATAGACTGTGTACTTTGTCGGCATAAACTTGCTTCCAAGTGACGAGTCAATTTCAGGAGCAGTCCATGTAACCTTTACACTGTTCTTAGCGTCAGCTACAGCGCTTACATTTGATACCTTTGAAGGAGTACCAAGCACTATTGATACAGGCTCAGACTTGCTTCCCTCTTCACCCGCGATAGCAGATACCTGAACAATATGCTCAACACCCAGCTTACGCATTGTGAATGTAGTTGTATTTGTAGCATTACCGTCTACACGAGTAGCGCTGCCGTCAAGATAAACAACAAACGCACTGATCTGTGATAAGTCCTCTCTGCTATAGCAGCTCGTATCCCATGTAACAGTCAAGTCGCCCGCGTTATTTCCTTCAAGTGTAACCTTCTTCGGAGGAGGAACACTGCCCGCTTTAACTGATCTTGTCTCAGAGCTTACGCCCACAAATTCATCAGTTGACGGAGGCACATAACCTGCCGCGTCTGTAACTGCGTTGTATGAAACAACATTTACATCAAATGTCTGACCTGCCGTAATTCTGTTTGAAACGATCGTATATCTGTATACACCGTCCGCGTCAGGCTCGGTAATTCTTGACGGGTTCATCTTGAAGTCACCGATATAAATATCGTAACCTGTCATCTTAGCGTTACCTGTATCCTTAGGAGCCGCCCATTCAACATAAATTCTTGTGTTGCCAACGCCTGAATAAGCGTCTGTAATTACAGCCTTACCCGGCTTTGTATGAGTCGCGCCGTTAGCAGCGTCACTTACAAGGCCTTCACCCGCTTCTGTAACGGCAGTTACTTCAAATTCATAACCGTCGCCTGTCTCAAGATCCGCAGCCTTATAAATTGTACCTGTGATCTTATCTTCGCCGTCACCGTAAGTCTTAACAAGCTTACGTGTTACAGCCTCATACTCACCTGTCTCATAATTCTTTTCACTAACTTTATAAGCTCTTACAACATAACCTGTGATAGCGCTTCCGCCGTTATTCAAAGGTCTGCTCCATGAAAGCTTAATTACGCTGCCGCTTTCAGCTGTCGCTGTCACGTTCTGCGGAGCCGAAGCCTGTGTTACAGGAATATCAGGCTCACCGTTAGACTCTGACGGGCCTTCACCCTTTTCGTTTACAGCCGTTACCTGAGCTGTGTACGCGTTACCGTTTGCAAGACCTTCAATTACAACCGTGAATGAGAATAAATCACCCTGCGGAGTGCCGTATGGCTGAGGTCCTAAAGACGCGTCACGTAAATCATTTACATAAAGCTGATAAGTATTTTCTTCTGTCTTTTCCCATGATACGGCAGCCGTAGCTTCCTTATCATTGTTTAGATATATGTTATAACCAACTATTTCAAAGCCGCCGTTATTTTCAGGACGAGTCCACGAAACAGTCAGCTTTCTGTTGCCTGCTTCCACATCTACATTACCCGGAGCTGCCGGAGACGCAAATGTAAAGCTTCCTTTATTAGACGGCAGACCTTCACCCGCTGAGTTTGTACATGTAACCTCAACAGTGTATTTACCGCCCGCCTTAAATTCAAACTGATTTGCACCCGCTTTTTCGCCTGTACCAATATACAGCTCGAATGACGGGATTTCTCTCTCATCTCTTGATACAGTACGAGTGAACGGAGTCTTGTTACCCTCTTCATCAATAATGTAAACTGTATAGCTTCTGATAGCATTACCGTTTGTCGCGGCGCTGTTCCAGCCAACTGTTACACCCTCTGTATCTGTTTCATATTTTGTAAGCACTGGAGATGTCGGAGCGCCGACAGTTACAAGTTTACCTGTCTTTTCACCCTCGCCCACTGAGCTTACAGCCGCGATTTCAAGATCAATCGCATCGCCGTTATCTCTTGAAGTAGCGTCGAACATCTTATATGTGCCGTCTGTAATTGTATCCGCCAATTTACCGTCAGCGTAGATATTATATTGTGTAATCTCGCTGCCGTTGCTGTCAGCGGCATCAAAAGAAATCTCTATCATCTGTCCCGCTTTAGGAACAATTTCAAGATTTTTTACAGGTCCCGGAAGACCAATTTTCTGAGTTACGATTTCTGTACGAGCACTTTCACCGATCATATTTACGGCTGATACCTGTATCTCATACTCAACATTATTTGTCAGACCGTCGATAACAACATCATAAGCTGTTTCCATATCGTACGGATTTACCTGAACTCTCTTTGTTTTCCAATCGCTTGCGCCCTTTCTTCTATAATATACCATATAGGTAGTGATCGGGCTTGCGTGGTTATCTGTTTTCTTAATTTCTGTAATTGTTATTATACGGTTACCCGCTTTAAAGCCTGTGATTACAGGAGCGTCAGGAATATCAGCTGCAACGATTTCAATTACATCGCATGCCGGACCAACCATTTCCTCACCGTTTCCGCCTGACTTATTCACAGCGGCAACCTTAACCTCATAAGTTTCACCCGTTGTAAGTCCTGTTATTTTAGCGGACTCCTTCTTTGCCGAAGTAGGAGCTACAGGAGCAAGATCTGTCCACTCCTCTGTGCCCTTCTTACGGTATGAAACTTTATAGCTTGTTATAGCTGTGCCTCCGTCAAATACCGGAGTTTTCCATTCAACATTTACAGTACCCTTCGCAATTGCCTGCGCTGTTACCTCCTGAGGAACGGCCGGATTAGTCCATGTCGTTGCTTCAGCAGAAGCCTCCGCGCCCGCGCCTGCCTTATTGACAGCCGCAATGCCAAAGTGATACTTTGTACCCTTGTTCATACCGATTACAGAAGCAGTATATTTACCGCCGTCTGTCGGATTGACAACAGGATTTACCGTGACGCTTGATGTGATATCATTACCTTTAGCGCCATCATTATCAGAATATACCTTGATCTGATAGCTTGTCACAGTGTCGCCGCCGTCAGATAGCGGAGCGTCCCATGAAAGAGCCACTGATCCGTTTGATGTCGCATTCGCCTCAACATTCTGAGGAGCGTCAGGAATTTTATACGGTTTAGCTGTTACAGTTTCGGAAGCGTCCGAATAACCGACAGAGTTTACAGAAGATACTCTATAATCATAAGAAGTACCGTTTGTAACATCACTGTCAATGATTGAGTTTCTGTTACCCGCTACCTGAGCAATCTGTGCCCATGCAGCTTCACCTTCTGTGGATAATTTTCTTTCTACATAGAAATTACTGATAGCGCTTCCGCCATTATCAACATTGCCGCCTTTGCCGTTACCCCAAGTCAGCGTCACCTTGCCGTCCTCACCGGACATCGCGGTTACCACTGCCTTGTATGGCTTCACCGGCTTAATCGTCACGGGAACCGTGACAGTATCCGCCGCCGCAACCGCCGGATTGGCTATCGCCTTCGTTGTAATTCTTATGTTGACACTTCCTGCTCCCTTGATGCTCACTTTACCGTTCGCATCCACGGTCGCAACTGACGAGTCACTCGATGAGAATACCAACTCGGCGCCACTCGCTCCGCTTGTGGCTTTAACCTGCGGTGCGTCATTTCCCGTTTTATCCTTATCACTGTAATTCCAGATATACTCCGGCTGCTCCACTGTTACCACAGCCTTTGTACCCAATGTATACGGTGACGTAGATGCACCTGTACCACCGGTAAATACCACTGATGACTGATCTAAGAAGAAAGCGGGGCGCACGCCGAAGCCAGGCGAGAAAGCACTATTTACAAAATTAATACCA
>CAJTPP010000013.1:51472-53162 GCA_910578235.1 uncultured Clostridia bacterium | reverse complement strand
GCTCCCGTATCCTTAGGCTTCGTTACACCGAGCAGATCACCGCATATTACAGAGCCGTTTTTTTCTTCAAATTCCTTCGCCATATTCTGAATGACACCGTATACCTTTGTACGAGTCGGTATATCCTTGGGAATACCCCTGCTTTCCTTCATTCCCGCAAGCATAGCCATACCGCTCACTGCCCCGCATGTAAGACGCATACGTCCCATGCCGCCGCCAAACCCCTCGCTCATGCGCATTACAGTATTTTCATCTATATCAAACAGATCGCTGTATGCGCAAACAATCGCCTGAGCGCAGTTACAGCCTGATTTGAATAAGTCAACCGCTTTTTGTACTCTGTCCATTATACTCTCCTGCCTTTCACTACCCTGTCATTTCCGCAAAGATCCTTTATTATTTTTACTTCTTTAAAATTCTTTTCCATCATTTTCTTTACCGCTGTCCCTTGATTATATCCGATCTCAAAAGCCATCAGTCCATTTGCCCTTAATAATGAAGGAGCTATCTCTATTATGCGTCTGTAAAACGCCATTCCATCTCTGCCGCCGTCAAGCGCAAGACGCGGCTCAAAATTCTTCACCTCAGTTTGAAGCGTATCTATAACCTCTGTTTCTATATACGGAGGATTTGACACTATAATGTCGTACTCACCGTCAAGGCATTCATGCAAAACATCTGTTTTCACTGTCCTGACACGATCAGCCACACTGTTTCGTCTGATATTTTTTTGAGCAAGCGCCAAGGCTCTATCACTTATGTCAGCAAGCGTAACAGCGGCTTTTTCCCTGTAATGCGCTATACTTATGCCTATGCACCCGCTCCCTGTACATATGTCAAGAACATGTATGTTCTCTCCGTCTGTTTCTTCAAGCACTGTTTCAACAAGGGTTTCGGTATCGCTCCTCGGAATAAGCACCCCTTTTTCAGCATAAAACCCCAGCGACATAAATTCACATTCACCGACTATGTATTGAAGCGGCTCTCCCAAAAGACGTCTCTTTACCATTCCCGCGACAATATCTATATCATACTGCATTATTTCTCGCCTGTTATCCGTAACAAGCTGTGTTCTGGATATCCCTAATGCGGTCATAACCATAATTTCAGCCTCAAAGCGCGGATTTTCCGTAAGCTGAGACGCGGTTTTACGCACAAGCTCCGATATTACCATCTGTCATCCTCTTTATTCTCGGGAATACATGGCTCCATAGAAGCAATAGCCACTTCTATCTGTGAAGCGTCAGGCTCGCGAGTCGTCAGCTTTTGCAGCCACAAACCCGGCTTTGACATCCATGCTACACATTTATTTTTGCTTCTGCCGGCCCATTTTATAAGCTCATATGACAGTCCCGCCACCACCGGCAGGAGCGCGAGACGCATTAATACTCTCAGTATTACCATATCAACTCTCGGCAGCATAGCAAACAGAATAATGCTCACCACCATTACAAACAAAAGAAAGCTTGTTCCGCATCTCGGATGGAAGCGTGTAAATTTCTTTATATTCTCAACCGTCAGTTCTTCTCCGGCTTCATAGCACGCAATTGTTTTATGCTCGGCCCCGTGATATTCAAACACTCTTTTTATCTCCTTCATCCGCGAGACAAGAGCCATGTAGCCAAGGAATATTGCCATTCTGACTATACCCTCAAAAAGGCTGGTAAAAAGGTGCGAGTCAGTCGCAGCC
>CAJTPP010000013.1:51116-51458 GCA_910578235.1 uncultured Clostridia bacterium | reverse complement strand
CCGATATATGTGGGATTATCTCGCCGAGCCTTTCAGCTCCCTTTGTAAGAAATGTCGGCAAAATCATAAATAACGCAATAGAAAACACCAGCGAAACCGCTATTGAAAAATAAATTACAATATCCTTTATTTTGTCGCCGAACTTAGCGTCCAGCCATTTGTCAAACTTACTTTCACTGTCCTCCTCGCCCTCTATATCAACAAATTCGGCGCTGTACATAAGCGCTTTCATACCTATAACAAGACTGTCAATAAAGTTTACGCAACCGCGCACTATAGGCAGACAAAAGAATTTACCCCGGGTTTTTGTACCGTTTTCTTCTACCTTTCTTTCAATATCAC
>CAJTPP010000013.1:48006-51104 GCA_910578235.1 uncultured Clostridia bacterium | reverse complement strand
CGGCTTTCTCACAGCGACAGTCGTTTTATACGGGCCGCGCATCATAACGCCCTCCATTACCGCTTGTCCGCCGATAGATGTTATATGCTGTTCTTTACTCATTTCTTATTCTTCTCCAATCTTTTATTTAAAAACACGGACAGATACAGTCTATACATAACAATGTTGTACAACAGTCCGTACAACCGTTTCCGCAGCAGCATGAACCGGTCGGATTCGCCGTGTTTGTTGTATATGTTCTGTTCCTGTTTGTCACGTTGTCAAGCGCGCTGCGGTATTCTGCGTTGTCAGGCTCCATGTTAACCGCGGTACGCAAAAAACTTAACGCCTGATCATACCAGCCTATCCGCAGTCTCGCGCAGCCTGATAAATAATACCACTCAGCCGTTCTCGGCAACTGTTCGAGCATAGCCATAGCTTCCCGTATACGGGACTGTGACATAAGAATACGCACGTTCTGAAAACTCGCCTGACCGCTGTAACTCTGACCCGCATTTCCCGCTCCGCCACGGTATTGTCCGCCTCCGTAAGAAGCCCCGCCGTTACCGGCATTATTTTTATTATTCATTATAGTATCATAAGCTTTGTTTATTTCCTTAATCTTCTCAGCGGCCAAATCCGAGAGCGGATTATTAACATATCTGTCAGGATGATACTTTTTTACAAGAGTTCTATACGCTTTTTTTATGGTTTCCTCGTCAGCGTCCTCGCTGACGCCCAATACCTCATACGGATCCATTGCTTCCTCCAAGAATATATTTTTGCTTTTCTTTTAAAGCTGTGTATATTATATTATCCAGAATTTCTTTATTTTTGTGTATATCAAGCAAGTCATATGCGGAAGCGGCGTTTTCAAGAGTAAATGTAAGCGAAGCTTCTATACTTTCCGCCATATCCCGTTTTATCACGCCGCTACTTATACCCTTGTTTGCCGCCGCAAGCACATTATAATTATCTTTTTTAATATCCTTTTCAATATCGTTATAAGCGTCAATAATATAAATCCACCGCCCGATATTATATCCCAGCCACGCAAGAGAGCGTTTCATATTGTTGTCGGCTATAAATTCTGGCGTGAAAAGAATTTCAAGTATTTTAGCGAAACAGTCAGCCGTTTCATCAACAGATAAGCATTTGTCCCTTTCAAGCGCGCTCAAAGTGTCAAGACATTTTTTTATTTTGTCATATTCCGTTTTATAACGTCTTTTCGCTTTTCTTACTCCCCTGTAAAAAAACATCATTGCGCACAGCGCTTTTACGCTCCTTTCATCACGCCAGTCGTCAAGAAGCTTCAGATACGTCAGTATTACTCCCATACACGCGGCATAATCTACCGCGGCATCATTTTCAACGCAGTACTTTCCCCGCACGGGATGAAGCAGACATTTTCGCTCGTTAAGCTTCGGTGTCTCTGAGACAACGGAAGATAAGACTATCGCAAGAAAAGTTATATCATAGCTCAGTCCCATACGCGCCGCATGCGAGCACATTCTGCCTGTCGCCTTGCACAGTCCGCAGTAATACGCGTTAAAAATATTCCGGCCTTCCTCGCTCATTGCTTCTCTGCATATGGTGACATATCCGAACATAGCTATACCGGCCTTTCTGACAAAAGTATTCGTATTAAATTAGTATATATCAAAACGCCTCGAAATTCAACCTGTTACCTGCAATTTTTTATAAAATTTATTTTTTATTCACATTTCAGCATATTTTACTTTTAATCTGAAAACAATAGAAAAAACGCTTACAGACAGGAGAGACAGCTATGAAAAATGAAATGACAAACAACGAATATAACGAATATATCAAGAAAAAAACGCCTAATTCAAAAATTTTCACAAACTGTATAAAGGCTTTTGTTTCAGGCGGTATTATATGCGTTATCGGTCAGTGCATACTGACGCTTCTGAAACAATGGGGGCTTGACGAAGAAGCGGCCGGCGCCTTCACTTCGATTATTCTCATCTTTTTAGGCGCGCTGCTTACCGGACTTGATATTTACCCGAAAATCGCAAAATTTGCCGGCGCGGGAACAATTGTGCCTATTACCGGCTTTGCCAATTCGGTTGTGTCACCCGCGCTTGAAGCAAAAACCGAAGGCATGATACTGGGTGTCGGCGCGAAAATCTTTACTATCGCAGGACCGGTTATTCTTTACGGCATATTCGCCTCATGGATTGCGGGACTTGTTTACTGGATAATAGGATTATTTTAAAGGAGATGATAATTTATGAGTAAAAGAATAGGCAGACAGACTGTAAAGCTTGATAATCAGCCGATTATAACAGAAACCGCGTCCATAGCCGGAATTAAGGAGGGAGAAGGGCCTCTTAAGGACAGTTTTGACACTGTTCTTACCGATGATACGCTCGGCGAAAAATCATGGGAAAAATCGGAAAGCACGCTTCAAAAGCAAACCGCCATGCTCGCGCTTGAAAAATCAAGATTTGCGCAAGGAGATATAGATTATATTCTCGCGGGTGATCTGCTGAACCAGTGTGTCGGCGCGCATTACAGCGTTCGTGATCTTGATATACCGTTTTTCGGTCTTTACGGGGCGTGCTCGACAATGACCGAAAGTCTTTCTCTCGGAAGCATACTCGTTGACGGCGGATACGCCGACCGAGTAATGTGCCTCACATCAAGCCATTTCTGTTCCTCGGAACGTCAGTTTCGCAACCCGCTTGAATACGGAGGCCAGCGCGCTCCGTCCGCACAGTGGACAGTAACAGGCGCCGGCTGCGCCGTGCTTTCCGCAAGAGGCAGCGGGCCGAGAGTGACTCACGTCACCACAGGCAAAGTCATAGACAAAGGCGTTACAGACATAAGCAATATGGGAGCGGCAATGGCCCCGCCGCTATAGATACCCTTCTCGCACATTTTCATGACACAGGCGCGCGTCCCGAAGACTATGATATGATTGTGACAGGCGATCTCGGCGTTATAGGCTCGGATATACTACAGGAACTTATGCTCGGCGAAGGCTATGATATTCGTGAAAACCACCGGGACTGCGGTAAAATGATATATAATATCGAGGAGCAGGACGTGCATGCCGGAGGAAGCGGATGCGGCTGCTGCGGCAGTGTTTTCTG
>CAJTPP010000013.1:42135-47941 GCA_910578235.1 uncultured Clostridia bacterium | reverse complement strand
TTATACAGCAGGGCGAGACAATTCCCGCAATAGCGCACGCCGTAGTAATAGAAAATTAAGGGGGCGGATATAAAATGGATTTTTTGAAAGCGTTTATAATAGGCGGTTTAATATGTGTCGTGGGACAAATACTGATTGACAAAACAAAACTGACGCCGGCAAGAATACTTGTAACCTTTGTAGTTCTCGGAGTATTCCTTCAGCTTATAGGCATATACGCTCCGCTCGTTGAATTCGCGGGCGCAGGCGCGACCGTACCGCTGACAGGATTCGGCTACAATTTGTGCAAGGGTGTGCGCAGAGCCGTGGAGGAAAGCGGCTTTCTCGGAGTATTCACAGGCGGCTTCACGGCGGGAGCAGGCGGAATATGCGCCGCGCTTATATTCGGTTTTCTTGTTTCGATTATATTCCGCTCAAAAGCGAAAAAATAATTTTTACAATTTTTCTCTGTTCAAAACAGTAAAAATATGCTATACTAATCTTAAAATAACGAACGGAGAGATCATAATGTTTGAAATAGACGGACACACACAACAGCTCGGCATAATCGGATATCCTATTGAGCATACCTTTTCACCAAGGATGCACAATTTCATATCCGAAGCTGTACATAATAACTATATTTACAGCGCGTGGAGTGTAAATCCAACAAAACTCGGCGCAGCAATTGAAGCGATACGAGTCCTTGGTATAAAAGGCATAAATGTGACAGCTCCTCATAAGGTAGAGGTAATGCGTTATCTTGACTTTGTATCGGACACCGCAAAAGAGCTTGGATCAGTAAATACCGTTGTAAACCGCGGCGGAAGACTGTTCGGATATAATACTGACGCGGACGGCTTCTGCATGTCCCTCTCAAAAGAGGGCATAAACATCAAAGACAGCAAGATCCTTATAATCGGAGCGGGCGGCGTTGTCCGTCCGGTGCTTATACGTCTCATTGACAACGGAGCGGCGGCGGTAACTGTTGTAAACCGCACAAAAAGCAAGGCAATATCACTTGCCGAGAATATACTTGAAACAAAAAATTTCCGTGTTAACACCGATATCAGCACTCCTGATTTTGATATTGTCATAAACACCACCTCAGCCGGCATGGAGCCTCAGGAAAGCCTTCTGCCTACTGACAGTATTGACGAAATAAATGACTTATCCTTTATTTGTGAAAAGACCGCAGTAGTCGATATGATCTATAATCCTGACGAGACACTTTTTCTCAGAGAAGCGCGAGTGAGGGGAGCAAAAACGCTTAACGGGCTCGGCATGCTTATATATCAGGGAATTATAGCTTACGAGCTTTTTACCAAAACAAAACTGCCCGATGATATGGGAACCCGTATCAAAAAGGAGGTTTTCGGAAGATGAATATAGTGCTTACAGGCTTCATGGCGTCGGGAAAAACCGCGGTAAGCAAGGCTATTGCCGAGCTTTCATCATATACCGCCGCCGATACTGACGATATGATTACAGAGAAAATGCAAATGAGCATAAATGAAATTTTTGACAACTACGGCGAGGATTATTTCAGAAAAACAGAACAGGAAATCGTTCTGCGAGCGGCGCAGCTTGAAAACGCCGTTATTGCCACAGGCGGTGGCGTTGTGCTTCGGAGTGAAAATATTGCGAATTTAAGAAAAACAGGCGTAATATTTAACCTTTCTCCTGACTTCTCCGTTATAGAGGACAGACTGGAAGAAGCAAGAAAAACACGTCCCCTTTTAAAGCAGGACAGTATTGAAAACATAAAAAAACGCTTTAATGACCGAAAACCGTTTTACGCTGACTGTGATTACACGATAAATGTAACAAAAGGGCGCACACCCCGCTCCTACGCCGAAGAAATACTGTCAATCATGGAGGACAGACAATGATCACATACAAAAATCTGCACTCCTGTGAAATAGACCGCCGCCTGTTCAGCGGCTTTATACGCCGCCAGACAGTAGTACAATGCCGCAGACGCGAGAATAACACATGGATAATAAAAGACGATCCTTTCATTGACGACTGGTCTGAAAATGATTATAAAACATTAATAAGCTGTCTCAGGCGCACCGCTGATACGAACGGTTTTGTATATGCCGCTTTTAAGGACGGTGTTCTTAAAGGCTTTGTTTCCGTTGAGCCTGATTTATTCGGCGGCGAACACAGATATCTTGACCTGTCAAGCATTCACGTGTCCGAGGATATGCGAGGCAAAGGCATTGGAAAAACACTTTTTATCGCGGCAAAGACATGGGCGGCAGAACATGGTGCAAAAAAGCTGTATATATCCGCTCATTCCGCTATTGAAACACAGGAGTTTTATAAAGCTATGGGATGTACGGACGCTATGCTGTATAATCAGAAGCATGTTGAACAGGAACCGTATGACTGCCAGCTTGAATGTAAATTATGATAAAAATTGCGCTATCCTTTGGACTTAGCGCATTTTTATTTTATTTCTATTTACAAAACGATTAAAATGTGATATTATAGTTACGCCATATTTTACAATTTCATACATAATTACAACCAAGGATAGTTAAATTAGCTAAAAACAATAGCTTTAGTTGACATATCTATCCTTGTGATTGGAATTTGTAAAATGTGGCAGTTTTATGATTAGAGCTATGTTTTTATGCGCAGCTCTATCAAGGGCTGCGCATTTTTTATTGCGCGGAAAATACATTTTACCAAAGGAGTCAAAATATGAAAAAAAACTACTGGAAGAAATCAAAATTACCGTAGCAAAACAGACCGCCGCCGAATTGAGAAAACAAAGCGAATTTCAGCGCTTGTCGATCGGGGAATTAATTGACAGAACTTTTATGCCACTCTGTACAAACAATGCAGAAACCGCCTACACACTTATACTTGATTATATGGGAATAGTAACCTGTGAACAGAACGATGAACAAGTTGAAAAAACTCTGCTTCTTTTAATGTACTTTTGCTATGATCTTATTATGGGCTTAGAGAAATATACTCCTGATAAATTAATGCGCATAATGGAAAAAAACAGAAAAACAATAAAAGAATACAAAGCAATATTAGACGCAAAAGAATAGAATAAAAAAACTGCCGCAAAAGCGGCAGTTTTTTTATACGGGATTTACAACCGACAGCGCTCCGCGCTCTTTGACAAAATGATTATCAAAACGCGCCTGCACGTCCTCAAATGTAACGCTCTTATAAGCGTCAATAAAATTGAAATAATCAATATCCATAAACAGCATACGCATAAATGTCCCGGCGTAATCCTCTATATCATTATGCGATCTGATATAGTCTCCCCATATAACCTTTTTTATTCTTTCAAAATCGTCCTTTGAAAGTCCCTCGTTTCTTATTCTGTCCACCTCGTTTATAACAGCGTCATACACGGCTTTGGGATCGGAACTTTCGCCGTCTATAGCTGTAAACGCGTAATCGGGCTGCATTGTATACTCAAATGAAAACGAGTTGTTTATAAGGCCTTTTTCATATAAATCTTTATACAGCCGCGAACTTTTCCCAAAAAGCATTTTAAGTATAATATTCATTTCTATGCTCTTTTTAAGAAGTCTTTTTCCGCTGTAACCCGTATCCGTGTCTTTAAATCCAAGCATAAACATAGGCATAGCAACGCTAAGCTTCTGCTCAGTGTAAGCTTTGGCTATCTCATCAGGCTCATTCGGGTAAACCTTCCTTATTTCCTCATCAAACGGCTCATTCTTCTTAACGCCGCTTTCTATAACCTTTGCGATTTTTACAGGATCAACATTGCCCGCAACGACTATTGACATATTGGAAAGATTATAAAAAGTATTATAGCATTTATACAGATATTCAGGCGTTATGCGGCTTATACTCTCAACGGTACCCGCAATATCCTTCTTTACGGGATGCTCCTGATAAAGACATTCCAGAAAGTTAAAAAACACTCTCCATCCGCCGTTATCGTCATACATTCTTATTTCCTGACCGATTATTCCCTGCTCTTTCCGCACGCTTTCCTCAGTGAAATACGGGCTTTGAACATAATCCATAAGCGTCTCAATATTTTTTTCTATATCCTGTGTGGCGGAAAAAAGATAAGCGGTCATATTAAACGAGGTAAAGGCGTTAGCGTTTCCACCGTACTTGGCAAACTTATCAAACACATTGCTTCCGTCAGGCTGGTCAAACATCTTATGTTCGAGATAGTGCGCGATACCGTCCGGTACCTCCGTAAGACCGCTTTCGCCGGGAACAACAAATTTTGAGTCAACCGAGCCGTAGCGCGTGCCGAAAATCGCGTATGCCTTACTGTAATCCTTTTTAGGTATTATATATACTCCGAGGCCTGATGAATGTTTGCCGTAATACAATTCCTCTCCCGTTATATCGCTTTTTACAAATTTAAGCTCCATTTACGCTTCCTCCTTTCCCGTAAGAAAATAGACTGTGTCAAGCTCCACATTTTTCGCTACTCTTGTAACGTCCTTTAGTGTAACCTTCCCTATTCTTTCCTTCATCGTGTCTATATCATAATCCGTACCCGAAACCTTCTGATTAAGATAATACACCTGCATCATTCTTTGATTATCCTTATACGACTCAAAATCATTTTCAATCGACTTTACGCCTGATGTAAATTCCTGTTCGGATATTTCTCCGTTTTTAATCGCTTCCAGCTGAGCCAGTATCTCGTCATACGCCTTCTGAAAATTCCTGAACTCAATGCCCGCGTTCACGAACATTATACCCTTATTCTTTACAAGACTGCATGACGCGTAATAACAAAGACTAAGCTTTTCCCGCACATTGTTAAACAGCTTTGAATGCGCTCCGCCGCCGTATATGCTGGCAAGCACCATAAATGATATATAATCATTTTCATTGGCTTTTACTCCAGTTTTAAAGCCCATACACAGCTTCCCCTGCGCCACGTCCATTTTGTCGGTAACTTTCTTTACACCGCCATTGCCATTAAATATTTCAGACTTAGGTATGCACGCTTCCCTGAAAGCGATTTTATCGGTATATGTTTTTATTTTCTCCGTCAAAGCTTTAATATTCGTATCGCCGCATATATAAATATCAATAACTGATGATGTGATTATCTTGTTATAATGTTTTTTTAAAGACTCCGCGTCTATAGCGTTTATTCCGTCAACTGTTCCGAGCATTGACAGCGCAAAACTGTCGCCTTTGCACATTTCCTCGCCGCAGCGGTGCATAGCATATACGGCTTTGTCATTCATTTCCGCCATTATTCTGTCACAGGCGTTTTTCTTTTCAAGCCCGACAATATCGCCTGTAAAGGCTGTCGGTTCAAAAAGAATCGACAGCATAAGCTCCGCAATATCCGCGACAAGCTTTGCGCTGTCAGGCGCGTATTTGTCGGAAATAGTCTCAAATCCGAAATGTATGATATGATCGTCACCCAGCTTCATTGTGCATGCCGCGGTTCTCGCGCCGTAAAGATTTTCCATATATTTTGAAACTGACTCGCTGTCGGGACAAAGCTTACAGCTTCTTTTCATAACATACGGCAGCAGCGCGTTTGCCGATACTTCCTTCTCGCACAGCGGTCTGTGTATATATACTCCGACTGTCGTTGTTTTCATCTTAGTCATAGGTATATAATATAAATTTATATTGGAATTTATTTTTATACTGTCCATTTACGTTCTCCTTTGCTTTTTTATATATTTCCCGCCTGAAATATTGCTTTCATGTCTGAAACTGCATAATTTTTTCCGGCAGTTTTTATATATTTTACTCTTTTTTCCTCAATATGTCAATCACCCCACGTAACTTTCAACGTCACGCAGCGTCATATCACGGTGCAAAGCCAGAT
>CAJTPP010000013.1:39993-42103 GCA_910578235.1 uncultured Clostridia bacterium | reverse complement strand
TATACCGTTTGCCACAGTTTTTGAGGTTCTTTCTATAACAAGATCTATATCCTTTGTCGTTACCATAAGCGGCGCCATTTCTTCAGGTATTTCCACCTTTGAAATCGTCGACGCGTCGATTACCGTAGGAACGCCTATGGCGATCACCTTCACGCCTATTGTGTTTTCATTCAGTCCCTCACGGTTATTGCCTACTCCCGCTCCCGGCTGTATTCCGGTATCTGAAATCTGTATCGTGGTGCTTACGCGCCTTATATCCGCCGCTGCAAGCGCGTCCACCGCTATTATAAGCTGCGGCTTTACTTTATCGGCAACAGATTTTATGATATCAGCCGTTTCAATACCTGTTGTGCCGAGCACGCCCGGCGCAATAGCGCACACATCACTTACATTATCGCCAAAAAAATCATCTATCTGATTTTTAATATGATTTGTTACAAGCAGTTTTGAAACAACATTCGTGCCAAGCGCGTCAGGCGTTATATCCCTATTGCCCAGCCCCACAACCAGCGTGAGCGTGTCACTGTTTATATCTGCCATTTTGCGTATTTCTCCCGCTATCAGCGAACAGACGCTTTCATATATTTCAAGACTGTATTTCAGTTCAGGAGCGTCTATCGTCACATAACTTCCGATTGCCTTTCCCAGCGTTTTGCTCCCGTTTTCGTTTGTTATTTTAACTCTCGTTACTGATATTCCGTTTTTTTCCTCCACCTCGGAGATGACTCCGTCAATTTCCGAAGCGTTTTTCGCCTGCTTTTTACTAAGTTCGTGCGCTTCAACAGCAAGGTCCGTTCTTATATTCTGCATAATATTTCTCTCCTTTTTCGGTTAGTTTTTGAAAAAGAAGTATTTATTATACGGCTGTATCAAAAAAGACCGTTCATCACGGTCTTTTATACGTTTATTCCAGAGCGGCTTTTATATCCGATGTAAGCTTCTCCTTATCCGAACACTTAAATTCGATAGCTGAAATGTCATTATTCGTGTTAAGCATTATAAGCGCTGGAGTCTGTCCCTGAACAAGCTGGAAATTTTCTGCGGCTTCAGGATTTTCATCGACATTTATAATTTCAAACTTTATGTCCTGCGAATATTCCGTTTCAAGCTCCGCAACCATTTCATTGGTCTTATCGAAATTCTCATCACTGTTTGAAACAAAATACATAAATGTCGGAGTCACCTTCTCCGCGGTACTTGCGTTTGACGCGCTGTCGTCAGTCTTGCTTCCGCAGCCTGCCAGCATTCCTGTCATACCTACCGTCGCCGCGAGAACCGCGGCTAAAAACTTCTTTGTCATAATTACTCATTTCCTTTCAGTTGTTTTTTTACTATATCTAAAGCTCTGTTTGCTATTTTGTTATAGCGCTCGGCTTTATTTCGTATTTTTTCGTTAAGTCCCTCAATAATCCCGAAATTAGCGTTCATAGGCTGAAATTTTGTATTTGCCGCGTTTGATATGTACAGCGGCAGCGCGCCGATACAAGTTCTCGCGTCAGGGTCAAACATTTTTGTGCCGTTAAGCACAGCCGCCATATTATATCCGGCAAGTATTCCGCTTGAAGCAGACTCAACATATCCTTCAACTCCCGTTATCTGCCCGGCAAAAAATATTTTCGGATATTTCTTCATACGATAATACGTGTCGAGCAGCATAGGCGAATTAATATAGGTATTACGGTGCATAACGCCATAGCGGGCAAACTCCGCGTTCTCCAGTCCCGGTATCATAGAAAATACCCGTTTCTGTTCTCCCCACTTCAGATTTGTCTGAAATCCGACGAGATTATACAGAGTGCCTTCTTTATTGTCCTGACGAAGCTGCACAACGGCATAAGCGTCATCCTTACCTGTTTGGGGATTAACAAGTCCGACAGGTTTCAACGGCCCGAATACAAGAGTCTGTTCTCCTCTTTTCGCCATCACTTCCACGGGCATACAACCCTCAAAGACCTTCTGATTTTCAAATTCTTTAAGCGGCACGGTCTCTGCCGATATCAGCTCGTTATAAAACGCCGTGTATTCATCCTTCGTCATAGGGCAGTTAATATAATCGGCAGTGCCTTTATCATATCTCGCAGCCTTAAATACCCTGTCTTTATTTATGCTT
>CAJTPP010000013.1:36281-39930 GCA_910578235.1 uncultured Clostridia bacterium | reverse complement strand
CCGAGCCTGTCATTTTCCTTATACTCTCTGCCAGAGTGTCAGATGTGAGAGGTCCTGTCGCTATTACCGTATATTCATCGGTATTTATTTCTGTAACCTCCTCGTTTATGACGTTCACAAGCGGATGATTTTTTATTTTATCGGTAATATACTCTGAAAATATATCACGGTCTACCGCAAGCGCTCCTCCCGCCGGCACACGGCTTATGTCCGCCGCTTCCATCATTACCGAGCCGAAAAGACGCATTTCCTCTTTCAACAACCCGCATGCGTTTTCAATCCTGTCCGCTTTAAGAGAATTTGAACACACAAGCTCCGCAAAATTTTCATTTGAATGAGCGGGTGAATATTTGACAGGCTTCATCTCATACAGATCAACCTCTATTCCGTTTTTTACAAGCTGCCATACCGCCTCACAGCCTGCCAATCCCGCTCCTATAACCTTTACCTTCACTATTCGTTTTCCTTTAGCTTTCTTTCATATTTACAGTCCTCGTTATGACAGTATATTTTACCTCGCTTACCCTGCTTTTTAAGCAGCAGTCCTCCGCACTGAGGACACTCCTCATCCTTTACGGGCATATCCCAGAGCATAAAATCACATTTCGGCGAATGCTCGCAGCCGTAATATATCTTGCCGCGTCTGGATTTCTTAACAAGAATTTCTCCTCCGCATTTCGGGCACATCGCGCCTGTCCCTTCACGTATTGTCTTTGTATTCTTACATTCCGGATATCCGGGACACGCGAGAAATTTCCCGAATTTACTCAGCTTATATACCATCTTTCTACCGCATTTTTCACATACGACATCCGATTCCTCATCCTTTATCTGAATTTTCTCTATATTCTTCTGCGCTTTTTCAAGACTGTCGCAAAACGATGGATAAAAATCGTTAAGCACCTTTTTCCATTCCAGAGAGCCTTCTTCGACATTGTCAAGCTCCTGTTCCATATCGGCTGTAAATTCAACGTCAACTATGTCCGAAAAATTATTCTTCATAATTTCAGATGTCACAAACCCAAGCTCTGTCGGTATAAGCTGCTTTTTATTTCTTACCACATATCCTCTTGAAACAATAGTGGAAATTGTGGGAGCATAGGTAGACGGTCTGCCTATTCCGTTCTCTTCCAGCTCGCGTATCAGTGTGGCGTCCGAGTATCTGGCCGGAGGTTGCGTAAAATGCTGCTTCTCCTCCGAGCATTTCAGCTTTAGCCGCTGATTTTCCTCAAGCGGCGGAAGCATTTTGCTCTTTGCTTCCTTTTCGTCCGCCGACTCAACGTAAACTGTCATATATCCCTTAAATTTCACATTTGAGCCGCTTGCCTTAAATGTATGCCTGCCCGCCCTTATTGTTGTTTGCATTGTGTCATATACAGCGCTTGACATTTGACTTGCCGCAAACCTCTCCCATATAAGCTTATACAGCCTGTACTGATCGTTTGTAAGCTTATCCTTTATGTCTATAGGTTTTATACTTATAGACGTCGGTCTGATAGCCTCATGCGCGTCCTGCGCGCTTTTTTTAGTCTTATACTGCTTTGGATTTACATATTCACTGCCATAGGTATTTGTAAGGTAATCAACCGCTTCTTTCTGAGCGTCATCCGCAATACGCAGCGAGTCGGTTCTCATATATGTTATAAGACCTATTGAACCGATTTTACCTCCGATATTTACTCCCTCATACAAAGTCTGAGCTATCTGCATTGTCTTTGCGGCCTGAAAATTATACTTTCTTGACGCGTCCTGCTGTAAAGTGCTTGTGGTAAACGGAGGCTGAGGATTACGTTTCTGCTGTCCCCTCTTTACCTTTTCCACAACAAACTCAGCGTCCTTAATATCAGAGGTGATTTTCGCCGCTTCCTCAGCGTTGTTTATCTTAATCTCGCTGCCGTTTTCACCGTAATACTTGGCAATAAAATCCTTTCTTGATGACGGTTCTGTCATAGTCGCTTCAATAGTCCAGTATTCCTGAGGAGTAAAATTCTCAATTTCTTCTTCTCTGTCACATATGAGCTTTGTCGCTACAGATTGAACCCTTCCCGCGCTCAACCCTCTCTTGACCTTCTCCCACAATATAGGACTGAGCGTATAGCCTACTATTCTGTCCAGAACACGTCTCGCCTGCTGGGCGTCCACAAGATCCATATCAATGCTTCTCGGCGTTTTTATCGCGCTCTTTACCGCATTTTTCGTTATCTCATTAAAGGTTACGCGGCAATCCGAGTCAGGATCAATATTCAGCGCGTTCGCAAGATGCCAGCTTATGGCTTCGCCCTCACGATCAGGGTCAGTTGCAAGATAAACTTTATCAGCTTTCTTCGCTTCCTTTTTCAATTGCGTAAGAAGCGGACCTTTCCCACGTATCGTTATATATCTGGGTGTAAAATCGTTTTCCAGATCAACTCCCATTTGACTTTTAGGCAAATCAATAATATGTCCCATTGAAGCCATTACAGTATAATCCTTGCCAAGATATTTTTTTATAGTACCCGCTTTTGCAGGCGACTCTACAATCAACAGTTTTTTCGTTGCCATATTTTCCTCCCAATTTTATATCTTCAACTGATATTTGCTTCCCGGAAGTTTTTTTACAATCCCCTTCATTTCAAGCATAATCAGCTTTGTATTCAGTTCACCGGCCGGCATTTTAAGTCCCCGTGCCATTTCATCTATCTGCATATCCTTTTCCATGAGCATATCCGCTATCAGTTTTTCTTTATCACTCAGACTTTTATATTTACCGTTATCCTGTACAGAAACGGTATTTGATATATTATCTTCCTGTTTATAAGGTATTTGTTTAACACCGGTCTCTTTTCTGACAGGAGATATTTTTACCGCATACGGATACTCGCATAAGATGTCCTCCGCATTTTTAACAAGTTTCGCTCCCTGCTGTATGATTTCATTGGTTCCCTGAAAGATTTTCTCATCAATCCCACGAGGCACCGCAAAAACATCACGGTTATTTTCAAGCGCATATCTCGCAGTTATAAGCGCTCCGCTTTTCACAGGAGCTTCTGTCACAAGAATACCTCTTGAAAGTCCTGCTATTATTCTGTTGCGTTCAGGAAAATGAAATCCAATAGGCTTTGCGCCCGGAGGATATTCTGTCATTATACACCCGTCTTTCGCCATAGCCTTGTAAAGCTCGGCGTTAGACGCCGGATACACTCTGTCCAGCCCGCATCCGCTGACTCCCACCGCTATTCCGCCTGCATTAATGGTAGCCCACGCGCCAACCGCATCAATGCCAGCGGCCAGTCCTCCGACTGTCACAACACCATTTGCAGCAAGCTGAGAACATATTTCCTCTGTAATACGGTTTCCGTATTCACTGGATTTGCGCGTTCCAACAACCCCTATTGTAAGAACTTTGTCAAGCTCGGGTATCTTACCCAATACATATAATACATACGGAGGGATTGGTATATTCTTTAACAGCTGAGGATAATTTTCATCATCAAATACGATTATTTTAGCTCCCAGGCGAAAAGTCTTTTCCGCCGCGTGTTCCGCCGCGGACAAATCCTTGTCCATAAGTTCAGATTTGTCTTTATCGCTTATACCGTATATACTGTTGAAATTCTTTGAAAAATATATATCCTCAATACTCTCAAAATATTCCATAAGAAGCGCGGCC
>CAJTPP010000013.1:35547-36271 GCA_910578235.1 uncultured Clostridia bacterium | reverse complement strand
TTTGCCGGAGTAATGCACTTTTTAACCGTAAGCCACAGCCAATACAGACTATGTTCCATTTCCTCACCACCTGAAATATCTATGTTACATTACTACAAATCAAGCAAATTGTCAAGTCCTTTGTCTGACAAGCTCGTACATAAGAAGCGCGGCGGCCACCCCTACGTTAAGCGACTCCGCCTTTCCAAGAATAGGAATTTTCACACAGCGGCACAATTCCCTAACCTCACTGCTGACGCCGTTAGCCTCGTTTCCCACAGCTATAATTGTTGGAACCGTCATGTCAACACATCTGTAATCAACCGTATTTTCATCCAACGCTCCTGCAAAAATTGAAAAACCTTGTTTTTTACATGCTTTTAACTTCTCACATGAAAAATCAGTTACTATATCTATATGAAAAAAACTGCCCATACTTGCCCTAACTGTTTTCGGGCTGTACGCGTCCGCGCAGCCCTCCGATAAAAATACACCCTTAAACCCTGCCGCGTCTGCCGTGCGTATAATTGTTCCCAGATTACCGGGATCACTCACACAATCACAGTATATATAACTTTCCGTCAATTTAGGCATAGCATTCGACATATCGTCTGTTTTCACAACCGCCATAATCCCCTGAGGCGTTTTTGTATCACATATTTTAACAAAAATATCCTCAGGAAGTTTATACAGAGGCACATTGTCAGGATATACAAAAAATTCATTTTCAAAAAATTTGTCAGAC
>CAJTPP010000013.1:0-35532 GCA_910578235.1 uncultured Clostridia bacterium | reverse complement strand
CACACCGGTCAGTTTTTTACCCGCAGTCAGAGCGTCCGATACCGACTTAATCCCTTCAACAGTATATTCACCGTTTTTTTGCCGTATTTTTTTTTGCGCCAGAGATTTTATATATTTGTATTTATTATTTGATACAGAGGTTATTTCTATCATAGCTTTTTATTCCTTATATTCAAATATTTTCACTTAATTATATACCTAAATTCCAAATTTATCAACAAAAATTTTCAGTAACAATTAAAATATATACAACGTATTATACCATAAGAACTATTAAGGAGATGATTTTATTGAATTCAAACGTCATGTTTGCGCTGTCTCTCACAATAATGGCAGGACTTGCGACAGGTGTAGGCAGTATCATTGCCGTATTTGCCAAAACCACCAACACAAAATTTCTCGCCGGCTCGCTCGGTTTCTCCGCGGGAGTTATGCTATACGTTTCGATGATAGAAATTTTCCAAAAATCACGTACATACCTTTCCGCCGCAATGGGTGATAAGATGGGATATTATATCGCTGTTGCCGCATTTTTCGGCGGTATTATCTTTATCGGATTAATTGACTATTTTGTTCCATCCGCCGAGGGCGATATCGGAAATCTAAACGAAAAAGACAATCGGTCTGTGGCTCTAAAGCGCATGGGCTTCATGACAGCTCTTGCGATCGGCATACATAATTTTCCGGATGAGTTTGTAGCGATGGTGTAAATAAAAATATTAGATAAAACATTAGATAAAACCTTGCTTTATTGGCTCAAACATTATTATTGGGGGGCTGTACGGGTTTAATGTGTTAGTGTAAATAAATAGAAATAAATGATTGTTATTTTTAAATAACAAGGTTAAAATAAATAGGATAATTCCCCCGCATAAATGCGAGGGAATTATTATTGAATAGATATAGCTATACTGCTCCATGGTCTTTCTTGAACAAATAGTAAACCGCCGCCTTCATATAATTCATTATACTGCTCGTCTTTAATATGGTATTCTTCTCTGTCAGCTTCAGTAATATCATGAGGTTCATAAACTATAATTTTACTAAACAGTCTTGAAATAGCTTCATGTGTCAATCCTGTTTCATACAGCTTTTTTACACATTTTTCATATTGGTCAGCCGGATTTACCACTGTATTGCGTTTCAACTCACTTTCAAATAAGTTTATTTGCTCTTTTATCTGCTTAATCTCCTCAGTTACCGGCTGGGATTTTTCTATAAACATAAAATCAGGGAGTAATCCATTCAATTTGTCTTCATACAAAACATCAAACTTTGTTTGCAGTTTTTTTTCTTTGCTATGCAGATTTGCAATAGTATCCTTGATTTTGCTCAACTCTTTATCGAAATCCATATCTTTGAGAATTTCCCTTTTGAATTTTTCATTCTTCATAAATCGAGAAACATAGTCAAGGATAATGTTTTTTATATCTTCATAGTATACGGCATGAGGGCCACAACCCCAATTCGGTCTCAGTTCATCCTTGATAACTCCCTCACGATTATGTTTGCCACACACATATTTTACAGGTTTATCACCATCCCTTGCTCTGAGAAGTATACTTGTCCCGCAACGCCCGCAATACATCATACCGGCAAGCGGATTTAGTGTAGGTCTTCTGCCTGCTATTTTAAATGATTTAAGATGTGCTTGTATATAATCAAAATGTTCCTGTGAAACTAATGCCTCATGATGATTATGTATTACTACCTGATTTTCTTCAGGTACAGGTCTGTATTTTTTACTTTTATAGCTGACTTTCTCTATTTTTCCTCCAATATATGTGCCTGTATACGTCCGATTTTTCAATATACGTCTGACATTATCGCGCGACCAAATAGAATTAACTATCTTTCGCTGCGTACTATGCCCTTCTGATGGACTGGGAGCATGTATAATGTTAAGATAATCCGCTATCTGCGCCGGCGTGCTGCCGTTATAAGCCATTTCGAATATTTTTCTAACTATATCTGCCGAATTTTCATCAGGAACCATAGTATCATTTTCTTTTTTATATCCGAATGGCGGGACAATTACCAATCCATTTTCAAGCTTATGTCGCAATACTCTACGTATCTTATCACTATCGTCCTTTGCACGACGTTCATTAAACCATGCAATAAGCGGAAATAAGTCTGGATTAAATTCCTCACTTTCAAAAAATATCTCCACTTCGTGTTCTTCAACAAATTCAATAAACTTTAAACTCTCTAACAAGTTTCGTCCTAATCTTGACGCATCTTTGCAAACAAATATATCTACTTCTCCATTTTCCATCATGTTCTTTATCTCATCTAATCGTTTAAAGGACGTACCGGTAACATTGTCATCCATAATGACTTTAACAATATTATTTAGCTCTTGTCTTTTGCAAAATTCGAGCAATATATCTCTTTGTGTTTCTATTCGTTCATAATTTACTCCGAAATCATCCCTGCTTTCTCTACAATATACTAAAACCTTTTTATTTACCTGATATTTGGTACTCATATATTATTCTCCTTCTAAAAAAGCAGTACTAATAGAAACATGAGTCCCTTTCAATCTTCTATTAGTATATACTTTTTCTTTTCAAGCACAATTTATAATTTGTTTACGGATAATATTTTCTAATTCCTTATTTATTTCCATAGGTGGCTTATGTTCCGTATCTTTTTTCGTTACGAATACAACATAACTCCTAACCGGTTCTATTTTCTTCATAGTAGTTACCCCCAGCTTTTCCTTTTGTAAATACTATGAGAAATATATTCGACTAATGCGTTAATATTTTACAATTTTAATCCGTTTGCTTCTCTTTAAGAATAATCTATATTGCACAATGTGTATCTCATATATTAAAAAGCACATATTTGCCGACAAAGCTATATAAGTCTTTTCTAAAACTATTATTTTACAGACTGCTATCTCATTTCGTATTGATTAAATTATATCACATTTAATACTAATTATAAACTATTTGTTCGTAACTATAAAAGCAGTTATCCTCCTGATTGCGGATAACTGCTTTTAGTTATTATTTAACCATTATAGTGCTGCGCCTCATACAAAATCATTCTTAAGGTTCACCTTAAACAACTCTCTATAAATTCAATAACGCCGCACCTACAATACCTGCGTCATTGCCAAGCTTTGCGGATACGATTTTTGCTTTTTTCAAATATTTATTAAAACCGTATTTTCTGACATATTCACGCACAGGAGCAAACAAAGTCTCACCTGCGTGACTCACTCCTCCGCCTATAGCTATAATTTCAGGCTGCAGCATATTTTCAACATTCACGATGCCATCTGAGAGGTATCTAATATAATTACTAAGAACAGCTTTTGCTGCCCCGTCATTTTCCAACACAGCATCAAATACAGTTTTTCCGGTTACCCTGTCATTTTCAGCTGCAATTTTGTTCATAAGGCTCTGAGGATTCTTTTTCATTGCTTCCTTTGTCAGTCTAATAAGCGCTGTTGCGCTCGCATATGCCTCCCAGCAGCCGCGCTTACCGCAGCTGCATTCTTCTCCGCCGCTTACAATGGTCATATGTCCCGGTTCTGCCGCTGCGCCATTAAAGCCGTGGTATATGCTCCCATTCAGTATTAGTCCGCCTCCAACACCTGTTCCTAAAGTTATAAGCATAAATGAACTCACACCCTCACCGTAAACAGCATATTCACCCAACGCCGCACAGTTTGCATCATTATCTATATACACTTGCAGCCCTGTCCATTCGTAAAGCTTGTCCGCCATAGGATAGTGCTTCATCGGTATATTGTTGGAGTATATCACAACTCCGTTTTCTATGTCAATTGTTCCCGGACAGCCTATTCCTATTGATTTGATTTCAGAAGTGCTTATGCCGCCTTTCTCAATGAGCATACCTATAAGCTTTGCCATATCAGCAACGATTTCGTCTGTTGAACGATATGCCAATGTAGGTATTGATTTTTTGCAGATTATCTTTCCTTTTTCCTCAACAATTCCTGCCGCTATATTTGTGCCGCCCAGATCTATTCCAATATAATACATATTTTTCTCCTATAAGTTACTTATCCATTCCGACGCCATTTTAATCCACTGCTGAACTTCAGTGCGGTTTCCTTCTTCACATTCTGCAACATATTCATTTGCAACTGACATTCCGTGAGGACCGTTTGGGAAAATATGAAGTTCGACAGGAATATTATTATCCGCCAATGACTTTGCCATGCATATGCTGTTCTGCACCGGTACAACTGTATCAGCAAAACTGTGCCAGATAAACGCAGGAGGACAAGATGCTGTCACCTGTTTTTCTAATGACATCTTCTGCGCAACATCTTTATTGTCTCCTGCAATATTTTTAATTGAGGCCTGATGAGCATTAATTCCAGATGAAATTACGGGATAGCATAAAATCATACCATTCGGTTTATTAAATCCATCCGCCGTTTTTATCGCAGGCTCATTATCATGGAACACTCCAAGACTTGCAGCAAGATGTCCGCCTGCGGAAAAACCGCACACAATTACCTTATCTGTGTCAATCCTCCATCTTTCGGCATTATTTCGTACCGCACGCACAACGTCTGATAAATCCGTCAGAGCGGCAGGAAACAGTTTCTTTGTTCTGTATGTCAAAACCACAGCATGATATCCTGCCGCATTAAATGCAAGCGCCACAGGCTCTCCTTCACGCGGTGAAACATATTCATACGCGCCGCCTGGACAAATTATCACAACAGGTCTTTTTCTATCCTGTTCGAGCGGGTCATCAATTATATATGTAGTTATGTACGAGTTTTTATCTTCTCTTAAATAAAGCTTTTCATATAGCATTTTATTCCCTCCAATTTACTTTTCATAAAACAAGGCTTGAAAAACTGCGCAATCAGCCTTCAAGCCTTGTTTTTATTTAATAACATTATAAACGTCATTGAATTTCTTTAATATTGTTGCAGTTTGCGCTCGTGTAGTGTTATCTTTGGGACGGAGAGTATTATCATCAAAGCCTCCGATAATACCTACACCTATAATCCACTTCATAGCAGGGATTGCATAATCACTTATTTCCCGCGTATCATCATAGTTAAGAGCATTGTCATTCTCAGATGAAATATCTATACCTTTATACCGTGCATATCGCCATATTATAGTGGCAAGTTGCTCACGAGTTATATTTTCGTCAGGTGCAAACTCGTCATCTGAATATCCTGAAACAATACCATTCGTGTTAGCCCATGATACTGCCTTCTTAAAATACGCATTTTCAGGGACATCCGTAAATACAATATCTTCTGTACTGTCAGGTTCTCCGTCCATTCTATAAAGAACAGTTACAAACATACATCTTTGTATGTTAATTTCAGAACCGAATTCCGTATCACTCATTCCGGACATCAGACCATTATCAACAGCATATTTAACATAATCATAATACCATTGATTTTCAAAAACATCAGTAAACCACGCATCATTTGAGTCAACGATAGGGTACTGTGTAGCTTTTGTAATTTCTGCCGTATCTCCCTTTAAATCAGAAATATCAATTTCAGGTTTCGATGTCGCTTTTGGAACCAACGGCGGCAGCGGTGCAGATGAAATTCCTCCTCCCCCGCCTCCACCAGATGAAGCATTGCTTATTACAGGTTCATCCGGGCCCCATATTGATGGCTTGGACGTAGGTTTAACGACTGGAGTAAATGTAGGCATACCTGTTGGTGTTGCCTGCGGAGTAACTGTCTCTGTCGGCTTGGGAGTAGCAACCGGTTTCGGCGTACCTGCCGGGCCGGGTGTTACTGTAGGCTTCGGTGTATCACTCGGTTCGGGTGTTACTGTAGGCTTTGGTGTATTTGTTGAGTTGGGGGTTACAGTTGGCTTTGGTATGTCTGTCGGATTTGGGGGGGCTGTTGGTATCGGCGTAGCACTCGGTTTCGGAGTTTCTGTTATCTCGCTTTTATCTACAACCGTATACATACCATCTTTATTTACTGCTGCATAAATATTCTCATCTATGTATTGTTTCGGGTCAAATATAAAGCTTCCACCCGTTATTATTATTTCAGTTGTTGTATTATTAGGTTTTGTAAATCCTATAGCAGACTTAAAATTTCCTCCTGTTATATTTATCACAGGCGGCGTTGCCGTTGTTGCTTCGTCACCATCAAGAATACTATAGCCGCCAGAGTTTGTATTTTCAAATGTACCTCCGTTGATTGTAAGTGTTCCGCTGTATCCTTTTGCGTTGTTTATTACACCTCGTTTACTGTTCGGATTTGTAAATGCACCTCCGTTGATGGTTATATTGCTTTTGCCGGAGACGACAATACTACTCATCGTTCCGTTGTAATTAAAAGTTCCGTTCTCTATAGTAACGACGGCGCCGCTTGCACTGAATACATAACCTTTATAGCTTTCGTCACTGTTTATGACCGCACTTTCAATATTGAGCGTTCCGTTTGCTCCTGCATTGATTGCATATGCGCCGCCGTTAATTACCGCGTTATCCTTTAGATTTACAACAGAACCCGCACCATTTAGCATTATTGCCTGTGATGCTGCGTCAATCTCCGCCCCTTCAACATTAAGAGTAACATTTTTAGCTGCACACTTTATTCCGTACGAGGTATTTGAGTTAGTATTTTTAAGTGCACCCTTTGTTGATCCTGTATCAACTATTGTAATGTCATGTACCATCTCTATGACTGCGCTTGTATTTGAAGTCAATGTATGACCGTTAAGGTCAACATATGTTACACATGATGTTTTCAAGCCTATTGTACCAAGGTCTATATCTTTATACAGTTTAATTATTGTATTATTTATCTTAAGTGCTTCCGTAAGTTCTTCTATGCTGCCTGCCCACGTTACTCCTTCCTCAGGCTTAGGCGTTGTTTCTTCCGTTGGCTCTTGGGTTGGCTTCGCCGAAGGTGTTTCTGTTTCGTGGGGTTCTTGAGTTGGTTCTATTGTTGGCACTTCTGTTGCAGTAGGTTCGTGTGTTGGCTCTATTGTTGGCATTTCTGTTGCCTGAGGGGGATTTGTCTCTATCGGCCCCTCCGAATTTGATATTATCGACACATCGAATTTCTTTACAAATGATGTGAGCTTTCCTCCATTTCTTATACCGGTTACACACGCTATCAGCTGACCGTCCATTTCGGCTGTAACATTTGTTATTGAGTCCGTTGACCATGTTTTTGAGATGACATTGCTGCTGTCAAGAGATTCAGAAACTGCCGCCCTATAGTCTCCATACACAGATTCAAAATCCGGATAATAATCTTTTATTGATTTTTCACTTAATTCCGTGTATATATCTTCGGGAAGTATATACAACGACTGCTGCATTGCACCGAAATCCGTTATATTGAAGTTCATTGTAACATCAACTATATCTCCGGCGCTTATTTTCCCTAAATCATACGCTATTGCCATAATGGCATCTGTGCCGGCCACATAATATTTAAGACCGTTTGTACTATCGAGTGCAACTGATAATTTACTGCTCACAATTGTACCCGCAGTGCCTATAAGAGCATCCTCAGCCTGATAAACCGTTGTAACAGGCTCATCGTTTCCAATCGCCGTCAAGCTACCGAACATACTGATAATCATAGTTACTGCCAAAATATACGAAATAAATCTTTTCATAGAAAACTCCCCTTTCACCAGAATATACCTTTACATCATAATTATAAAGACATTGTCTGTAAAAGTAAATGAGGCAAACTTATTTTAAAGTTTACCCCACATTAAATTATACCCTTTTGAACTGCCATTTCCACAGTCTCTGCAAAAAGCGAATCCGCCCAGCAAAACCATGGTCTTGTGTATTCGGAAGGGTTATCCTTATCAAAGCTCTCATGCATGCGCAATGTATCATTATCGGTGTTTTCAAGCATATTTATTATATTTCTTATTTCTCTCGCATTCTGCGATGTAAGCGCCTGCATACAAAGCGCCATATGCCATATATAGCCGTCAGGCGTATGCGGACTTCCCACTCCTGAGACATCATTGCCCCGAAAATAATAGGGATTATCTTCGCTCAAAATAAAACGGCGTGTGTTCTGATATATTTTATCGTCAATTTCGGCAAACCCTATATAAGGAATTGACAGCAAGCTCGGTATATTGGCATCGTCAAACAGTTCATAGTTTCCGTATCCGTCTGTTTCACATACATACATTTTGCCGTATTTGCTATGATTTATAATGGCATATTCTTCAATTCCGTTTCGTATTTCTCCGGCAAGCACTGTGCATTTTTCACTGATATCACCGTCAAGAAGCTCTGCCGCATATTTAAGAGTTACAGCCGCAAACATGTTTGACGGAACAAGATATCCATACCGGCATGCGTCATCGCTCGGTCTGAAGCCTGACCATGTCATTCCGGTATATGCGACAGGATTGCCCTTGCCCTTATGAGGAAGTGTGTCAGAGGTCGGCGCGTTACGGCGTATAAAATAATACCCCGACTTTTCTTCATGATATTGCTCTGTCTGCCACACATGTAATATAAGCTTCACGGTTTCTTTGAATTTCTCATCTATAACTGATATATCCCCGGTTGCCTTAACATACTTATACACAAGCTGCAATGGATAGCATAAGGAATCAACCTCATATTTCCTTTCCCATACCCATCCCGACGGTTTGGGAATGTCATTCATACCGTGTTTCCCATTATTGTCCTCATTAAACGCATTGGCGTACGGGTCAATTAAAATATAGTCCATCTGACGGTCTATAACGCCTTTTATAATATCCCGCACTTCATCACTCTCCTTGGCGGCATCAAGATATATTACAACTTCAGCTGTGGAATCTCTCAGCCACATTGCGGGAATGTCACCGGTAAGGACAAAATATGAACCGTCCATCTGTCTTAACGCTGTTCTTATAGTACTTAAATAACAGCTCTCATACATTTTCCGCAGTTTTGGATAACGGCGCAGATGTTCACTGTATTTTTTCATATGCGTTATTATCGCTTTTGGTATTTCCATAAATAGCTCCTTTGCAAAACGGCGGCAAATTTTATCTGCCGCCGTTTTTAATTATATTAATTCTGTTTTTTCTTCGATATCGGCATCATATTTTTATTCCATATAAATACCTTAACCTCTGATGTATCGTCAGGAATTATAAAGCTGGCGCTCTCAATATTCTTCGTTACATTCAATCCGCAAAGTCTGCCGTCCCCGCTGTACATTGCAACATACATTTTATCGTTTTCGTCAGTTATATCCGGAATATCAACATCGACTATGACGATTGTTTCATCAAGAAAAGTAACGTCATACACATATGTATCTGTTAATTCCGCAGGCTCTTGTGTTGGTCTGGCTGTCGGCTTCGAAGTCAAATCCTGTGATGGAATATCCGTCGGCTTAGGAGTAGGCTCTTCCGTCGGTTCAGGCTTAGGTGTTTCTGTTGGTTCGGGTGTTGGTTCTCCCGTCGGTTCGGGATAATACAACTGTATTACAGTATATGTATCTTCTTC
Organism: uncultured Clostridia bacterium; assembly: GCA_910578235.1. GTDB lineage: Bacteria > Bacillota > Clostridia > UBA1381 > UBA1381 > Hominilimicola. The sequence goes on along the minus strand of CAJTPP010000013.1, from coordinate 26,052 downwards.
ACCCGGCGTTATAATACAATATTCCTCATTAACATATTCAGAAGGGTCAAACGAGAATGTTCCGCCTGTTATCGTTATTACGGTTGTTGTATTACCGGGCTTTGTGAAACCAAAACCGGACTTAAAAAGTCCATTGGTAATATTTATTTTAGGCGCTGTGGTAGTAGCCTCATCGCCGTCAAGAATACTATATGCCCCAACGCTTCCTTCGGTATTTTCAAAGGTGCCGCCGTTTATTGTAAGTGTTCCTGAAAAACCTTTTACTGTATTTATAACACCTCTGCCTCTGTTTGGGTTTGTAAATGTACCACCGTTTATTGTAAAATTACTCGTCCCAGACACGCCGATAGTATTCATTGTTCCATTATAATTGAATATACCGTCCTCTATTGTCACAGTGCCGCCCGATGAGTATACAGCACAGCCGTTATACTCTATATTGCTGTTTATAACAGCGTTTTCAATGTTGAGCATACCGTTTGCACCCACATTAACAGCATGTGTTCCTCCGTTAAGGACTGCGCTATTCTTTACGGTTACAACGGAACCCACACCATTAATCATTATCGCCTGCGCTGCGGCATCAATCTCCGCCCCGTCAATACTCACCGCAAGATTTTTTGCAGCGCATTTGATGCCGTAAGACGTTCCGGTATTTGTATTTATAATTGCGCCCGTTTTATCAGCACTTGTGTCAGTAAGAGTGAAATGGTGTAATAACTCCAGCACTGCGCCTGCGCTTGATGTGAGGGTATGACCATTTAAATCAAGATAAGTCGGACACTTTGTTTTTACCCCTGCTGTGCCGAGGTCTATATCATCTCCCAACTGAACAGTTGTATCACTTGATGTAAGCGCCAAAAATTCCTCAGCTGTTGTTACAACTGTCACATTATCGCCGGCCTCGGGAGGTGCAGCCGCAGGAGTGGGAGTTGGATTTGCCGGATTTTGAGTTGCCACAGGAGTTGGTGTCGGCTGTTTTGTTTTTAATTCCTCTAAATAATCCAAATCTATATTATCCATACTTGTATGAACAATATTATCAATCATAAATGAACCCTCTGTACCGCTGTTCTCCGCTGATAAAAATACAAACCCTCTAACTCTTGCGCAGTCAAGCTCCTGTCCTCCGTCAAGCACAGAGAACGCGTCGAACGGAACTTTAAACTGCTGCCAATAAGTAGTTAAAGTAATCTCTTTCGTATCAGTTATAGTATTGATACCGTCAGCAGCGTCAAATATACCTATGCTTACCCTCTCATCCTTGCCGCTTGTTGACTTACCGTAGAAAAACATATTTGTCATATATGCCATATCGTCCTTTAAAGTTTTACGATTTGCCGTGCGCGCGTCATCTCCCGCATTACCTTTAAAAAAATCAGATGAGTTATATTTCACCGCAGCTTTAGATGATGTCTCTCCGTTTCTTGAATATATTATTTCAAGAGCCTGTGTATCATCATCAAGACCGCCGTCAGCCTTGAGAGCTGTAATTGTATCTCCTGCACTTCCATCTATAGTAGATATAGTCGCTTCATATTTGGCTGTATTCTTTTTATATGTCGCAAAATCATATACAAATGTTTTTTCGGCATTCGGCATTTCTCTGTCAGGTTTTTCCTTACTGAAATAAAAATTATCTATATAAAAATCCGAGTTAACTTTTGACTCAGGTATTACTTTTATATATTTTATATCCTCAGGATATTCAATATAATTATCTATACAATATATATACCGATGCCATTTACTGTCACCTGCCAGCGTTACAGGAAATACAACATAATCACCAATATTCAGAGAAAGTTTCTGTTCAATATCCGAACCTTTAAAATCTACAGATATATATTTTGTATCTTTTGATAAAGTTACGCCAAGCCGCATTTCAACTCTCACGGCAGTTCCGTCATCGCGCTCGTAAATCACATGTTTCGCTTGTGTCTCATTACCTTTATGATCTTCTACAACAGCGTCGGTATACGTAAGATTTTGTATAGTCGGATTAATAAAATCTATATTATCAAAATCCACAAGAACTTCTTTCCCCATATCTTTATGCGGATATTCTCTCGGCATATAAACAGGCTCTGCAAGCTTTACAATTTCTATATTGTCTATGGTTATATTGTTTTCTGATGATGAATTAGAACCGAAATATATTCCTGAAACAGCACCGTCAAGAATACCATCAGTCTGGGGATTACCCTGTTTCACAAGCTGGTCTGTTCTTATCGTCAGAGTTTTTACATTATTATTAATCCGAACCTTTGTTGTCCAGATTTCCATATCAGCGCCGTAAATACCAACAGATATTGTTTCATCTATATCACCCGAAATATCCATTGTAATTGTTTGAATACCATTTAAATCCCATTCATATGGGAAATCGAGTTTTGCACTCCACTCACCTGTTTTATGATTTATAACAACATTCTCATTCGTGTAAGAATGTGTAACAGAAGCCTTTCCGCTCTGTCCTGTATAACTTCTGAAAACATCATCTGTACTAAAATCTGCCCGATATACACCCGTTTGCCGTTCAGGTTCTTTATTATAGCTTTTAAGAAGCTCTTTTATGTATGTACCGTTAAATGCTGTCGTCTTAAAATCCCATGAATATAACATTCTTGGAGATGAAGACATATGCAGATTCCATGCCGTCCAGTTAACCGGCACACCATCATATTCGTCATATTCATCATCCATCCATTTAGCAAGCTGACTAAGCCATATTTCACTTGTGCAGTCACCACCGGAAATAGCTCTGTCCGAAGCATCCCATCCCCACTCGCCTATCAGAACAGGCGCCGCTTTTCTTACCGGACCTATTATATTATTCCATGCAGATTTTGCGCCCTTAACAGGATATGCATGTGAATCATACATTACACCGTGTCCTTCAGGAGTATCGACAAGTCTGTATCCATTCTCGCGTCCGTCATAGCCATCAGCGAGACCGCTTATATCAAATGCCCAGTTAAGACCGCCCGCTATACAAATATTATTCGCGCCTGTTTCTCTTATAGCTTCTAACAGCTCCTGATGCCCAACTCCTCTTACTTCACTGCCGTTAATTATAATCTGACCGCCATGACGCCATACATCCCATGCGCTTCTTCCGGCGTCATCGCCTGTCGGCTTTATATCATGAGGCTCATTTAAAAGTCCGAAAAGCACAGCGCTGTTATTCGCATATTTAGCCGCAACCTCCCTCCACATTTCAAGGCTTTCCTCAATCGGCATGACATATGTGTGACAATCAAGAATAATATATTTACCCCTTGCCTGCGCCGCCCTGACCGCATCATCAACATACTTCTGATATTTCTCCGGCGAGGTTATAACACCGGGCTTTTTTTCATCATCGGTAAGTCTGCCGAACCAATACTTCGGCTGTATGGGCAGTCTTATTATGTTTGCGTGCCAACTATCATATACCATTGTCATAGATTCATATATATGCTCTGCCATTCCCCAGCCAAGGCTGGGAATATTTACGCCTCGCAGAACTACCATATTATCTGTACCCTGCTCAACTATCTTATTTCCTTTCACCTCAAGAGGTATGCTTCTATTGTAATCTATCAATACTTTATCAGCTTCATTCAGCAAAGCTGAATTACCAACCGCTTTTACAGGAATATATCCAAATGATAATACTATTACCGCAATTGACGTTATTAAACTTAGGATTTTTTTCAAAGTAATTACCCCCTTCAAATAAAACCGGGTTGCCACATACTGTGACAACCCTCAAACAAAAGACTGTTCTGATTATGAAAAAAAGTAAAAAGAGAGAGAGGTATCACATTTCAATAATAACCTATTTGAACAGCCATTCTACTTAATCCTATTATAGCATATATTTTTATTTTAACAAAGGGGGTAAACTTTTTTTACCGCTGATTACTCATACTTTATTGTATAAATCTGCTTAGGTTCAAGTTCAATCTCACTCCATCCATCAGCATTAATCATCAGTTCTGACTCAAAGAGTTCTTCCAGTGTTACCTTCTGCGCTGTTGACCACCTTCTATTCTCAAATGGCGGTAATTCAAATGATTTTTGCTGTCTCTCTATCGGTGATTGCTTTGATTGGATTTCCGCAATCCCATTATTAAATTTTATCTTGTTTTTAATGGTTTCCATTGACGGATTAAACAGTCTTACAATCCATCCCTTACCATCTTCACTGCGCTTTACGGCACTAACATGAAGATTTTCATTCTCAAGCTCAATAAAAGCTTTCTCAAGCGGATTTTTACCGTGTTCAGTAGGTGCTGTCTGACCAATAAGAATTTCCATATTGAAGTCTTGCGCGGCTTTCCATACATTCGCTTTTTCCCAGTCACCCTTATGCGGCATAAACGCGTATCTAAATGTATGCTGTCCAAATGACTGCGAACCATTTTCTATCCTTGAATAATTCTGCTCCTCCGGTGTTACATATATCCGCAATTCAAAACATCTTAGAAGCGAAATATACATAGTATGGTCAAAATCATCATCCGACTCATACGCTTTAAGGCCTGTGTTTAAAATTGCCGCGCCTTCTTCATCATTGCATATATCAACAAATGAATTCATCGGATGCTCCGTCATCGGAATTTCATCATACAATGAATAATCAGGTTTTGCAATCGGACGTTTTACAACGTCAAATTGTCCCTGAGCATATACAAATTCAGAATTAATATTTGTCGGAAACGCTGCCTGCAAATAGTGATTTGGAACAGTATTGTTTATTTTCGTTTCAAATTCAACCCACTTCGCGCCATTTTTAAGCGTTACAAGCGTTTCTATTCTATACGGCGCAAGACGCGCACTCCTTTTCTTTCCTCCTTCAATAAGGTTTTCAGGGATTGCCCAGTCAATAACAATCCTGTATTTTGTTTCAAGAACACCGCTGTATACAAGGCTTACAACAGCCCGCTCATTAAGCGTTGTATATACCTCATCTATTTCAGGCATTTTGTGTTCCCACGGGCTGCCATTCTCTCCTGTATCCTTAAAATAACCAATATTCTCATATACTCTGCCTGTTTCTTTTTCAGTTATATTTAATGTGCCATTCGTATTTATTTTAACAAATAGAAATTCATTTTCCATTGTCTGGGCGCCTCGCAGCATATTTACAGGTGTAGCCGCGCGTGTTTTATACTTTGGCACAACCTTCAGCGTCTTATATCCCATAGAAGGAATATCCTTTACAAATATTCTTACAGTATGTCTTGCAACAGGAAGCACATCAACGGCGTCTGCTAAATCCTGCACAATCTGATACATAGGATTAATGGACGATATATGCTGATGAGGACATATATGCCCATCTGCATCTTCAATTTCAAAGCTGTCACATTCCCATTCAAGCGGAATTTCTATTTCACAGGGCACCGTCATGCTTCTCTTAAACGGCGCCGGATTAAACATTACAATCGCCATATCGTTACTATCCCATCCATTGAAGTCAATGTCTCCGGATAAATCCATAAGAGCTCTTTCAAGCACACAAGTAGCAATTTCTCTTGACTGTCTGAAACGGTAATTGACATCCTTATATACAACATCTCTGCCGCACGCGCCGATTGAGTCATGACCATGATTTTGAAGCATATAGTTATATGACTTATCAATAAATTCCTGAGGATATACCGCGCCGCAAAGTGACGCGAACGACGCCATAGGTTCGGCATAGCCAGTTAAAAGTCTTTCTGTTTCAAAATTATCCTGTTTAACACCAATTCTCGCAGACAAAATCCATCCGAAAATTGCACTTACGCTGCCTTTCGTAAACGGATAACGCATTTCACCTTTAAGGTGAGGAGAATTTTCATCAAAATCTTTTATAACACTCTGTTCAAAATCATATACAGAGCTGTGGAATACCTCAACACCATCATATATTGCATTTGAGTCTCTTATCAGGCGTGCCTCTCTCATATCCGGAATTGACGAGTCATGACCGTTCGACCAGAAACGGTGCGGCGTTGTCCATTCACCGTCCTGCTCCTCAAGAGCCTGACTTGTTTTCTCTTCTATATATTCATCATGATATTCATATTTTCTGTGCGAATACTGATATTCATATTCACATCGCGCAGGATCTGCGAATCGGAATATACCATTACCGGCATCCCATGAAACACGTCTGTCATCACCATTGCGCTTACCATAAAACACCGGTCGCTGCAAAATATACCACATATTATATCTCGGTCTTTGTCCCAGTCTTGACGCGTAAATAGTTGTGCCGTCAGCCCCCTCCCAATAAAATTCTGATTTGGGAGCCATATAAGTATTAAGACCACGGTAGAATGATGCAAAATTTATTCCAAAACCGTGATAAAGCTGCGGCATTTGAGATATCTGTCCCCAACCAAACGGCGAATATCCAGTCTTTGAAACTTTACCAAATTCATTGGCAATCTTATGTCCTAAAAGCAAATTTCTCACAAGCGACTCCCCGCCCACACAAAATTCATCAGGCAGACAAAACCACGGCCCCACCGCAAGTTTCCCTTCACTTATATATTTTTTCAGAATTTCTTTTTTTTCAGGTCTTATTTCAATATAGTCCTGCAGCGGCAGCGTTTGCGAATCAAGATGAAAATGCTTGTAATCCGGTTCCTTTTCAAAAATGTCAAGCAGCATGTCAATAGCCGTAACAAGCATATGACGCGTTCTCTGGGCGCTGAACTTCCATTCTCTGTCCCAGTGAGTGTTTGATATGAAATGACATTTTACATCCTTGCGCTCCATCATATCTCCTCCTTTATGTAATCAAGTATTTCAGACAAAGTATTACAAAAGCGGCTGCACATTGGCATTGTACCACTTTCCTCTATATTGCCGCCAGCCAGCCCTACCGTTGTATACCCAGCCAGTCTTGCGGAGCACACGCCCGCTCCGCTGTCTTCAATCGCAATAACGCCCCCTCTGTCCTCAAAACCTATGCCAAGGCCTACCATACACGTTTCCGCGTAAAGCCATGGATGAGGCTTTGGTGACAGTTCTCCGAGTGTTCCAACCTCCCCTTTTCTGAGCGGATAACCGGCAGAGATTATCGCGTCGTAAAAATCAGTAGGCTCTCCCATTTCAAGAGTGCGAAACGCGGAAATAATTTCAGGCATAGCCTTTTCATACAGTCCTGACGTTACAAGCCCTATTTTTATTCCCATGCTCTTAAGTGCAAGTAAAAATTCCTTAAGTCCCTCCTGCGGCACAAAGGCATTTTGCTTGCCCCACCCTTCCATAATTTCCTTCATTTCATTACTTACATGCGCGAAATAGAAGTCACGCGCTTTTGAAAGAGATGCTCCCGGACAGTATTTGTCTATACAATACTGCAAATGCTCCGACACGCTGTGTCCCGAAACAAACGGCATATCACTTTTCTCAAGTTTAAAGTTTTCATCGCCAAGCATACTCGCAGTTGTTCTTTCAATTATCCATATCCAGAATTCTTCGCTCCTTACCGAAGTTCCATCAAGATCCATTAATACAGCTTTTATTTTGCTGTTTCTTTTTACAGGATAAACAGGATAATATGCGCCGAAGCCAAGAGCTGAGTTTACATATGCAAGCGTCTGATTTTCAAACGCCACAAGTTCCACCTTATCATCGCCTGTACATACTATATTTTTTACACCGCTCTCACCCGTGGTAAATCTGCCGTCTGTAGTGGATAATAATTTTTTAAAGCCTGAGGCTTCGTCTATAATTCCGAAATCGGGTATTTTTATCTTCATATCGTCACCTCTACATTACAAACCTCAGCGGTCGATAAAACAGTATGACCTTCTATTGTTCCGTTATCCGCTGTTATATTCATCACGCCTGTTCCCGTATTCCTAACGTAAATATTATATGTTGTTCCTCTGAATTTTCTTGTAACCTTAAACTCCGATATATCCTTTGAAATACACGGTTCAATGATCAGTCCGCCAAAATCGGGTCTTATGCCCAAAATGTACTGTGATACAGTGTAATAATTCCATGCGGCCGTGCCTGTAAGCCACGAATTTTTAGCCTCCCCAACTCTTACGGCGTCACGGCCTGCAATCATTTGCGAGTAAACATACGGCTCAGTTTTGTGAATTTCACTTATATCCTCAAGATAAGCCGGGGCTATCTTCTTATAAAGATCAAAAGCTCTTTCGCCATTTCCCATTACGGTTTCACCTATTATAATCCACGGATTATTGTGACAGAATATTCCCGCATTCTCCTTATAACCGGGCGGATATGATGAAATTTCACCAAGCTCTGTATGATAGGTCGAATAAGGCGGATAATTCAAAACAATGCCATAATCACATTCAAGATATTTCTGAACACTGTCCAAAGCCTTTTGCGCTTTGCCGTCATCTATGCCTATTCCCGCCATTACACAAAAACCATTTGATTCAATAAAAATTTTACCCTCTTCACACTCGTCCGAGCCGATTTTATTTCCATACGCATCATATGCTCTTATAAACCACTCGCCGTCATAGCCATACTTTAAAATAGTATCGGTCATTTTGCCGACTTCCTGTGAAATATATTCTGCCATTTCTTTATCATCCAGCATTGTATAAAGTCTCGCAAACTCTTTGCCTATATATACAAACATTCCCGCAATCAGAACTGATTCAGCTATCTTACCGTCAGGATCTCCATAAGTCTGAAATGATTCATCCGGTGTTTCTGAAAAGCAGTTAAGATTTAAGCAGTCATTCCAGTCTGCGCGGCCAATAAGCGGCAGATTATGCGGACCAAGATTTTTTACAACATGTTCAAAAGAACGGTTCAAATGCTCAAGAAGCGTTGATGTGTTATTTTTATTACAGTCGAACGGGACTTGCTCATACAAAATTGCCGTATCGCCTGTTTCCTTAATATAGGCAATAGTACCCAAAATCAACCATAGCGGATCATCATTAAACCCACCGCCTATTTCATTATTGCCCTGCTTAGTGAGTGGCTGATACTGATGATATGCGCTGCCGTCCTCAAACTGAGTTGAAGCAATGTCAATAATTCTTTCTCTTGCGCGTTCAGGTATTTGATGTACAAAACCTAACAAGTCCTGATTAGAATCTCTAAATCCCATACCTCTGCCAATACCGCTTTCATAGTAAGAGGCGCTTCTTGACATATTAAATGTTACCATACATTGATACGGATTCCAAATATTTACCATTCTGTTAAGTTTTTCGTCGTCTGATTCAAGAATGAATACAGACAAAAGATTATCCCAATATTCTTTAAGCTTTGCCAGCTCAGCATCGCACTTCTCGGATGTATTGTAACGAGCCTGCATAGCTTCCGCTTTTGATTTATTTATTACATTAAGACTGTCAAACTTTTTATTCCGCTCATTCTCAATATATCCTAAAACAAATATATATTCACGGGATTCGTTCGAATTAAGAGTCACATCAATCTGATGTGACGCAATCGGATACCATCCTGAAGCAACCGAATTTCCACTGCTTCCTCTTATTACACTATCAGGATTATCAAAACCGTTAAATGATCCGAGAAAAGTATCACGATCTGTGTCAAAACCATTTATTTCTGTATTAACAGAATAAAATGAATAATGATTTCTTCTCTCCCTGTATTCTGTTTTATGATAAATTGTACTGTCCTTAATCTCCACCTCACCCGTATTAAGATTACGCTGATAGTTTAGCATGTCATCCTGCGCATTCCACAGACAGAACTCTACAAATGAGAATAGTTTTATGCTTTTTATATGATCTGTTTTATTTGTCAAAACAATTCTGTGAATTTCACAGTTATCATTTACAGGAACAAACGATGTCTGCATCACTTCTATACCGTTTCTTTCGCCGCATATTTTTGTATATCCCATACCATGACGGCATTCATAACTGTCAAGTTCTTTCTTCATAGGCATATATGAATGTGTCCAGCAGTCACCGCCATCGTTTATGTAAAAGTATCTTCCGCCATTATCAGCTGGCACATTGTTATAGCGATATCGAAGTATTCTCCTGTGTTTCGCATCCTTATAGAAGCAGTATCCTCCCGACGTGTTTGAAATCAACGAGAAAAATCCATTTGTTCCAAGATAGTTTATCCACGGAAGCGGCGTTCTCGGTGTACTTATTACATATTCTTTATTCGCGTCATCAAAATAACCATATCTCATATATATACTCCTTTACCAATATATTTTCCAATCAGGATTTTTCATGCGCATAAGCGCCTCAAGATAGAAATAATCCCCCCAACTTGTACATTCAGGCTCATGTCCGTGCTTTCTGCTATACATACCATCCTTTAATATTCCATTACTCTCGGGATAATTCCGCGTTGTATACTTCTCTGAAAGCGAAGTCATCATTTTCTCTGCCGCATCAAGAAAAACCTGATTATGATGATATTTTTCCATTTCAAGTATGCCGCATACCGCAATTGCTGCCGCCGATGTGTCCCGAGGCTCGCCGCTGCCGTCAGTAAAAATCAAATCCCAGTAAGGAATATAATCATCCGGAAGATGATCTATAAAATACTGTGTTACTCTCTTAAATAACGGCAGCATTGATTTATCTTCCGTATAACGGAAACACAATGCAAAACCATATACCGCCCATGCCTGTCCCCTTGCCCAGCTGCTCTCGTCAGAATAGCCCTGATGTGTTTCACCGCGCAGCGGTTCGTTTGTCACCGGATCAAGGAAAAAAGTGTGATATGATGAAGCATTTTCACGTATTATATTTTCAGCCGAGGTTTTCATATGATTAAACGCGGCATCATGATATTTACTGTCACCAGTCACTTCGCTCGCCCAGAAAAGAAGAGGGATATTCAGCATACAGTCAACAATAAACCGATAGCTCCCGGCATCATCCATCGCGCCCCATGCCTGAATAAATTTCCCTTTTGGCTGATAACGCTTTAAAAGCCATTCCGCAGCCTCAATACCATCTTGTTTTGCCTGTTCGTCACCAGTTATCCTATAATCCGCAACGCTTGAAAGCGTAAACAAAAAACCCATGTCATGATGTTCCAGTTCAATTTTATTCTCCAAACGCTTATGGAACATTTGGCTATGATGCTTAGCTGAATTATAAAATGACTTGTCTCCTGTTAATTCATACATAAGCCATAATATTCCTTCATAAAAGCCCGTTGTCCATGAAACATTATCAAATTTTCCAAAAAAAAGATTTTCACTTTGCTCCGTGGGAAAACAATCATAAAAGTAATCCAGACTTTTTCTCACAATGCTCTCAGCATATGCAATATCTTTATTTATGTTCATATCCATTCACTCCCTTATCCCAGATAAAAAGGGCTTTTATTCAGCCCTTTTTATAATAATCAACTGTCTCTGCTTTCCTCCTTCTGTATGAAGAATTACTTTTGACGCAGCCTTACCCGCTCCATGTTCCGCAAGTAATTCATCCTCAGTCGGTACATATATTTCATCTGTCTCCTCGTCTATCATCAGCACATTATATCCTGAAAAATCCGCAATTTCAATCCTGTCTATCTGTCCGAGAGCCGTATCAACCTTTGTCTTAATAACAAGATTTGTTCCATTTTTATAAAGAAGCGTACCATAAACCAGTCTGTATGTAGCGCCATAATTATAATTACCGAGAGCTGTATATATGTGCGGAGAATTATGACCATTTTTTTCATATTTCCCGTCAGACACCGCAAGCAGTGTTCTGTTAAGCGTCAACGGATCAACATTTGTACCCTCCTCATTACCAGCCTTAACATAATCAGGATCATCCTCGTCACTCAACGAGAACACCTTAATATAATCTATAAGTTTGCCCTCATTATTAGTAACAAAACGAATAATATCCCCGTGTCTTACTCTTGAAACAATCTGAGAGCCATTCGGTCCGTTAAAATAACGGGTAAAATAAACATCCTCCGCAAAATCCACATATATCCTTGCATTACCCTGCCAGCCTATTAAACGCCTTACAACATTATCGTTCTCGTCAATAGTCTGTATCACTTCATCTACAACTGTAAGCGGAACCTTCTTGTCAATCTCAGGAACCGCATCGCTTGTATAATAAACCAATACTCCGGCAGTTCGGGTTTCATCTACATTATAAGCTTCAAGACGATTTCCGACAATATACTGAGCGCCTTCCTTAGGATAATAATTCCAGTCATCAAAATACGTAAGATTAGTCTTAAGATACTGTTTGTCATCATTTATATCTGAAACATTGTTCGATACCGGTACAACAAATACTTTTGTTTTTGAATTTAAAGCCACATTGTTTCCGTTGTCACTATTAAATGCAAGCGTATTCCTCAAATACATTCCTCCGGGTTTTACAGCTGAAGTTCTTTTTGAAAAATCATTATACATTGTCATTGTATTATCATGGAATATGTCATTTTGCTCTGTATTCTCGCTTGCGCCATGATTTGGCGTATCTATATATTTCACCTCACCGTCAGTATTTAGTTTATACATAACAGGAACTCTGGCATATATTAAATTACTTTCGTTCATATTCATTGCCTCATATGATGAATCAATGGAGATAAGTGTAGATTCCTGATATAAGGACGCATCTCGTAACGCTTCAAGCATACTTACCGCGCTTTTGCAATTATTCCCGTCGATCTTTGTTTTCTTTGCCAGATAAAATTCAGCCATGTCTCCCGTATACGGTAAAAGTTTAACGCCCACTCTCTGACTGCCTGTGTCAGTATCCAGCCATGCTTTTATCAGAAACCCATACTGCATCTCATCTGTCTTTAACAAATCATATCCGGCTATTCTGCCGCGGTAATCAAGATATACAGTATATTTATTACCTACACTCATAGCCTTGGTATTCTTATAGTAATCGGCATTTACGGAATACATATAGCTTCTGTCTTCAAACTTGACCTCCTTATCACCTATAACACTTTTTACTACGCCGGTATACATAAGATTGCTGACAATAATTTTCTGCCTGCCGCTTTCAGCATCAGCCGCGACAGATAAAACCGAATCCTTTGTTATATAATATGAATCAACAGGATTACCCATACGGTCAGTCAGCTCAACATCTCCGCTGTTAAAATCAACTTTCAGTTCTCCCTTTTCATTATCATTATACAAGCCGTAAATCATATTCTGTGATTGGACAATACGTTCTACAAGCATAATATCATATTTGTATACAAACACAACATCATATTTGCCGTCATTATCATTATCAATTAATTTGATATAGTCACAATTCTCAAAATCCGCACTATCTATATCTTTAGGAGAAAAGCGGTCAAAAATTTCTATTGCCTCTGAATTCAGTGTTAATTTTTTCTTTTTTACACTTTCACTTTCATTATAAACTATTGTGTTCTTTTTAAGGCTTTCAATATCGTCTCCTTCAATAGTTATCATTGAGTTCTTATTATGATAAGATATATACAGTAAAGTGCGGTCTCCGTTTTTTTCTTCACGGTAATATGCTTCCGTTTTGCATGCAAGATAGTCATAAAGATCTTTACGATCGCTCACCAGCGTATAATTCCCTATTCTTATGCCATCTTCAATTGTATTTCCATTCATTACAGAACAATCAGATACAGCCTCTACAATGCCTGTTATTTTAAAGCTGTTTTTATAGTATTCAAGCGCATTTATATACCTGTAATCATTATTTCCGTAAAATACACGCGCGTCAGCCTCAAGTGTGTCTTCAATTAATAAGGCAGCTTCCGCTCTCGTCATTTCTGATGAAAGATTATCCGGCAAATGACTAATTAAATTATAGTCGCTGACAACACGAATATAATCGCTGTCCGTTCCGCCGTACATTTGAGCCAAATCCCTGTATCCCAACACATTGACAATAATTCGCGCCGCTTTATTATATGTAATATTCTCATCAGTTTTTATATTAAAATCAATATAATTCAGACTGCGAAGAGTATCATATGACTTTTTCCACATTATTTCCCTGTCCGCATTATCGTCATAGAATGAGTTCATATTTATATACCGGCATACGGATAGAAAAAAATCTCCCGCTTTAATGTTCTCCAGATATGTGCCACTATCAATCGGAACCCACATATCACAAGCAGTAAGCTTTTTAACGATTTCATTATACTCATTTCTGCCCCGGATATATTCATCGTAATCAATATCTTCAGTATATACATCATCCGGATTATCCAGATCATGCATAGGATGAGAATCATTAATCAAAACATTCTGTTCCTCATCGCTAAGACCATTCTCATTGTCCCTGTTACCGTCATCATCAAAATTCTCAGCCGCCAGCGCCGATGATATAAAAAGCATAACAATAGAAAGCATAATCGCAATTATTTTCTTTAAATTTTTCATATCACTTTCCACTCCTTCATCTTATTACTATAGCCGCAATTGACGGTACATCATTATGTCTCGATATAATAATTCTTGAAGCTTTTGCCTCTCCGGCACATTCCGCCGATACTATATCGTCAAGATTTCCAAGACGAACTCCATCAATACCATCCTCAAGAACATATACCCTCTTATTTGTGAGGTTAAAATATCTCTCATTTTTAGTGTTATTACTACCGTTTGTTCCCGGATATATTTGTATAATCATAGACGAACCGGATATTGATTTTACAATGCCAAATTCGGTTGAATACTGAACACCGGTGAACCAATACGGATTTTTTCCCTGCCATATACGTCCCGAAACAACATCTTCATCCGGATTTTCCGCCATGCCGTTAAATTTAATCATCGTTTTTGAAGAACCGGTATATGATTTCGCGTCATTATACTCATTGCCTCGAATAATCACATCAGAATTATCCTCATTATCAAAATCAAACACCTTATGATAATCTGTAATTTCTTCCTTTGCATTTGTCGCAATTCTTATCAAATCACCCTTATCAATCGTCGATGTTACTGGCAAGCCGTCTGTTCCATTATACTGTCTTTCAAGACCAACGCCCTCCGCTGTAATAAATTCCTGCTCGGAACCGTTATAAAGCAATGTAAGAGCATAACGTATATCGTCATCTATTGCGATTGTCGAAATTTCTTTTACGGCAACAACCGCAGAACTATAGGTAAGCTGCTTGCCACCACCGTTATCACTTTTTATAACCGCAAATCCGGCCACCATATCCTTAGATAAATTATATAATTCCACCTTATTAAAAGTTTCAGACTTCATATCCTTAAACTGTCTTATTCCATAATGAGAAGGCTCTGACATGAACGCCTCACTTTCAGGAACACTCATTATTATTGTGTTTTCAGACAGTCTCGCATATCCCGGGAAATTTCTGTACAACGCGTTATAATAACTGTCATTAAGATCCGCTGTCCGTGTGAATATGCTTGACGTTGTATAAAGTTCATCTGAGTCAATATACTGTGCCGTTTTTACCGATTGAATTTCTCCGTTGCTGTTTAGCTTATAACGAACAAGCTGATTTACAGAATTATTATCAATATTTGTATTCTTAAACAAAGTTTCAAGATTATCATTTTCTTTTATTTTAGTATTGTTTATTGTTGCTCTCTTTGCGAGATTAATATCTTCTATGTCACCTAATGTTGTATAAAGTCTCAGAAACGGTCTACTCCCGGGTTCCTCTGATATCGCCTTCACAAGATATGCAAAACGGTCTGATACAGCATTAATATCTGCTTCTAAATATGCAATTCTTCCGTGGCGGTCAAGAAGCACACTTATTCTGTTCCCCGGAGCACAAAGACCTTTTGTATTATTTTGCGTAGCAAGAATATCTGTCAGTTCAAATTTTACATTGTCAATACTAACAGTCATTTTCTCGCTTTGGCTGCTTACGCTTGTAACAATTCCGTCTACTTCTTCTCCGGCGATATAAATTATAATGTTTTCCTTTTGCTTATCCTCTATTACCGAAAGAACATCATAAGATTTTATACTTCCTGGCACAGTAATCTTTTCGTCAATGTCATATATAATTACTGATTTTCTGTCGGCAAGCTTAACCGGTGTCTGATCGTAATAATCATATAATGTAGTTTCATACGAAGTAATCTGACTTATACAGTATATCGCTTCGTTAATTACATTAACCGTATCGTAAATCCCGTCATTATTATTATCGATAAAAATAATTTCCTCTATATCCTTAACATCATCCGCAGCATATTCCGTGACATAATTATAATTGTAAAGGCGGTTAACCGATTTAGAAAGCGTTTCTTTTTTCTCAGAAAGTGATGCTTCATCCTTATAATATTTCAATACAGATCCATCAAAATCAGAAATCATACTCCCTTTAACCGTAAATACTTTATTTGCCTTATGCGGTTCAATAAATCGAAGCCTTTCATCCTTCTCGGTATAAAAAGCAAATACTCTGTATCCCAGATATTTAAATGCCTCCTGCATACCGCAATCAAAACTACGCGCACCTATTCTTACACCGTTATCAGAAACGGAAGCGCCTCCATCGACAGTTCTTGTTCCGACCGCATAAACTATATCATCCAGGACAAGTATCTTATGAAAATAATACAACGCCGTCATATCCGTAATATTATACTGCCCACCTTCGCCGTTCAAGCTGCTCGTTACCACATACGCTCTTGAAGCGGAGTCAAAAATCTCCATCAAATCGATAAAACTAAGTATATCATCACACTCCTTATCTGATAAAGAAATTATATCATACTCTATTGCCGTGCTTAGATATGAGTCTGGTGTCACACCCTTTTGCACCGCATAAAAATCATAACCCATAATGCGGCACATAACAACAGCCGCTTCACCAAGCGTTATAGGCGCGCTGTCTGTAAAATCACTATTTTTATCAATATATCCGTTGCTGTAAAGAAATTGAATTTCATCACCAACACTGCCGGCATTCACAAAACCGGTTATATATTTTGCAAATTGTCCCTTTGTAACAGTGTCATTCTCCCCCTGAGGCTGCTTAATTATATTCAGCGCGTCAAACTTCCTTACAAGGAGCTTATATCGGTCGCTGCCATTAAGATCAGTGTCAGATATATTCCGCGATTTCATATACAAATACACAGAACAGAGCATTTGTGCGCTCTGTGCTCTTGTAGCGTTATCTCCTGGTCTGAAGCTACCGTCCGTCATACCGCTTATAAGTTCTAAATTTTTCAGCGCATAGACACTTTCCTTGGCGTAATCAGCAATAGTTTTATCGTCTGTAAACGCCGTTCCGGCCACACTGTTAAGCACACACCCCTCTTTTTCGAGATATCTTGCAATTAAGACAGCCATATCCTGACGTGTAATTTTTTCTCCGACGCCAAATAATCCTCTGCCAATTCCGCTCACGATACCCATATCTGCAGCTGTATTTACATACGGAGCATACCAGTCATTCATATCAACATCAGAAAAACTGCCGTCTATATCTTCAGGTTCTTTTCCGAATGAACCAAGAAGCATTTTTACAAACTCTTCACGTGTGACGGTATCGTCTATTCCAAAGCTACCGTCATCACGCCCATGGACAATTCCCAGTTTCTTTAAGCTGTTTATTGAGGAATATGCCCAATGCCCGTCACTTACATCCGTAAATGTTAAATCTTCCTTTGGCGCTTCAGGCGGCGGTTTTACATTTTGACCTGTCACACCGGATACAAATGAAGTATTACTGCCGTTGCTTCCATTTCCGGATACAGAACCTATTCCATTTGTTTTTCCTGTATCATGCCTGATCGTTCTCTTATAATCAGAAAGTAATGTATTAAGTGTGGATAATGATTTTACACCTTTTTGTGCCACATATTTGTAAAATCCTGCCCGCTCATTATTCTGTAAATTTGACAATTCTCCGTAATCCAAATACTTTGAGAGTATGCCTCTGTTTTCAGAAATTAGTTCCTCAATCTCACCATATCCATTTATACTGTTAAACGCGATAAGCATACAGTTTTCATTAAACGCTTCTCTTACAGATACTATTGAGCTGTAATCAAATACACTCATTTGCGCAAACACTTTATTAAGTATAACATCAGTTGTTATATACTTTTTAAAATATGAGCTGTTGCCGTCAAATCCGGCAATGTCATTATATATAGAATATATCTCCTTTAGTGTTTCCGCTGAATTAATCTTATTTATAAGTTTCACTATCAGCTCCGAACCGATATTTGTTCTTATGTCATTTATATCGGATATATTTTTACCGGCTGCCTTTACGGCATCCGCAATTTCCGATGAATCCAGCTTTTCAGGCAGATACTTATTAAGATTTAATGTCATTTTATACTTTTCAAAATACTTAAAATTATCAGTATCATCAGCGTCAAGATTAACAAAATCTCTTATACACGCATCTATTTCAGTCTGCGGAGCATTATAAAGCTCTCTTAATATTGTATTTCCGTATGAAAGAACAGCATATAGCTTGCCATATGATCTGTCCGCAGTAAATATTGATTTATTTAAAATACCGTTTTCGGTATCAATAGTATATGCTCCAATATAACCGCTGTCATTTTTAAGAATTACAAATACAGTTCCGTCATTTGTAACTGTTCCGTTTATATTGACTGTTTCTCCTCCATCTGTAAATGTTATATGGTCATCTGAAATCTTTCCCAAAGGCTCCGTATAAGACATCAGTCCGCCGCCGATTTTCACAGGCGCGCATAACAGTTTATAATCATTTTCATTATTAAAAATATATATTTCAATATCATCTCCAACGGAGCTTCCTATACTAAAATCGAATATAGCTGTTCCGCCCGCTTCAATATTCCGCTGAGGCGCAAAAGAAGTCCCCGTACACTCTCCGCTGCTGTTTTTCACTACCGCTAACGCGCATGCCTGCACGGAAGCGCCGGAAGACTCATTATTGACAGGTACTTTTATATTGCCGCCTTCGGATGTAATGCCGCTTATATCAGGCTGTATCCCATTAAGAGCGGTAAAATTAACATCATAAATTTTCTTTGCTTTTCGGCTTCCGGAAGTGACAATAATTCTGCCTTTTCCGGGAACAGACGCAGGGGCTTCTATCTCGTATGACGCTCCGGTAAGCTCCTGCTGCTTGTTAGTCTTTGGCACAGAAGGCGCTTCAACCTCTACCGTAACATTCTTTCTGATATCATCCGCTGTATACGAGGCGGATACAGGTATATCATTTGACGAAGCATTTTTATCAAAATCCTTAACAACCGCTCCTTTTACCGATACTGATAAAATATTCGCATTTTCAAAATATGCTTCTTCACCCGTCGACGGAGGTGTTATTGCCTTCATTTCATCAGTCGAACGATCAAAAAGCATTTCATCAATTATAAAAGGTTCCTCCCATGGATTTTCAAGCGTGTCTTCCGTTGGAGCAGCTCCGAAATATGTATTATACGGGAATATAATTGTAAGCTGTGATAACGATTTATATGTATCCGACTGAATACCTTTATCCATCGTCACTGCTCCCGCTGCTGTAAAAGCCGAAACTGGAATTGTAATATATTCCCATTCTCCCCTGTTAGGAAGCTGAAATTGCTTCTTATAACCCACATTTCCCGATGCCGTCGCAAACTCAAAATTCATCTCTATAGTGCGGTTTGCCGCTGCGCCTTTACCACTGTGATCTACAGTTACCGGCGTATGCACCCACATTGAAATATTCTGAGTATCACGCATAAGATCAAGCATAGAAATACTTTCATTTGCCAGTTTTATATTCTCATCTTTAAACTGCATAACAAAACCATTATATCGCTTTGCGGGATCTGAAATATAATGTCCGGGATAGGTTATCTGCAGAGCATTGCCATACATGCCTGCCACATAGCTTTTCTTTGTGCTTATTGTTCCTCCATTATAGCCATATACCATACGAAATTCAGATTCACCTTCCATAGACAACTTGTAATTATATTTAATCTGTGAATTTGTATCCTCAGCGGCCATAACAACGCCTAAACTGCTTATACTGCTAAAAGCAATAGCAACAGTGCATATCAGTGAACAGATTTTTTTTAACATCGTCCTTCCCACCTTTGTCTATTTTACTATTAACTTATAGGTTTGCGGTCTAATACCGTTATCCGACGCGTCAGATACCGTAATGGTATATTCACCTTTTTTATCCTTCG
The DNA here is from genome assembly GCA_910578235.1 of uncultured Clostridia bacterium. Taxonomy (GTDB): domain Bacteria; phylum Bacillota; class Clostridia; order UBA1381; family UBA1381; genus Hominilimicola. The sequence goes on along the minus strand of CAJTPP010000013.1, from coordinate 5,960 downwards.
GTATGGTAAATTTAAAGTTACTGTATGAATAATTTCTCCATGGCCAATGCGGATATGATATATTTTTCGGATAAACCTTATAGAGAGCATTTTTCACGTTTTCTACAGGCAATCCTTCAATCTTCAGTTCACCGTTAAGTTCATAATCCGTTTTATTCATAATATGTATTGAAATATGTTCCTCAACTCCTGACTCAACCTCAAATTCTTTAGGAACCTGAACCGCACTGTCAGCCGGATATTTTGCAGTAATCTCATATATCGGTTCCGACTCTTTCGGCGATGTGTGTCTGTTATAATAATCCGCCGTCTTATCACCAATATTGGTAAACGCAAAGTCGTCTATCCAGAGCTGACCTGATGACTCAAGAGTAAGATTAAAAAGACTTATATATCTTACCTTATTAAGATGAAGCATCTCGCTTATTCCAAGATCGCTTATTTTAAATTTATACTGTTTCCATTCTGAGCTGTTAACATCAAATGAAATACAAAAACGTTCAAGCTCGCGTTTTTTATAATTAGAACGCTGTTCGTTTTGATTTGTACCCTTTTCCTGTTCAAAACGAAGCAAAAATCTTTGCTTTGATCCGTCACCCTTTGCCCAAAATGTAAAATAGTCCGCTTCACCTATATCCCAGGATTTAGGAATTGTCGCTCTTGCCTGACCTCCGTAAGAATTTTCAGGACAATTATATGTAATCATAACCGGATTTGACTTGCCTGAACGTTTAATACCTGACGCTGTTGTAACTGCGAAAGAATCCGTTAATGTATTCTCATCATCCTCCCACGCTTTCCATGCAAGTTTTTCCTGTTCAGTGCTGTCTGAAACAGTAAACGGCTCTACTTCCTTATACGGAAGCCCTCCTATTTTTATATTATCGAGCCTGAAGCTTCCTACCCCCTCATCAAGAGAAGTGACAAGAATTGATTTTATCTTCGTTGTATCAAGTATACCTTCCTCATTTTTAAATACCGTCAGCGGCAAAAACCAATCCTTCCAGTTATCATGCAAATCCATGGGCATATAGGTTGTAAATACTCTTCCGTCTTCAAGTTCAAGACCAATACCTATTTTACGCATATCGCCGTCACCCTTTATTCTTAACGCCAACCATTTGGCGCCGCTGAAATCTCCGCCTCCGAGTTCGGCAATTGCGGCGCTGCTCCAGCTTTCCGCTTCGCTTCTGTCAAAAGTTACAAGCTGTCCCGCTCCTTCATAACCGTCAGCTATTTTTTGTGTCTTTACCTCATCGCCATACACTTTAAAGTCCGCATTCACCTTATCAAAATCAATTATATGCTCCCATGTTGAAAGCGGTGACGGGTCAGGATATGGTCTGTCTTCCTCAGCAGGTCGGGTTTCCGGCTCATTGATCATTTTATATTTCATATATAAGCCCGAATAATTTGATGGTGTAAATGTTTCATAATCCATAAACATATTCGGATTTGCACCCGTATGAAACGACCATGCTGTATAATTAAGCTCGTTTCGGTCTATGAAATCATGAATTTCATTCATCCATACATGCGGATATTCACAAAGATAATTATCATACCAGTCGAAAAGCCGTTCACCCCAGTGGCCGTATTCGCCCACAAGAATAGGTGCCTCATTTACAAGACATTCCACTGCTTTTTCTACAGGATTATATTCGGGTTTCATAGGATAAATATGCGTGTCATATATGACGCCGTTTCCTGTCTTATCCTCCAGCTTATACCCATGCTCAAGACCGTTATAACCATCGCATAGGCCGTCAAAATAATATGACCAGTCAAGACCGCCCGCAATCACAATGTTTTTCGCGCCTTTATAACGTATCATATTAAGGATTTCCTGATGTCCATATACTCTCTGAGTCTTTTTGCCGTATGCGTCGGATGTCTCAAGATATCCTCCGTTACGCCACATATTCCAGTCTATATCATGCGGCTCATTTAAAAGACCAAATATTACACCGGGATTATTGCAGTAAATTTCCGCAGCGTCATCCCAAAAAGCTTTCTGCTGTTCGGTAATAGCATAAAACTCATGTAAATTGAGTATTACATATTTCCCTCTTGAATTAATTTGTTTTATTATATTATCAACCATCTTTCTGTAGTCGACATAGCTTTTACCCTGATACCATTCCTGGCCAAACCAAAATTTTGAATGCACGCAAAGACGAACACAGTTTGCATTCCAGTCATCACACAGAATACCGACACGCTTCATAAGGTCATTATCTCCGCCCGTAGCCCACTGAAGATCAGGAATATTTGCTCCGGCGAGCCTTACCTTTTCACCTTCAGCATTATATATATATCTACCCTCAACATGCAGTTCGGACGGAACAGTCTTCTTTTCTGATGACTTTATTTTAGCCTCTGTCCCGGTTGGCATAATTATAATTGATACAGATACAATTATAGCCAAAATACTGCTAATAAATTTTTTTATTTTCATAACGAACTCCTTATCCGTTTGATGTCAAACTTATTCCTTTACTGAACCCACTGTCAATCCCTGAATAAAATACTTTTGAAAGAACGGATATACAAACAAAATCGGTGCGGTTGCTATTATACACAGCGCCATTCTTGCTCCCTCTTTCGGAACATTTGCAAGAAGATTTGCCGATCCCATCTGAGCTGAATTCTCCGTAAGATTTTGAATATTTGAAATCATACTTTGTAGCAGATACTGAAGATTATACTTTTTTGAGTCCGTTATATACAGAAGCGGGAGCCACCAGTCATTCCAGTATGTCAAAGTTGAAAATAAGGCAATTGTCGCAAGACCGGGCAGCGACAGCTGCATAATAATTCTAAAGTAAATCTGATATTCATTAGCTCCGTCAATCTGTGCCGCTTCTATGATTGCAGAAGGTATTGACATTGTATAGAATGAACGCATAACTATTACGTGCCATGCATTCATAACATACGGTAAAATAAGAACCCATATACTGTTTTTCAAATGAAGGACTCCTGTCGTTACCATATAACCCGCAACAGTTCCGCCGCTGAAAAGCATTGTGAAAAAAGCAATAAAGGTGAATATTTTTCTGTATTTAAAATCCTTTCTTGAAAGAGGATACGCATACAAAGCGACAACCAAGGTGCTTATAACGGTTCCTATAACTGTAACAAATATTGTCACTCCATAAGCCCTTAAAATTGTAGATTTTGACGCGATTATATATCTGTATGAATCAAGACTAAACATCTTGGGAATTACATTAAATCCGTATTCTGAAATTGACGACTCGTTTGTAAATGATACTCCGAGCACTACAAGCAGCGGATAAATACATGCCGCGGCAATAAGAACATACACGGAATAAAGTATGATATTTCCTATGCTTATTTTATGTTTTTTCACTTCAATACCCCCTTAAAACAAAGCATTTTCAGGACTCTTTTTCCTTACAATCAGATTTGTTGTCATTACAAGTATAAAACCGACAACTGACTGATAGAATGCGGCCGCCGAAGCCATCCCCACACTTCCTGTACCTGCCGACATAAGCATATTATACACATATGTACTGATAACATTTGTTGTCGGATAAAGCGCGCCCGTATTAAGCGGAACCTGATAGAAAAGACCAAAGTCCGAATTGAATATTTTACCTACATTCAGAATAGTAAGAATTATCATGAGCGGCACCAGTGCGGGTATTGTTATGTACCTTATCTGCTGCCAGCGATTTGCTCCGTCCACCTTTGCGGCTTCATAAAGCGAAGTGTCAATTCCGGCAATGCCTGCCAGATAAACCACACTGCCATACCCGACTGTTTTCCAGAAATTCACAATCACGAGTATGTACGGCCAATACTTCGGATTGGAATACCAGTCTATACCTTCCTGCCCGAGCAGAGGCAGTATCGTTCGATTGATAAGGCCGTTCTCAACATGCAGAAACGCAAGCACAAGGAAACTCACAATTACATACGACAGAAAATGAGGCATAATCACTATTGTCTGCATTGTTTTGGAAAAAAACTTGTTCCTGATCTCCGAAAGCCCGATTGCCATTGCTACATTAAGCACTAATCCGCCAAATATAAAAAGCAGATTATAAGCTATTGTGTTTCTTGTGATAATCCATGCGTCAGGGCTTGAAAACATAAACTCAAAATTTTTAAGTCCGTTCCATGGGCTTGCCCATATGCCAAGATCATATCTATACTGTTTAAAAGCTATTATTATTCCGAACATCGGAAGATAACTGAATAGTATAAAAAATATTAATCCCGGAATACACATTGAAAGCAAAGGACCATTCTTTTTCAAATCTTTTGCCAAATTTTTTTTCTTCATGTTCCTAAACACTCCTTTATAATTCAAAAATTGCAGAGTGGAAAAGCAACAACATCTCACCCTGCAATTATTCTAACATATTATACTTTTCTAAAAAAGGCGGTAAACTTTTATGTATGCGGTTTATTTTTAAAACTTTACCGAGCCTGTCATTGGATGAAGTTTCTCAAAATCATCAAATACAAATACTTTCATAAACTTATTTTCGGTGTCGTCAGCCATAAAATTAAGCATTACACTTCCATCGCCGTCTATTTTCTGTGTTTTAAGATTAACAGTGTCAAGACATCCGTTCGCGTGATATATAGCTGCGACAACTGTTATATCAGCCGTTCCTTCCATATCTAAAATGTCAGCCTTTATCGTAACCGGACCGTCTGAAAGTTTATCAATATTTGCGCCGTTTTGTTCAGCTGTTATATTTATAGTTGTAAAATATGTTGTTTCACCTTCCGTATCCGAAAGTGTCATATTATCAAAAATGATACTGCCCTTTTTAGCGCACATCTCCAGTTCCTCAGCGCTCATATCACTTGCGCTTTCAGAACTGCTGTCAATACCGGCGGTTTCTGCCGCCTGAAATGTTACAGCGCCTATATCGCTAAGATTTACAGATGTTTCATCATTCACAAACTCACTTATTGGAACACTTATCTTTGCCCATTCTCCGTGAGAATCAAGATCAAATCTTCTGCCATAGCGCGTACCGTCTGTGAGATTTAAACCGTTTTTATTGCCTGTTGAAAAGCTTATCTTCACACTGCCTTTTCCTTTATAATCAAAATTCAAATATTCAGAAGACGCGCTATTCTCCCATATTGCCGGAACAGGCAGAAAAACTTCTCCGGCATAGTAAAAGGCCGAACTATACTCCACCTTATATCCGGTTGTTTCTCCGGCACCCTCATTTGGAACAATGTCTCCCTTTACAAAATCACTGTATCCCGATGCGCTGTGACCGCTATATTTAATCGCTGTTCCAAATCTTGTTTCATTTCTTTCAAAATCAGCATTAAATTGTGTAACAGAGCTTTTCTCCGCAAGCGTAATATTATCTATAACTACCGCACCTGTCTTAGCTTTTGTATTCAGCTCTTCGGCGCTCATTTCTTTCGTTGATGCGGCGTTGTTGTCAAGACCTCCGTTTTCAGCCGCCGTAAATGTCATACCCGTAACCTCAGACAATACTATCGCTTCATTAGTATTCTTATTCACAAATTTTGAAATCGGAAGACTTATTTTCTGCCATACGCCATTTGTATCAATACTCACCCGCTGTCCATAACGTGTACCGTTGATAACCTCTCCTGTTTCAAAATTAATATTAAGCACGCCGCATCCGTTCACATCAAATTCCAGATATTTCGCCGGCTCGTCTATAGCCCACTTAGTTGGAATAGCGGTAAATATCTCGCCGCTGTAATACGTTGCAGCCGTATAATTAATCTGAAATCCTTTGCCGTCTTTTCCATTTTCTGTTATCAATGAGCTTATATTATCCGCATAATCCTGACTGTCGTTTTTAAATCCAGCCCACGTCTGTTTATGACTTAAGCTGTAGTTATCAAAGTCTATAACTCTTGTTTTTTCATCCTGCGGCTTAGCCGTTTCAGTCGGCGCGGGAATATTTTCACCTACATCG
>CAJTPP010000012.1:51943-55910 GCA_910578235.1 uncultured Clostridia bacterium | reverse complement strand
AGAGACAGCTGACATTTTATATCTCTATCCTCAGCAATCTTTTTTACAGCCTTCAGCATAGGCATTGGTCCGCAGGAATAAATCATATCACATTCATGCGTTGACAAATACTGCTCCATTGCGGAAGCAATATAACCGTTGTATCCATAACTGCCGTCATCTGTACCGACAATAACCATATCTGAAACAGCCTCAAATTCCTTTTCCATAACTACTCTGTTTTCATTTCTAAATCCCAAAAATACTTTCGGACTATTCAGATTTTTAGCGAGTTTATAGAGCGGAAATACTCCTATGCCCCCGCCTATTATTACAGGATTTTTTACGCTGTCTTTTATTTCAAAACCGTGACCGAGCGGCCCCATAACATCAATATAATCGCCGATTTCTTTTTTTACGAGAGAGGCTGTTCCTGTTCCTTTTACTTCAAAAATAAACCTCACCTCTCCGTTTCCCGCATCGCAGATACTTATCGGGCGGCGCAAAAACGTGCCTTCCCCGCAGTCTATATGAAGGAACTGTCCGCACTCGGCGTCACGGGCCATATCGTCGCTCTCTATGGTAAAATCAAATATACCGTCAGCAATTTCTGTTTTTCGGATTAATTTACAGTTTTCTGTCTTTTTCATATATTTCTCCCTATATAACGCTTATTAAGTCCTCTCTCATTCTTACCGCCTCGGCGCGCGCCGCTTCGGCAAACTGTTCTTCTTTCCAATCTCCCTGTTTGTACGCGCACATAATTCCTCTTGAAGAATTGACTATGGCCCCCATGCCGTCATCATTAAAGCACGGTTTCACTCCCTGCGCACCTCCGCCTTGCGCGCCGTAGCCCGGCACAAGAAAATACGACTTCGGCATAAGCTTTCGTAAAACCTCCGCCTGTGCAGGATATGTAGCTCCGACAACCGCGCCTACTGCTCCGTATCCGCTGTCACCGACAGTATCCTCATTCCATTTATTTACACATTCAGCGACTTTTTCATAAATATGCTTATCATCCGATATTAAATCCTGCAATTCCCCCGAGGACGGATTTGATGTCTTAACAAGAGAGAAAATAGCCTTGTTATACTTCTTACAGTCATTCACAAACGGCATAATACCGTCTGTGCCAAGATATGGGTTAACTGTCACACAGTCAACTCCGCACGCGTCACACTCGACACCATCTACCTCTGTCCTGCCAAGATATGCCTTTGAATACGCTTCCGCTGTCGAGCCTATGTCATTCCGCTTCACATCAAGAATAATATACAGTCCCTTTTCCTTAGCATACTCAATAGTTCTGTGCATTATCTCCTCTCCGTGCAAGCCATACATCTCATAAAAGGCCGACTGTGGCTTTACAGCCGGAACAACATCATACAAAGCGTCAATAAGTCCTTTATTAAATTCCCATATTGCCTCTGACGCGCCTTTTAAATTCTGCCCGTACTGAGTATACGCCTTTTTCCTTATATACTCAGGAACATACTCTATTTTAGGATCAAGACCCGCGACAGACGGGTTTCCTTTTTCTTTTATTTTTTTTACCAACAAATCAAATGACATTTTTCGTCCTCCTCTTTTACAGCAGAACCCCCTGGTTAACTACCATTCTGCCGTTTACTATTACATATTCGGGTTTTCCCGCAAGCTTATATCCGTCATACGGTGAATTTTTACTCTTTGAATACAGTTGAGAAACATCAACAGTCCACTCCTTGTCAGGATCGAATATTATGATGTCGGCGGCGCTGTTAACATTAAGATTACCTTTGCTCAAACCCAGTATTCTTGACGGATTTACCGCCATTTTTCTTATAAGCTCATTAATTGTCAAAATTCCCGGATTAACAAGATATTCAATACCAAGTCCCAATGAAGTTTCAAAGCCGACAATACCGTTAAGAGCAAGCGCAAACTCACAGTTTTTCTCGTCAATATGATGAGGCGCATGATCTGTAACAATACAGTCAATTGTTCCATCCCGCAAGCCTTCTTTTATAGCCTCCACATCATCATCCGTTCTCAGCGGCGGATTCATTTTCGCGTTTGTATTAAATCCTTGCACCGCATTTTCAGTAAGCGTAAAATAATGAGGACATGTTTCGCAGGTAACTCTTACCCCGCGTTTTTTAGCCTGACGCACAAGCTCCACTGATCCCCGCGTACTGACATGGGCGATATGTATCGCCGTTCCGGTAGCTTCCGCGATTATTATATCTCTTGATACCATAACCTCCTCGGACGCTCTCGTAATTCCCCGAAGTCCAAGGTATGTTGACATAAAGCCCTCATTCATATGTCCGCCGTCAGCAAGCGCAGTATCCTCACAATGAGAAATAACCGTCATGTCAAACATATCGGCATACTCCATAGCGCGCCTCATAAGTCCTGAAGAAACTACAGGACGTCCGTCATCAGAAATCGCCACGGCTCCGGCAAATTTCAACTCGCCGATTTCAGCCAGTTCCTTACCCGCAAGCCCCTTTGAAATCGCGCCTATAGGATATACATTCACATATCCTACTTTCTCCGCCTTAGCCTTAATATATGTCACAACCGCCTCGTTATCAATAACAGGTTTTGTATTCGGCATACACGCGACCGAGGTTATTCCACCCATTACAGCGCTTCTCGTTCCTGTTTCTATATCCTCCTTATATTCCTGACCGGGATCTCTCAGATGACAGTGCATATCAACAAGACCAGGGGCGACAATCTTCCCTTCCGCCTCAATAACCTCCATGTCGATACCATCGAGATCAATATCGTCGTCTATTTCAGATATAACGCCCTTATCTATAAAAATATTCGTAATCTTATCAAAATCATTTTCGGGATCAATCACTCGTCCGCCTTTGATTAATATTTTCATTTTGTCTCCTCCCTTTACTCGGCAAAACCGCCTCTTGACAGCATATACATAACCGCCATTCTTACGGCGACACCGTTTGTCACTTGCTCGTCAATAACGCTCTGTTCCCCGTCAATAACGCCTGAAGAAAATTCTACTCCCCTGTTTACAGGCCCCGGATGCATTACAAGCGCATCCGGCTTTGCGAATTTCAGACGCTTTTCGTCAACTCCGAAAAATCTGTAATACTCTCTCAGACTCGGGAACAAACCGCTTTTCTGTCTTTCAAGCTGTATTCTAAGTCCCATGACAACATCAGCGTCAACAATAGCCTCCTGCACGCTTCTGAACACCTTCACTCCAAGCCTTTCAATACCGGGAGGTATAAGCGTTCCCGGCCCTCCGACGCTAACTTCCGCCCCGAGTTTTGTAAGCCCGTAAATATTGCTTCGCACAACCCGGCTATGATTAATATCTCCGATTATTGCGATTTTAAGTCCTTTTATTCCGCCTTTTTTTTCAGTTATGGTAAGCATATCAAGCAAGGCCTGTGTGGGATGCTCGTCCATTCCGTCACCCGCGTTTATAACGGACGCGCTCACAAGCGGAGCTATGAGATGCGGAGCGCCGCTCATATTATGACGCATCACAAGAATATCCGTGCCCATAGCGTTAATAGTTCTGGCTGTGTCAATCAAAGTTTCGCCTTTCTGAACAGACGATCCGCTCGCCGTAATATTCGCCGCGTTAGCACTCATATATTTTGCCGCAAGTTCAAATGACAGACGCGTTCTTGTACTGTTTTCATAAAACAGATTTACAACTGTTTTTCCCTGCAGATGAGGTGTTTTCTTACTGGGCTGCTTCAAGATCAGCTTCATCGTCGCGGCCGTATCAAGAATATTCTGAATATCCTTTGCCTCAAGTTCTTTTAAACCAAGCAAGTCCTTCTTCATTTATTTACCCCCTTACCGCATATTGAGACCTTCTCAATACCGTTTTCATTTATAACAGTATCTATGTATTCATCATGCGATGCGGGCGCCTCTCTGCCCACATAATCCGCACGAATTGGAAGTTCTCTGCCCCCTCTGTCAACAAGCACTGCCAGCTCAATTTTAGCGG
>CAJTPP010000012.1:33013-51925 GCA_910578235.1 uncultured Clostridia bacterium | reverse complement strand
TCAAATAATTCCTCCATGGCGGCTCTTATTGTTCTTCCAGAATACAAAACATCATCCACAAGAATAATTTTTTTATCCTCAATGGGAAACGCAATATCGCTTCCTGCTACAATGGGATGTTCACTGAGTCTTGTAAGATCATCACGGTAAAATGTAATATCAAGACTTCCCCGCTCAACATTCATCCCCTCGATTTCCCCGATACGCATAGCAAGAAGCCTTGCAAGCATCGCTCCCTTTGTCTGAATACCTATAATAGCAAGATTTTCCGTACCCTTGTTGCGCTCGACAATTTCATAAGCCATTCTGCTTACAGCTCTTACGGCAGTAGCCTTGTCCATAAGCACTGTTTTTTCCGCGTATTTCATCATCAGCTTCTCCTCCGTTTACATATTATGTCTTAATATACCATATTTACTATTATAACTCAAATTCGGAAGGTTGTCCATACAATAGCCAAAATATTCAAAAAAATTAAAAAATTATAATTTTTTTCTGACTTTTTTACAAAATACTCTTGAACTTAGTGTAATTTTCTGATAAAATATATGTAATATTGATGAAAAATATGTAATTTTATACTGATTTACAGTCACTAAATTGACACTTGCTGAAAGGAATTGATCAAATGGAGCGAACTATACTTGTTATTGAGGACGAACAGAACATCAATGATATTCTTACTTTTTCATTAAGTAAGGAGGGGTATCAGACTATTTCCGCACTTGACGGTATCACAGGTCTTGAAATGGCTCTGACAGAAAACCCCGATCTCATTCTTCTCGATGTTATGCTTCCCGGGCTTGACGGCTGGGAGGTATGTAAAAAAGTACGCGAAAGCTCACAGGTGCCTATTATTATGCTTACCGCGCGCGAAGATGAGGTTGATAAGGTGCTCGGCCTTGAGCTTGGCGCTGACGATTATATCACAAAGCCATATTCCATGCGCGAGCTTGCCGCAAGAGTAAAGGCAAACATCAGACGAAGCAGTGTTCAGGTTGTGCAGGAAGCTGTTCCCGAAAATCAGAGTACTATTATTTCAGGCGATTTATCCATAAATGTTGAACGCTACGAAGTATCTAAAAACGGTAAAATTATAGATATTACCTTGCGGGAGTTTGAGCTTTTAAAATTCCTTGCAACCCAGCCCGACAAAATTTACTCGCGTGAAAAGCTGCTTGAAAACGTGTGGGGGTATGAGTACTATGGAGATGTGCGCACCGTTGATGTGACTGTAAGACGTCTGAGAGAAAAAATCGAGGATGATCCGAGCATGCCGAAATACATTATAACAAAGCGCGGCGTCGGATATTACTTTAACAGATAATTTGAAATTGTTTTTACTGCACCCGAAACATTGTTGTTTTGGGTGTTTCTGGATATTAAACAAATTATTTTAAGAAAGGTTTTTATATTTATATGTTTAAAAGTATACGCTGGAAAATAACTACTATATTTGTCGTTCTTATTATTATCGCAGAAATTCTTCTCGGATTTTTTAATATTTTCGGTATTGCCAATTATTATCACAGATCTTTTTCAGACAGTATAAACACAGTATTTTCTGTTAATACAAAAAATGATCTGCTTGCCGCGGCAAATGAACTCACTGTACCTTTTGACACACCGGACAATACCACCATTGTAATAGAAGAAACATCCATTAATAATATAAACATGATTAATGATATTCTCTCGTCAAGCTCGGGTACGCTTGGCATAACAGCATCCCGCTTTTACTGTATAATGGACGGTACTACAGGCGAAGTACTGAAATCCTCCAACGGTATAACAAAAGTTGATATGACTAATACCATCATAAACGCTCTTGAAGGAAACGAAAGCCGTGAAACAGGCATTACAAAAACATACATGGACTATGCTTTCCCTCTTATCAACGGCGATACCGTCAGGTATATAGTCTATGTGAATGACAACTGTTCAGTTCAGCTTTCTATCACCCGAAGCATTCTTAACCTTTTACTGATAGCGCTGGCTCTGACGCTGATTGCGGCAGCCCTTGCCGGACTGCTTATATCAAAATTCATAACAGTGCCTATTCAGCAACTTGCCGTACAGGCAAGAAAACTGGCGGACGGAGATATAAACGCTCTGCAAAAATCCGAATCAAAAGATGAAATCGGCAATCTTACAAATTCGCTTATATATCTTGCTCATACACGAAAACAATCATCTGATCAAGCCATGGGCGAAAAAATTAAAGTTGAGACAATTTTACAGAATATGAATGATGGTATCCTCGCATTTGACATGAAAGGAAAACTTCTCCACTTTAACCCTGAGGCCAAACGACTTCTCAACCGACAGTATCTTGACGATATAAGATTTGACCGTTTTTTCAAAGAAATTAACGCGAATATTACCCTGGGCGACCTGCTATATATGAAACCTGACGGCAGTGTCGAGCGCGAAATAAAACTGTCCAATCAGTACCTTCGCCTCAATTTTGCGACTTTTAAAGTAGACAATAAGGTGGGAGGTATCATTGTAATTATCCATGATGTTACAAAACAGGAAAAACTGGAGCAGTCACGCCGTGATTTTGTAGCCAATGTGTCACATGAGCTTCGCACTCCGCTTACAACAATCAAATCCTATTCGGAAACACTTGCCGATATGCCTGATGTAGACAGAGAATTACAAGTACGTTTTCTCGATGTTATAGCCTCCGAATCAGACCGTATGGCAAGGATCATAAGTGATTTGCTGACACTTTCGGAGCTTGATGAAAATCAAACATACATTAAAGCTCCCGAGCCTATTGATATAAGAAAAATGCTTGAAACTATCGTAGACCGCATGAGTCTTACAGCAAAAAAGAAAAATCAGACACTTACCTATCATCCTATCAATGATGTTCCCATGATAGCGGGAGATCATGACAGTCTTGAACGCGTTATTATAAATATTATAAGCAATGCTCTTAAATACACGCGCGAAGGCGGATCTATTGAGGTATATTCAAGCAGGGTTTATACAGATATCTGCATTAAAGTTGTTGACAACGGTATCGGTATTCCCAAGGACAAACTTCCGCATATTTTTGATCGTTTTTACCGCGTGGATAAAGCTCGTTCACGAGACACCGGCGGCACAGGACTTGGACTTGCGATAGCAAAACAGGCGCTTGAATCGGGCTTTAACGGCAAAATTAAAATCGCAAGCGAATTCCATAAGGGGACAGAGGTTACAATCACCATCCCTGTAAATGAATAAACAGAAAAACAGGGCGGAATACTGCCCTGTTTTTAATATCAGAGGGACACTAAATTTTAGTGTCCCTCATTTATTGATTTAATTTCCTGTACTTCCAAAACCGCCGTTTCTCTCATCTGTAGCGTCATCATCAAAAGTAATTCCGTATTCAACAAAAATCCCCTGACAAAATCCCGCGCCTTTATCCAGAAATACTGTCTTATTCTCATTAGTATCGTTCATCACCTTGCAGAAAATATGTCCCTCATTATCACTATTATAATAATCACTATCAATAATTCCCACTGTATTATTCATCTGTAATCTGAACTTAAAACCAAGACCGCTTCTCGGATACAACTTTAAAACCCAGCCATCATTTATTTTTACGCGAATACCTGTCGGGATCTTCATGCTTTCGCCGGGTTTTATTTCAACCGCAATCGGTGTGTAAAAATCATATCCAGCCGAACCTGCTGTCGCTCTTGCGGGTATTTTTATACCCTCATATATATCATCCGCATTTTCCGTATTGCCAAACGTATCTTCCCAATCCTTTAAAAACTGTCCGCGGCTCACTTTCTCAAATTTTGCTACTCTTTGCATATTTATCTCCTCTATATCTCATAAACTTACTTAAAAATTTATCAAACTTGTTTATTAACCAAAATAATCTGAATGTTTATTTTACAGCCAACACTATCTTTCCTATTTCCAGACTTTTCTTAACATCTATAACCTTCTGATTTGAACTTCCTCTCCATTGCAGTCTGTTATCTTTAAGATTTTCCACAAATGGTCCGTCAACCATAATATCAACATGCTTAATAAACGGTAGATGCTGCACATGCTGCCACTCATAGCCGCTATACAGCCATATTGTTTTTTGCGGGAATTCCTTTGTAATTTCCTCTATCAATTCTCCTATCGCATCACGATTCATGGTATGCAGCGGATCACCGCCGCTCAACGTAATCCCTGAAACGTAATCCTTACGAAGCTCCGTAAAAATTTCTTCTTTTGCTTCACGGTCAAATTCCAGTCCGCCGTTGATATCCCACGTCACAGGGTTCTGACAGTTCTGACATTGGTGCTCACAGCCTGCCACCCACAAAACAACACGCAGTCCGTCACCGTTAAGCATATCATCTTTTGTTATATTGTGATAACGCATTACATACTTTTCCTTTCTTTTATTTCAGCCATTTTAGCGCCGTTTAGTCTTGTGTCACCCTTCACGCGTGAATATGACAAATATCCGTTCATTCGTTCTATCTTCGTCAAATTTTTACTTCCGCATTTAGGACACACATCCATATCAAGCTCCTCATGTCCGCAGTCATCACAGTATGCGAGGGACAGGTTAACACCCTCATAAAATCCCATACCCATTGCGCGTCTTACAAGAGTTCTTATAGCGTCAGTATTATAACTTATAGGATATTTTACATACTGAATTTTACCGCCGTTTGAAAGCTCCCAGAAGCGTTTTTCAAGATTTTGCTTCTCTATCGGCGTTATTTCCTCTGTAACATGACAATGAAAACTATTTGAAACATATTCCCTGTCAGACACATTTTCTATAACCCCATACTTCTTCCTGAACTGCTCTACCTGTAATCCGCATAAAGATTCAGCAGGAGTTCCGTATATAGCGTATAACCGTCCGTCCTCATCCTTAAACTGATTGACTCTGTCATTTATATGTTCAAGCGTTTTAATCGCAAATTCACCATCCTCAACAAGTGAACGCTTATTATAAAGCTGCTGAAGCTCATTCAGCGCTGTTATTCCGAATGACGCGGTAGCTGTCTTTAATATCGGCTTTATTTTATCATGGATACCGAGATGTCCGCCGTAAAATCCACCCTCGCAGTACGCGAGAGGATTGGTTGAGGCATGCATCTCTCCAAGATAATCATATGTGCGTATATGAAGCTGACGTATAAGATTAAGATAATAATCAAGAAGCTCAAAAAAATCTTTGTTTTCCTGTTGTGCCTTAGCCAGTATCATCGGCAGATGCAGCGACACAACGCCTATATTAAATCTTCCCACAAATACCGGAGAGTCATCATCATTAGCAGGCTTAATTCCGCCCTTTTCGTACCACGGCGACAAAAACGCCCTGCATCCCATAGGCGAAATTATCTTTCCGTATTGCTTGTACATAGACGGAACATAACCCTCGCCCGTAAGGCTGAGCCAGTCAGGATACATTGTCTTTGACGAGCACTCTATTCCCGCTTCAAACACATCCTCAAGCGGCTTACCTGTCCCATGCAGATTTTCATCATATAAAAATACTATTTTAGGAAACAGCACCGGCTTCTTTCGCCCTTTCTTTCCCTGACCGTTCTTTCTTACATTAAGCATAGTAATTGACGCCATCTTTGCAAAACGCCCGGTTCCCGTGCCCACAGTGACCGTTATAAAAGGATAATCTCCTCTGCTTGAAGAAACAGAATTAAACTTATATTCCCAGCCCTGAAAACCCTGTTCAAAATCACGCTGTATATCAGCAACAGCAATCTCCTCAGCATTATCGCTGTCAAGACCAAGCTTTATATATTTTTCTATATAAAACTTATACGACTTTTCCGCATACGGCTCCAGTATCAGATCAGCTGACGGTACTGTGAAGCCGCCGTACTGCTGGCTTGCGGCAGAAAGAACTAGATCTCCTATAACGTCAAACGCCACGTCAAGAGTTTTCGGCTCGTTATACCACAGATTTCCCATTTCAAATCCGCCCCTGAGCACGCTCTCCACATCAAACAGACAGCAATTCATAGTATCGCGGCGCGCGGACATATCGTGAATATAAATATATCCGTCACGGCATGCCTGAAGCTCCTCTGTCGTAAGAAAAAACTTTTTGTATAATTCCTTATTGAGCTGATTAAATATAAGACTTCTTTTTGTGGAAACAAGAGCGCTGTCTGTATTAGAATTTTCCTTATCTCCTATATACATTATAGACTGGCTTTTCTTATAAACCTCATCTAGCATCTGAACAAAATCCTGTTTATAGTTGCGGTAATCACGGTAGCTTTTGGCAACCTTCGGATTTATTCTTTCCAGAGCGCCCTCAACAATATTGTGCATTTCGGAAATTTCTATTTCCTCCTTGCCCATTTTTTCCGCTTCTTTCTCCACAAATTTACAAATAAAGTCAATTTCCTCGTCAGTAAATTTTACAAGAGCCCGAAAAGCCGATTTATTTACGGCAACAACCACCTTTTGGACATTAAACGGCTCCTTTGTATTATCCTTTTTTATTACTTTCATTTTATTTTCTCCTCTTTAAGATCATGCTCCCCAATTGTATTTACCACTATATATTGTGGTGTTGTCTATCGATTTTCTATTATAACACCCAACATCTGTTTTTTCAATTACATTCATATTATCTATTTGTTACAACAATGTTACAGAAAATATATAACGCAGCGGAAATTACTGCTCAGACAAACAAATATTGTATGTCTAACAAGAATTTTTTTGAAGATACTATAACTATTAATTTTTGGAGGTAGAATATGAAAATACTTATGAAATCAATTAATTTATTCCTTTTCGGAATTTATATTGAGGCATGCAAAAGAAGTTTTGACAAAACTGTAGACCGCCGCATAGCACGAGGCCGCAGTCTTTCTTCAAAAGCTCTGAGCGCAAAATCAAACCGATGCTGCCGTCTGTACAACAAATTCAAAGAACTTGAACGCGATCTGAATTTTGAAATTATACAAAAAGCGGCATTAAAACATATCTGACGCTAAACAAAGCAGCCCTGATTATTATATACGCGGGCTGTTTTTGTATAAATTAACAGAAAATCTTTTGGGCTTTTAGAAAATATTGTATCTTATACCTTGATTTTATCAACAGAAAGTGATATTATATATCTATGTACAAAAATACACTAAGAAGAATTTTATTCTTCTTAAAGAGAAAATAAACGAGGAGGAATATTTCCGATGGCAAGAAAAATGAAAACAATGGACGGTAACAACGCCGCCGCTTACGCTTCATACGCGTTTACGGATGTCGCTGCTATCTATCCTATCACACCATCATCCACAATGGCAGAAGTGACTGACAAATGGTCGGCTGCCGGACAAACAAACATTTTCGGACGCACTGTCAAGGTTGTAGAAATGCAGTCCGAGGCCGGCGCTGCCGGTACCGTGCACGGATCTCTCACAGCGGGAGCTCTCACAACCACATACACGGCCTCACAGGGACTTTTGCTTATGATCCCGAATATGTATAAGATTGCGGGCGAGCAGCTTCCATGCGTGTTCAATGTGTCCGCAAGAGCGCTTGCGTCTCACGCGCTGTCAATTTTCGGCGATCATCAGGACGTTATGGCGTGCCGTCAGACAGGTTTTGCCATGCTCGCTTCGACAAATCCGCAGGAAGCAATGGATTTAGGTGCTGTAGCGCATCTCTCTACTATTAAGGGTAAAATTCCGTTTATTCATTTCTTTGACGGCTTCAGAACATCGCACGAATACCAGAAGGTTGCCTGCTGGGATTACGCTGACCTATCTGATATGCTCGACTGGAACGCGCTTAACGATTTCAGACGCAAGTCTCTCAATCCCGAGCATCCCGCTCAGAGAGGCACAGCTCAAAACCCTGATGTATTCTTCCAATCCAGAGAAGCGTCAAACAAAGCTTATGACGCTATTCCTGACGTTGTTCAGTCATACATGGACAAGGTAAATGAAAAAATCGGTTCTGACTATAAGCTGTTTAACTACTACGGCGCACCTGACGCGGAAGAAATAATTATCGCTATGGGCAGCGTTTGTGACACAATTGCCGAAACGGTTGATTATCTAAACGCAAACGGACGCAAGGTTGGCCTTGTAAAGGTAAGACTTTACAGACCGTTCAGTGTTAAGCATCTGGCTGAAGCTATTCCTTCAACAGTTAAGAAAATCAGCGTTCTTGACAGAACAAAAGAACCGGGTTCAATCGGCGAACCTCTTTATCTTGACGTTGTCGCCGCGCTCCGTGACACACAGTTTGCCGATATCCCCGTTTATTCCGGACGTTATGGTCTTGGATCAAAGGATACAACTCCGGCGCAGATTATCGCTGTATACAAGAATGCAGACAAAAAAAGATTTACAATCGGTATCAATGACGATGTTACAAATCTCTCGCTTCCGATTGACGAAAACCCCGACACTACTCCGGAAGGTATTACAAGCTGTAAGTTCTGGGGACTTGGCGCGGACGGTACTGTAGGCGCCAACAAAAACTCGGTAAAAATCATCGGCGACCACACAGATATGAATGTACAGGCGTATTTTGACTACGACTCAAAGAAATCAGGCGGTCTTACCTGCTCACATCTTCGTTTCGGCAATCCAAAAATCACGTCTACATACCTTATCAACAAGGCTGATTTTGTTGCCTGCCACAAGGCGTCATATATCAGACAGTATGATATGGTATCAGATATCAAGCCGGGCGGAGTATTCCTTTTGAACTGCTCATGGAATGCGGCAGAGCTTGATGAGCATCTTCCCGGACAGGTTAAGAAATATATTGCCGATAACAATATTCAGTTCTATACAATTGACGGCGTGAAAATAGGTAAAGAGATCGGTCTTGGCAGCAGAATAAACACTGTATTACAGTCGGCTTTCTTCAAGCTGTCAAAAATCCTTCCTGAAGCAGACGCTATACAGTATATGAAGGATGCCGCTACAGCTTCGTATTCAAAGAAGGGCGATGCTATAGTTAAAATGAACCATGACGCGATTGACGCAGGCGCTCAGCAGATTGTAAAGATTGAGGTTCCGGAAAACTGGAAAAACGCTGAAGCTGAGGATTTATCAGTTAAATTCCATGGCGACGGAAAACTTACAGATTATGTAAACAACGTGCTTGTTCCTATCAACCAATTCCGCGGCATGCAGCTTCCCGTGTCTACTTTTGAGCCTTATCAGACAGGCGAAGTTCCTCTGGGTTCATCAGCTTTTGAAAAAAGAGGTATCGCTATAGATGTTCCCGTATGGAATAACGAGACATGTATTCAGTGCGGAAACTGTTCATATGTGTGTCCCCATGCTTGTATCCGTCCTGTTGTTCTTACAAAGGATGAGCTTGACAATGCTCCTGAGGGTATTAAATATGCAAACACTATGCAGCTTGACGGACTATACTACTCAATGGCTATCACTGTTCTTGACTGTACAGGCTGCGGCAGCTGCGCCAATGTATGTCCCGTCAACAACGCAGGCAAAAAAGATCCCGCTCTTGTTATGATGCCTCTTGAAGAACGTCTTGACGATCAGCCTAAATATGATTATCTTGTAACTCTTGCCGAGAAACAGGAAGTGCTTGACAAATTCAAGGCTTCAACGGTTAAAGGCAGTCAATTCAGAATGCCGTATCTTGAATTCTCAGGCGCTTGCGCGGGCTGTGGAGAAACACCATACGCTAAGCTTGTTACACAGCTGTTCGGAGATAGAATGTATATAGCGAATGCTACAGGCTGTTCATCAATCTGGGGTGGTTCTTCCCCGTCAACACCGTATACTGTCAATTCTGACGGTCATGGTCCCGCATGGGCCAACTCACTGTTTGAGGACAACGCCGAATACGGACTTGGTATGTTTATCGCTCAGGACACACTGAGAAATGCCAACATTGCCAAGCTTGAAAAGATTGCGGAAGAAAACGCTTACGCTAAGCCGGCAATCAATAAATTCATTGAAACAAAGAACGACGCGGCCGCAAACAAGGTTGCGACAGAGGAATTACTGAAAGCAATAGCAAATATAAATTCACAGGAAGCAAAGGACGTGCTTGCTGATAAAGAATACCTTACAAAGAAATCCTGCTGGATATTCGGCGGTGACGGCTGGGCATACGACATCGGCTTCGGCGGTGTTGATCATGTTCTTGCTTCAGGCGAAGATGTAAATATACTTGTATTTGATACAGAGGTATATTCAAACACCGGCGGCCAGTCATCAAAAGCCACACCTACAGGCGCGATCGCTCAGTTTGCTGCCGCAGGTAAAGAGGTTAAGAAAAAAGATCTTGCCGCAATCGCTATGAGCTACGGATATGTTTATGTTGCTCAGGTTGCTCAGGGCGCTGACCAAAATCAGCTGCTAAAGGCCATGATAGAAGCAGAAAGCTACAACGGTCCGTCACTGATTATAGCATACGCTCCATGTATCAACCATGGTATCAAGGGTGGTATGAGCATTGCTCAGACAGAGGAAAAGAAGGCTGTACAGGCAGGCTACTGGCATCTGTTCAGATTTGACCCAAGACTTGCTCTTGACGGCAAAAATCCGTTCCAGCTTGACTCGAAAGCTCCTACTATGGATTATGAAGAGTTTATTATGGGTGAGGTTCGTTATAACTCACTCGCACGTTCAAATCCTGAGAGAGCAAAAGAACTGTTTGCAAAAGCTAAGAAAAATGCGGAAGAAAAATACGCTCATCTTGTAAAATTAGCTGAACAAAATTAATTAAATAGTAAAATAGCTGTCGCAAAAGCGACAGCTATTTTTTGTTAAAATCTTGTAAATTTTTGAATTATACTCTAATATAACTATGTCACATAAAATTTTAATATATACCAATGATAGTATTTTTATTTTGCAATACATCAATATCAATCATCCAGTTTCAGTACAGACATGAACGCTTCCTGCGGCACCTCCACGCTGCCCACCTGACGCATACGCTTTTTACCCTCTTTCTGCTTTTCAAGCAATTTTTTCTTTCGGGTAATATCACCGCCATAACATTTGGCAAGCACGTCCTTACGCATTGCGCGCACTGTTTCACGGGCTATTATTTTTGAGCCTATCGCCGCCTGAATAGGCACCTCAAACAACTGACGCGGAATTGCCTCTTTCAGCTTTTCTGCCATTTTTCTTCCGCGTGAATACGCGCTGTCCTTATGAACAATAAACGAAAGCGCGTCTACCATCTCACCGTTAAGCAATATATCCAGCTTTACAAGACTGCTTCTGTTATAGCCGCATAGCTCATAGTCAAATGACGCGTAACCCTTTGTTCTTGATTTCAGCGCGTCAAAGAAATCATATATAATCTCGTTCAGCGGCAGCTCGTAAAAAATCTCGGCTCTTGTCTCATCCATATATGTCATATCTTTGTATATGCCGCGTCTTTCCTGACACAGCTCCATAACATTGCCGACATAATCCTTTGGCACCATTATAGTCGCCTTAACCATCGGTTCTTCCATATAGTCAATTTCCGAGCCATCCGGCAGATTAGTCGGATTATCCACCCAAACCATCTCACCGCTTGTTTTATATACCTTATAAATAACGCTCGGCGCGGTTGTCACAAGATCAAGATTATATTCTCTCTCAAGTCTTTCCTGAATAATCTCCATATGAAGCAATCCCAGAAATCCGCATCGGAACCCAAACCCCAGCGCTACTGATGTTTCTGGCTCAAACATAAGAGCGGCATCATTGAGCTGAAGCTTGGAAAGAGCGTCCTTCAAATCCTCATACTGCGCTCCGTCAGCCGGATATATACCGCAATATACCATAGGATTAACCTTCTTATATCCGGGAAGCGGCTCTTTGGCTGAATTTTTAACTGTTGTAACCGTGTCTCCCACTCGTGTATCCTGTATATTTTTTATACTTGCCGCAATATAGCCAACGTCACCCGCGCAAAGCTCCTTGGTTGGGATAAGTCCTGCAGGATGCATAACTCCCACCTCAACCACGTCAAACTGCGCGCCTGTAGCCATCATTTTTATCCTGTCCCCAACCTTTACGCGTCCCTCTTTAATTCTTACATATACAATAACTCCCTTATAGCTGTCATAATAAGAATCGAATATTAACGCCTGCAAAGGAGCATTTTCGTCACCGTCGGGACACGGCATCATATTAACAATTTCCTCCAGCACCGCCTCTACATTAAGTCCTGTTTTAGCTGAAACCTGCGGCGCTTCCTCTGCCGGTATTCCTATTACATCCTCTATTTCACGTATCACAACGTCAGGCTGCGCCGACGGTAAATCTATTTTATTTATAACAGGCACCACCTCAAGGTCATGATCAATAGCAAGATATGTGTTTGCAAGCGTCTGCGCTTCTATTCCCTGCGACGCATCCACAATAAGAATTGCCCCCTCGCAGGCCGCAAGCGAGCGTGAAACCTCATAGTTAAAATCCACATGTCCCGGAGTATCAATAAGATTAAGCGTGTATACCTCCCCGTCAGCGCGTTTATATTTTAGCGTAACAGCATGAGCTTTTATTGTTATGCCTCTCTCTCTTTCAAGATCCATATTGTCAAGAAGCTGGTTTTCCATGTCACGCTTCTCCACCTCGCCCGTCAGTTCCAGCAGTCTGTCTGCAAGAGTAGACTTCCCATGGTCTATATGCGCTATTATACAAAAATTTCTGATTTTTTCCTGTCGTTCGTTTGGCATTATATCTTCTCCTGATTTATCCATATTTATCTATTATGTATTGTATCACAAATTATCCGTATATGCAATGTCTAATTTTCATTAAGTACAGCCGCTATAGCTCTCGCCACATTTTTCCCTCCCTCCTTGGCCTGCGCCAATGTATTTCCGTTACTGCCGATTTCCAAAATAAGGCTTCCTCTCGTCATATGCTCATTAAAACGTTCTGTACGCAAATTGACCGGACGCATAAGTCCCGGATACATTATTTCCGCCGCGTTTTGTATTTTTGACGCAAACACAAGATTTCCGCGCCAATTATCATGCCACAGTCCCATACTGTCTGTTCCTGCAACAATCATCGCCTGAGCGGTAGATATGCCATTTTCTTCGCATGTTACAGCCAGCTTACTTCCGTCCTCGTAAATAAACGCGTCACGATGAATATCAAGAACAATTTTTATGGATGGATTTTCCTTTAAATGATTTTCTATCGTAGTAAGCGCTCTCGAATACGCTCCCTGGTATGACGGATAATCATGATATGTTGTATCATGAATTGTTTGTATGCCGTTTTCCTCAAGCACATCACAAATAACATTGCCGACAGCCACTACATTATAATTATCGTCTGTTGTCCGTTCTGTTTCACCGTTCATCTGATCACCGTCATAGCACTCTGTCGTGTGCGTATGCATCACAAGTACCTGCGGCGTATCCTTTTCGATAGTAAACGGCATATCCTCACTGCACATACTGTCTATATTAACGTCATATTTGGTCGCATTATTCAGCTTCAACCCCACAGAGGAACAAATTTGAGCTTTGTCAGGCATAGGAGGTTCTGTAGGAATAACGGCCTCAGGCTCGCCGCCTGTATCCTCCGTTTCAACCTCCGTCCGTTCCTGACCCGCTTCCGTATCTGTACTTGTCCCACCGAACACAGCCGAATATCCGCCTATAATCTTTTCCGGTGACAATATCTCCAGTTCAGCTATCTTCCCTATTATATCCTTAACACTAAAACTTTTCTCCTCACTGTCAGGCAGACTTTCCGATAAAATATCCTCATACATATTTTCAGTCTTAAACACGCTTATGCTTTCCTTTGGCAGACACCTTGACGTTATTATACCCGCCGTAATCACAGCCATCCCCGTAAATACCGCTATAAGTTTATTTTTTGTTATTACAATCGTCTTGAAATGCATACTTTTATCCCCTTTAATTTGTGCTATATTATAGATACGCTGTAAATTCGGAAATATGTTGAAAATTATTTAAAAAAATACTTGCATTTACAGCTTGTCTGTGGTATAATTTTGTAGTTATTACGGATAGTCCTCTGCCTCGGTCGGCACGAATGTCCCAGATTATAAGGAGGATTTAATGATGAATACACAGGAAATCATTAACGCTTTGACAAAAGACCAAATCAGAACAGACCTTCCTGAGCTTGTTGTAGGCAACAACGTAAAGGTATACCAGAAGATCGTCGAGGGTTCACGTACAAGAACTCAGATGTTTGAGGGTACTATTATCAAGGTTCAGGGCGGCGGTATTGCTAAGACTTTCACAGTAAGACGTATTTCTTACGGTGTGGGTGTTGAAAAGACATGGCCTGTTAACTCGCCTAACATTGAAAAAATCGAAATTTCAAGAAAAGGTAAAGTCAGACGTGCCAGACTTTATTACCTGCGTGACAGAGTCGGTAAGGCGGCAAAGGTTAAGGAAAGAATTTAAATTTCCTTACAATATAAAAAGGGGCAGTTATTGTCCCTTTTTTATCTTAAAAAATTAATATTTTGTTCACGTTTATTTAATATATATATTGTATAATTATTACAGCAAAATTATTGGGGAGGATTAAAAAATGAATGAATTTGAAGAGAACAACAACGAAACTGCCGAAACAGAGGAAACCGGTAAAAAATCTATAGCAAAAGAAATTTGGGAATGGGTGTATACTCTCGCAATTGCTATTATAATAGCTATGCTTATCAAGGGATTTTTGTTTGATATTGTCAGAGTAGACGGTTCCAGCATGTTCCCCACTCTCGTCAATAACGACAGACTCATTGTCACAAAGCTTGGATACAAACCCGCTCAGGGAGATATTATCATCCTTGACAGCGAATATAAAAACCGCGAAGAATTTTATGACAAGCTCGCAGTGTCTAAAGACAAGGATGAGCTTTCAGTTATTGACAAAGCGCTTGTTCAAAGCAAGCTGCCGTCAAATTTAAAAAAGAAATATTACGTCAAACGAATTATAGCGATGCCGGGTCAGACAGTTGATCTTGTGGACGGCAAAGTATATGTTGACGGCACACCTCTTGACGAGCCGGCGTCACATCATCAATTGATCCCACAGTGGAATACCCTGTCAAAGTTGATGACGACTGCGTCTTTGTTATGGGTGATAACAGAAACCATAGTAAGGATAGCCGTTCTTCCGAGCTTGGTCAGGTACCGTTTGGAGCAATACTCGGAAAATCACAAATAAGAATATGGCCGTTTAATGATATTGGCGCCACAAAATAACAGTGAGGTAATTATGCAGAACTTACAATGGTATCCCGGTCACATGGCAAAAACACGTCGTCTCATAGAAGAAAATCTTAAATTAATCGACGTTGTGGTTGAAATACTGGATGCCCGTATTCCCTTCTCGGGACGCAACCCTAATTTTAATGATATTATAAAAAACAAGCCCCGTCTGCTTGTTCTTAACAAAGCTGATCTGGCTGATAAAAACCGCACAAAACAATGGATAAACTGGTATGCGGAACAAAATCTGAAAGTTATTCCTATAAGTTGTGCCACAGGCATGGGACTTAATACTGTTCTTAATGAAGCTCGGGCGCTTATTCAGGATAAAATAGACCGCGAAAAAGAAAAAGGCCGTAAGCGTACACTGAAAATAATGATGGTTGGTATACCCAATGTAGGCAAATCAAGCCTTATAAACCGTCTTATCGGTAAAGCCAGTACTAAAACCGGTGATAAACCCGGTGTCACACGCGGTAAGCAATGGCTCAAAATCAAAGGCGATACCGAGCTTCTCGACACGCCTGGTATTCTTCCTCCAAAATTCGAGGATCAGTCTGTAGCAATGCGCCTTGCCTATACCGGAGCTATACGTGATGAGATTATGAATACGGAGCTTCTCGCCTACTCCCTGTGCGAATACCTTAGAGACAATTATCCGGACGATCTTTGTGCACGATATAAACTGGATAGTATTGAATGTCTTGAAGGACATGAGGTGCTTGAACAAATCGGAAAGAAACGGGGATTTGTCATATCAGGCGGTGAAATTGATATGGAACGAGCCGCAAATATGCTTTTAGACGAGCTGCGCGGAGCAAAAATCGGCAGTATTACATTAGAAACACCGAATGATTTTGATAAAAAAGAGGTTCTGTAACCTCTTTTTTAATGAAAAAAATACCCAAAGCAAATACTTCAGGTATCCTTACATCTTACTAAATTATTTAATAATGAACTTATCAAGCTCTGCCATGAACTTTTCGCAATCATCAGAATGTACTTCAACCTTAATAGGCTTAGACAAATCCAAACTGAAGATACCCATAATTGACTTGGCATCAACAACATATCTACCAGATGTCAGATCCACGTCGAAATCATACTTACTTACGATGTTCACGAAGTCTTTTACGTCGTTAATTGAACTTAGCAACAGATTAAATGTTTTCATAATTTTACTCCTCCTTATTCGTGCGTGTAGCCTATTGATATGTATTTTCTTACAATTACTATACTACAACTTTTTCTTAAAAAAGTCAATAGGTATTGCGTTTTTATTAAAAATTTTATATAATAATACTAATGCCGCAAACAATTACTTTGGCATTTTAGTTAAACTGATACACCGAAAGGACAGAACTATGAAAAAAACCGCATTCTATACGCTTGGCTGCAAAGTCAATCAATACGAGACCGAAGCTATGTCAGAGCTTTTCGCAAACGCAGGCTATGAAATAACCGATTTTTCAGACAAAGCCGATATATATGTTATAAATACCTGTTCAGTCACCAATATGGGAGACAGAAAATCGCGTCAGATCATACACCGCGCAAAAAAATCCAATCCTAACGCTATTATAGCTGTAACAGGCTGCTATGCTCAGACTGCTCCTGATGAAGTCCTTTCCATAGACGGAGTAAACATTGTTATAGGAACAAAAAACAGAAAAAATATTGTTTCTCTGATTGAAGCCCTTGATGCAGACTCAAATGTAAATCACGTATCCGATATAATGACAACTCACGAGTTTGAAGAGCTTCACATAAAAAAATATTCCAACAGAACACGCGCTTTTATAAAAATACAGGAAGGCTGTAATCAATTCTGTTCATATTGTATTATTCCCTATGCCCGTGGGCCAGTACGAAGCCGTAAAATGCAGGATATTCTTGACGAAATACATATACTTGCAGCAAACGGCTTTAAGGAGATTATTCTGGTGGGTATACATGTTGCATCATACGGAACCGATCTTGAAAATTCATCGCTGGAAAAATTAATTACGGATGTGGACGCTATCGACGGTGTTGAGCGTATACGCCTGTCATCAATTGAGCCTATGACTCTTAATCAGCAGTTTATAGATAATATTAAACATTCAAAAAAACTGTGTCACC
Organism: uncultured Clostridia bacterium; assembly: GCA_910578235.1. Classification (GTDB taxonomy): domain Bacteria; phylum Bacillota; class Clostridia; order UBA1381; family UBA1381; genus Hominilimicola. The sequence continues at coordinate 34,593 of CAJTPP010000012.1, read as the reverse complement.
ATTTCCATATCTCTTTACAGTCAGGCTGTGATGAGACTTTAAAGCGAATGAACAGAAAATACACAACTTCTCAGTTTAAATCAATTGCGGACGGATTACGGGCCGCCTTTGATGATGTTGCTATTACCACTGATATTATGGTAGGCTTTCCCGGCGAGACTGACGAAGAATTTGAAAGCACTGTTAATTTTGCGCGCCAAATTCAATTTTCCGACGCGCACATATTCCAGTATTCACAGCGCAGAGGCACTCCCGCCGCAAAACGTCCTGATCAGATTTCACCGTCTGTAAAAGAGCGGCGAAGCAAAATAATAATTGCGGAAACACAACGTACGCGCGATGAATTTTTAAACCGTTTTATCAGCAAAACTATGCGCGTACTGTTTGAACAGCCTGCCAAGGACGGTCTTTACGAGGGAAAAACAGACAATTATATCACCGTCCACGCTCCGTCAGAAGATAATTTAAATGATGAGTTCAGAAACGTCCTGCTGGAAAAAGCAGAAAACGGCATTATGACGGGCAAAATAGTAGAGTAAACAAATATAAGTTCATAAAATCTTTACATTTTTAACGTATAAATAATTTGATTTTTGAATAGAATTATGGTATACTTATTTATATCAATATGGGGCTGCAATGGCTTCGACGGGGATGATGAATCCCGAGCAGCGAGTAGTGTTGAGTACCACTTAAATCGACTCAAACTTTAAATATAAACGCTAACGATACAGAATTAGCTTACGCTGCCTAATTGCGGCGTTGTCTCCTCTGCGATTACCACAGCGCAGAGCAAGGCATCATTTTAGTGGTGAACGTGAGTTAAGGGAGTCCTGACCTTTTCCATGAATTAAGGACTACCAATAATATGGCTTTGGTTATGAAGCAGTATTTGAGGGAATTTTAATCATAACCTGCACTCGGAGAAGCTTGGGTGGACTTGTTTTCGGACAGGAGTTCGATTCTCCTCAGCTCCACCAATCCAATCACTGGTCGAACACTTTCTGTGTTCGGCCAGTTTCACACTTGCTCCATCAAAATCATCTCTGAACAAACCCCTAAAGCGAAAATTTTTACTTTAACTCAATAGCTTGTCTTAAAAATAAAACTATGTTATCACAATAACAAGGAGAATTACCATGAAACAAGAAATAAAATTTCCTAACAGCTATAATCAATGCCCCTCATTTTGCAAAAGTCGGATTGTTCCTTATTGGGAAAGTGCATGTTTGGATTTAATAAAATATTTAGAAACGCAAGAGAATTAAGACTGGATTTTAACCGCTGTAATTTACAATGCGAACTATGCTGGTCGAATAATAATGATGTGAGTGAATTTTTTTCCGTAGATGATGTTTTTAATAGTTTTATTACATGTATCTCTGCTAATCACAAATACATCCATGATATAGTAAAACCCCAAAAGCCAGAAACATTTAAAATACAAAGTCTGCAAATAATAGGAGGAGAACCCCTCATAAGCTTTGATAGATTTCAATTCATTTTGGAATTTGTAAAAAGAATTGACAATTTATTCACGGAAGATTTTGAATACTGCAATTCTTCTTTAAAGTTGGATT
>CAJTPP010000012.1:19837-32997 GCA_910578235.1 uncultured Clostridia bacterium | reverse complement strand
AAAAAAAGATTTAAAATTAAACTGTTCACCAATGGTATTACAATTGGTAATGGCAAAATCAATATATCAGAAATAGAAAAACTAAATCAGTTAAATAATATACGAGTTGATTTATTGATATCCATAAAGGGTTTTTATGAGGAAGGCTTTTCCTCGTTACAAGTTGACACATCTTACGAAAAAAATGATTTTGAGTATCAGGTATCTTGTCTGGAAAAGCTGATAAACATCCCCCGGCAATCTTTATATACAACCTGTCCTTGGATTTTATCACAGCAATCATTTTAACATAAAAGCTCCACAAATCCACTCAAAAGATATGTTTATTTTTAACGAGACACCGTTATCAAAAAGATTATATAGAGTATTGAAAAACTACATATCAAACGGATATAAGTTCTTTGTAGAACCAGTCCACGCCCCGAGAAAAACCGACAAAGCAATAGATCTGTTTTATTCGGAACACTGTTCACACTTGGAAACATCGGATTTAATTGAACCTGATCTTGAAAGCAATACAAAAACAAAGTATCAAAACACCAAACTAAAATACTTATTTTAGTTTGACTCCTTAAATTTCAAAAATACTCCGTCAGAATTCAATATGTCCGGCCGCTGTAAACACGCATTCGCCATAAAAACATGTCACAATAGTGACGTGTTTTTTATTTGCGCCAAAATTGATACCATTCACGCCCTTTGAAACATCTATAGTATGCCCTTAATTTTACTGTGATGACACAAGGCTTAATCTCACCGCAGAAATCACATAACTTCTCCTTGAGAACTACATCTTTGTGCGTTAACTGCCTCTTCTCCGGTACTACATACTTATTCATACAATCCAGACAACACTCTGCCATAATAAAACCTCCTTATATAACATTTATGGTCTTATACACTATTTTACACTATTTAACACTATTTTTCAATAGTAAATTTTATTTTATAGTATAATATATTATACGAGGTGATTAATTTGAAACCATTAAAACAGAGCGTAAGCATAACATTAGATGGAGATATTCTCGAAAAAACAAGAGAACTGGCAGAAGACTGTGACCGTTCGCTGTCCCAGTATATCAATTTAGTTTTAAAAGAACACTTAAATAAACTTTCGGAAAATTAGTCATGCAAAAAGCGTCACTAACAGGTGACGCTTTTAATCAATTTTAATTTAATATCTGCTTTTCAACGTGCGTTCTATATTTCGGCGCGCGTCTTTTTTAGCAATATCAGCGCGCTTATCATACAGCTTTTTACCCTTAGCAACCGCAAGAGATACCTTCACTAATGAGCCTTTAAGATACACTGAAAGCGGTATCAGCGCATAACCGTCCTGCTGCATCTGTCCCACCAGCTTCATAATTTCCTTTTTATGCAGAAGCAGACGTCTTTCACGCAAAGGATCACGGTTAAAAATATTCCCCTGCTCGAACGGGCTTATATTCATCTGTTTTATGAACACTTCCCCGTCCTTTACAGAAGCGTAAGCGTCCGTCAGATTAATCTTTCCCTGACGCGCTGATTTCACTTCCGTACCCGCAAGCTCTATACCCGCTTCAAGCGTTTCAATTATAAAATACTCATACCTCGCCTTTTTATTCTGAGCAAGAGTTTTAATATTCTCTTTTTTCTCCGCCATAACGATCTCCTTTCACGGGCAATGCCCGAGCTATTACAGCATATATTACTATTTTAACATAACACACAAAAAAATACAAAGAAAACCGTAGACTATTATTTTCTGTTATTATGCATTTTATGACGTTTCTCGCCTTCCTTGTACAGCTTTGTTTCATACGCGTTTGTATTATCATAAATAAGATGCGGAACCTTCGACGGTTTTCCGTTCCTGTCAAGCGCAACCATTGTGAAAAAGGCAGTCAGCGCAATCTGTTTTTTTCCTGTAAGTGTGTCCTCTGACTCAACTGTCACAAAAACCTCCATAGACGAGCGTCCCGCATAAATCACCTGTGATTTACACGTCACAAGCTCTCCGACATGAACAGGTCTCTTAAAATTAAGCTCCTCCACCCTCGCCGTCACACAATTCACATGAGCGTGTTTTTGTGACGCCACTCCGGCCGCGCTGTCCATCATTTTCATAATTTCACCACCATGAACATTACCTGCGGGATTAGCCTGCATTGGCAGGACAAGCTGCGCGAGCACTGAATATGATTCCTTCATTGATTTTGATTCCATTCATGTCATCTCCTGTCCGCTATTTCTCATTACGCGCATTACTTAACATTTCCTTCGCATGCTTCATGGCAAGCTCTGTCACTTCCCCGCCATCTATTATCCGCGCAAGCTCAAGCTCTCTGCCATCATCGTCAAGCTCTTTCAGCGTTGTGGCCGCCATTTCGCCGTCAGTATCTTTTTGAATAAGATAATGATTATCCGCCGCCGCTGTAAGCTGCGGCAAATGCGTTATACATATAACCTGCTTGCTTCTGCCGATAGCGGACAATTTTTTCGCTATACTCATAGCCGCCCTGCCTGAAACACCTGTATCAATTTCATCAAATATAAGCGTGTCGACAGCATCCGAGTTCGCAAGAATAGATTTTATCGCGAGCATCACTCTTGAAAGCTCGCCTCCTGACGCAATCTTAACAAGAGGTTTCAGCGGTTCTCCCGGATTTGCGCTTATAAGAAATTCAACCCTGTCCATACCGTTCTCATAAAAGCTGCCGTCATTTTCTATCTCCACACTAAAGGAGGCTTTCTCCATATTAAGCTCGTGAAGCGCCTGTTCAATTCCATTCTCAAGAGTATACGCGCTTTCTTTGCGCAGCTTTGATAATATATCGCCCTTCTTACGCAGAAGCTCTGTCACTTCTTTCAATTCGGCCTGTAATTCTTCTGTTTTTTCATCGCTTAATCTTATATCGTCAAGCTTCCGCTGCGATTTCGCAAGATAATCAAGAATTGACTCAATACTTCCTCCGTATTTACGTTTAAGTCTTGATATCATATCCAGACGTTCCTCAATATCGTTTAATGTCTGCTCATCAAACTCAACCGTATCTCCAAAATCTTTTATCTCGTGAGCGGTATCCTCCAGAGAATACATAACCGCGCTCAGCGAATCATACATTGATCTAAGCTGAGGATTTAGATCGCTTATCCCTGACAGCGCGTCCACAGCGATACTTATACCATCATACGCAGACTGTATATCGTCACCGCCGTAAATATTTTGATATGCTTTATTTACAGAATTTGTTATCTGCTCGGCATTCGCATATATTTCCCGCTGCTCCTTTAAGTCGTCGTCCTCTCCCTTTACGAGTGACGCTTTCTTTATTTCATTCACCTGATATTCAAGCAAATCAATCTTTTGCATTTTTTCTTGTTCGTCCATTTCCAGAGACGCAAGCTTTTTTTCAATTTCACGTTTCCTTTTAAGTATTTCTCTGTAATCCGCAATATATTCCCCGTCCCCCGCGTACGCGTCCAGAAATGCTATATGCTTTGACGGCGTAAGCAATGCCTGATTATCATGCTGTCCATGAATATTTATAAGTTCGTCAGCTATTTCACGAAGTATATTAAGCGTGACAGCCATTCCGTTTATTCTTGCCGAGCTTTTCCCCTCACATGTGACCTGTCTTGTTATAATAATCTGTCCGTCATCAGTATCAATATCATTCTCCTCCAGCAAACGGCACACAGGTTTGGTTACATCAAAAACTGCCTGCACAACGGCTTTGTCTGTACCGTATCTGACAAGCTCCTTGTTTGCTCTGTCTCCGAGAATCATATTTATAGAATCTATAATAATGGACTTTCCCGCTCCCGTCTCACCTGTAAGAACACTTACTCCATTGTGAAAATCAACTGTCAGATTGTCTATTACCGCTACATTTTTTATTGAAAGACTGTTAAGCATGTTTTCTCTGCTCCTTAGTGAAAAAGTTTCCTGAGTTTTTCGGTTATTTCCGCCGCTTTTTCCTCATTTGCGGCTATTATAAGCAAGGTATCATCTCCGGCGATTGAGCCGACAAACTCTCCGCGCATGGAAGCGTCAACAGACGCCGCCACTGCCGAAGCCATACCAGGATATGTCTTTATAACAATATCGTTCATTGCGTATTCCACACTACGCACCGTATCTGTAATCATATTTATCCGTCTGTCAAGCTCCTCCGGAATATCGCTTGACGTCGCGTACACGCTTCCCCCGTCGGGAAACGGTATCTTTATAAGACCAAGCTCCTTAATATCACGGGACACTGTAGCCTGAGTAACTTTAAATCCGCATTTATTAAGCTCGACTATAAGCTGCTCATGAGTTTTTATATTCTGCTCTTGTATTATTTTCAGAATTTGTCCCTGCCGTCTGTACTTCACACAAAAACCCTCCCGTATCTATGACAGTTTCTTTATAAGCGTGTCATAAAATGACTGTCCGCCTATTCTGACAAGCTCAAAATCATATTCCGATTCGGTAATGATAACCTCGTCTGTGTCCTTTATGTAGCCCTGAATATCTCCGTCAGCCGTCACAACCGCGTCAGAGCCGCCATACGCGCCATCCAAGCTTATATTAATCTGTTTATCAGAGGAAAGCACCGCGCTCCTTACGGAAAGCATATGCGCGCATATAGGCGTAGCGACATACAGACGCATACACGGATCCACAACAGGACCGCCCGCTGAAATTGAATAACCCGTAGAACCTGTCGGCGTCGCTATTATCAGTCCGTCCGCAATGTATCGGTTTACCTCCTCACCGTCTGTCAAAAGCTCCATACATATCAGCTTTTCACCGACAGATTTAGATACTACCACATCATTAAGCGCGTGAAACGCTATCTGAACCTCGCCGTCTCTTTTTATCTGCGCTTTCATCATCATACGCTTTTCAATTCTGAAATCTCCCGCAAGAAATTTGTCAAGCGCCTTTTCCATATCATCAATTTCCACTTCTGCCATAAATCCCACTTTACCGAGATTTATACCGAGAATAGGTATATGACGTTTTGCGCATTCCGCCGCGCGCTGCAAAATTGTTCCGTCGCCGCCGAGAACAACCGCATAATCCGTTTTATCATAAAGCACGGAGGACGGCACATAATTTACATTCATACCTATAACCTCATATGAATTTTCCATATACAACACGACGCCGGTATCCTTTGTTTTTTTACATAAAAATTCTACAAGCCGCTTTGTGTTTGCCAAGCCGATATCTTTACTGTTATTGGGAATAATCGCAATATGCTTCATAAATCTTTACCTCTGCCGCTTTTGGTATATTAGTTATAATTATACACCATTTTTTTCTTTTTTTCAATAGATTTACATACTTTTACGGCATTATCTTTATTAATTTGCATTTTATTGTTTATTGTGGTAAAATTATAATAAATATCAAAAAAGGAGATTTTTGTATGGCTGTTTCATTTAAGGGCGCAAAAAAATATAAAAAACATAACGGTTTTTCAAAAAATATAACAATTAAAACGCCCTTGCCTTCTCCTGTTCATTTTTTTAATATGGCTCAGGATAGAAATATCATACTTAATCCATGCGTTAATATTGGCGACAACATTATGAAAGGGCAAAAACTTGCCGATCTTGACATTTATGAGGCTCTGCCTGTATTCAGTTCCGTTTCCGGCATAGTTACATCCATACACGAAAATATAATAACCATAGAAAACGACATGCTTGATGACAATCCTGTAACCGCTGACACTGCGCCTCCCGACACGCTCACAACCCGTGAGCTTTTATGGCTGATACGAGAGGGCGGCATACGCGACACCCGAACAGGCGCTCCGCTGCACATACTGCTGTCGGCGCAAAAAGTTCCAGACTGCGTTATAGTTTGCTGCTTTGACAGCGATCCGTATTCCTCAGCCGATCAAACGGCAGCTTTGGGAAATTCCGAAAAAATTCTAAAGGCTCTTAATATTGTCCTCCGCCTTTTAGGAACAAACAAAGCCTTTATTGCGGTTGAACAGGGCTGCGCAAATATTTACTCAGATTTTAAATATAATCTCCGCTATAATAAAAATATTTTTCTTCAAAGCCTCAAAGCCTGTTATCCTCAAAGCAGAAGCGATATTCTTATAAAAACTGTCACCGGAAAAAACACAGACCATATCAACGCGGTCGTTCTGTCCTCCGAAACACTATGTATGCTTTCCGATGTTTTAACCGCAGGTCAGCCGATAACAGACAAACTGGTTACTGTATCAGGCGATGACATACTTGTTCCTTCTGTATATAACACTCCTATAGGTATGCCTATATCAGCCTTAATAGCAAACTCGGGCTATAACGAACCACAAGTATTAATCAAAAACGGAGTACTCAGTGGTATAAAAATTAACAATCCTGACGAGCCTGTTATGCATAACACAAATTCCATATCCGCCTTCAATGATAAAAAAAATATTCCAAATTACGCAAAAGAGCTTATCTGATTTTTCAGATAAGCTCTTCTTTTGTTAAAATCATATTTATAAGCTCATACGCGCAGCGCACAAAATTTCTGATATCATTTGTCGAGGCATATATGTAATCATGGCGCTTACAGTTTCTATTGTTCTCATAATAATCCGCTATAAACTTTATTTGAGCTGTAAGCTGTCCGCGCTCATAATAAGGCAAATAATCTTTCACCTCTCCCGCGCTTTTGATAATATCAAGCGCGGGCGTATATTTCAGTGAATTATGATATTCCACATCAATATCATTCCAGTCATGTTTGATAGTTCTAAGAAATGCAGGGTTTTTCTCATATTCCTTTGCATATTTCACCCTCGTGGGCTGATACATTGTCACAGACCACAGTATATCTGCCAGAAGATGCACATAATATCCGAGATAAAACCAGTAATCATCATCTCTTTCTCCCATCAGATACTTATTATAAAAATCCTTATACCGGCAATCATTCTTCATACCGCTCGGAGACCAATGTGTCACCGAAGGCGGCGGTATAAATTCACCGAAACTGTCCTTCTCCCCATATCCGCAGTCAGGAGCCACGCTCCCTATTACAAACTCTCTGTGATGATTTTTATCTATTTTATCAAGAAACAATGTCGCTATCCGCAAATGCACTCCCCATGTTGCCACACATATACACCTCCGTTACCAAACTGCTACAGCTAAATTATACACCAGATCAACACAATTTTCAATATCTTTTATACTCGCCATTTCCGACGGTGAATGAATATATCGTGTAGGAACTGATATCCCGCCTGTTTTAACGCCTGCTCTTGTCAGATGAATTGCACCCGCGTCAGTCCCTCCGTCAGTCATTATTTCCAGCTGATAAGGTATATTATGATTTCTCGCTGTTTCTATCATTTTTGTCCTTACTTCCGCGTCGCATATTACAGAACGATCCATAATCTTTACCGCCGCTCCTTTTCCCATCTTAACCGCCATTATGGGAGCGTCGGGAGTATCGCCCGTGTCAGTCACATCAACAGCTACCGCCACATCCGGCTCAATCGCAAACGCCGCTGTCTTTGCTCCGCGCAGTCCTACTTCCTCCTGCACGGTAAATACAAAATAAAGATCATTATCATTTTTCTCTATTCTGCTCAACGCTTCTATAAGCACAGCACATCCTGCTCTGTTATCAAGAGCTTTTGAAATAACCTTATCTCCGCGCTGTATACATTCTCCCTTAAATGTGGCTGTATCGCCTATTGAAACAAGAGCGAGAGCACTTTCTCTGCTATCAGCTCCAATATCAATATACAGTTTTGACAGCGCGGGTTTGTCCTTAAACGCATCCTCACGCGCGCCGATTACACCCTCAGTACCGTTCGAAAAACAAACCCGAAGATTTACAAGATTACGAGTATTCAGCCCTCCGACCGCGGCAAACAGTACAAATCCTTTATCATCAATATCCGTGACTATAATACCAATTTCATCCATATGAGCAGCAAACATAATTTTCTTGCCATCTCCCTGTTTTCTCGCCACAAGATTACCCATAGCGTCTGTATATATTTCACTGCAATATTTTTCCGTTTCAGACTTAATGTACTCTTTTATTTCTTTTTCATTACCTGAAACACAGTTAATCTGAGTTAATTTTGTTAGTAACTTTAAAGTATCCATTATATCAATTCTCCGATTTTATTCAAATATAATTTAATGTACTCTGTTGTATTGTTTATATCATTCAATGACATAATTGAGACAGGCGAATGCGAATATCTGCATGGAATTGCTATATTCAAACAGATTGTCCCATCCGCGCCGGTCTGCATTGCTCCGCCGTCTCCCGCAAAATCTTTGATCGCGTTTTTCTGCACCGGTATATTCTTTCTTTTTGCTTCTTCCGCCATTGCGTCCGTAAGCTCCTTATCAGCTATAACAAGTTTGTCCGCATAACTGACAACGACACCTCCGCCCAACATCGCTCCGCCGGTATTTTTTTCGCATCCGAACATATCTGCCGTATCTACTGCGGAAACAGTAAGCACCGCGTCAGTATTTAATCTGTGCGATATTATTTTTGCTCCTCTCGAACCGACTTCATGCTGAGTTAAAAAGCAAAAATATGTGTCAAACGGATAATCAAACTTCATAGCGTCTATAACCGCGGCGCACGCGCCGCTTCTTTCTATCGCTTTACCCTTAATATTATCGTCAAGCTCCGTAAAATCCGTGTCAAAGGTTACATAATCACCTAACCTAGCATATTGTTCAGCATCGCTTTTATCCTTTGCTCCTATATCGATAAACAGCTTTGAAACAGAAACTGTGTTTTCCCTCTCACTCTTTGTCTGCAAATGAATAGCTTTCATTCCTATTACACCCTTGATTTTATTCTTGCCGATTACTGCTTTTTTAGAAATAATCTTTCGAGGATCAATTGTGCCCACAGCTTTAAACTGCAAATACCCTTTATCGTTAATTCCGCTTACAATAAATCCCGGCTCATCCATATGAGTTGTTATCGCAATGTTCTTTTCCCCGCTTTTTCCTTTTTTTAATGCGATTAGATTGCCCATACAGTCAATTGTTATATCATCGGCAAGACCATTTATCTGCTCCGAAATAAGATTACGCACAGCAGTCTCATTACCGCTTACGCCAAATTCCTCAGAAAGTCTTTTCAAAAATTCAGCCATTGCGAGTCCCCTTTCTGTTCCTTTATAAATTCCGTCAGCAGATTTACCGTAGCCTTAACATCCGCCAATGCGATTGTCTCAACCGAGGTATGCATATATTTGAGAGGAATTGACAAAAGCGCTGTAGGTATACCATCATATGCCGTTTGAATTTCCCATGCGTCTGTGCCTGTATTTCCTCCGTCAACATCAGTGCTCACTTTGATTTTCTTCTTTTCAGCAATATCAAAAAGCGCGTCCGTAAGCTTTGGATGGAGATTAGGTCCCACTGAAATAACTGTTCCCGTACCAACTTCAAAAGCATTGTCACTATTGTCAGGCGTAATACCGTGACAAACGTCAATCGCAATCGCCATATCTGGATTTATACCGTAAGCCGCTGTTTTGCCGCCGCGGCATCCCACTTCCTCCTGCACAGCCGCAACCGCATATATATCGGCTTTCAAATCACAATCCGCAATGTTTTTCATTACTTCTATTACAGCGGCCACACTTGCTCTGTCATCAAGCGATTTGCCGCTGAATTGATCTTTACCCAGTATTCCTACAGACTGAGCGATCGTGATACTGTCGCCAATGTTCACAAGTCCTCTGAGCTTTTCACCGTCAAGTCCCGTATCTACAGCCAGATTCTTTATTTTAACTGTCTTTCCATCCTCCAGAAGATAGGACGGTTTTATGCCTATGACACCCCATAAATCCCTTTTTCCATGTACAACAACCTCTGTCATCGGCAGCGTTCTCTCATCCACACCGCCTACATTGGCAAAAGTCAGATATCCCTCGTCTGTAACTGAGGTGACAATAAGTCCAATTTCGTCACAATGCGCCTCAATCATTATACGCGGCGCATTTTCCACACCGCACTTTTTTACGCCTATAACACTTCCCAAAGGATCCATTGTGACACTGTCACAATATTTTCCAAGCATACCAGATATTTTATCAGTAAGCCTGTATTCAAAACCTGATATGCCTCGCATATCGCTTAACTTTTTAATTAATTCTCTCATACTATTTCAGCTCGTTTACCAGTTTTTTAAATAAGTTTCCGCGCTCCTCAAAATTTCTGAACATATCAAAGCTTGTGCTGGCGGGCGTAAGTATTACAGTATCACCCTCAACCGCCCTGCTTTTTGCCGTGTTTACGGCATCCTCATATGAGGATACGCGAATAACCTCTATATCCTTTCCGTTTCCGGTCTTTTTTATTTCAGCGTCAAGAGCGTCTTGAATTTTATCCGCTGTCGGACCTATCAGGATAAGCACCTTAACATGTTCCGCTATTGACGGTCCTATCTCATCATAAGGTATTCCCTTATCCTTGCCTCCGCCGATCATAATAACCTTTTCGGGAAACACTCGCAATGTATTTATTGTCCTATTGGGACTTGAGTCAATTGAACTATTGTAATAGCTCACTCCGTCCACCATTCTGACAAGCTCTATGCGGTGTTCAACGCCGCCAAAGCTTTTTGCCACATCAGTTATCACTGCATCGTCAACAAGGCCTTCTACAACCGCTATTGCCGTCATATAATTTTCCACATTATGCATGCCGGGGATTTTAATATCATGAATATTCAGCACAATATCACTGCCGCGTTTTATATTCTCACCATCAAGATGCACGTCTGCTGTTTTTTGTCTTGAAAAATATCTGACTGTTCCGTTTGCTTCTTTTCCGATTTCAGCCGTCACTTCATTATCTAAGTTTACAACAAGAACATTTTCCATGTTCTGATAAAGCATAATATTCTTTTTAGCGTCAATATACTCCTGATAATCCTTATGCATATCAAGATGATTTGGACTTATATTTGTTATCACCGCAATTTCCGGTGATTTACGCATCGTGTGCAGCTGGAAAGACGACAATTCAAGAATTACCCAGTCATCAGCCTTCATTTTTTCCGCATCGGTAAGCAACGGATTGCCTATATTACCGCCAAGCCACGTTTTATAACCAGCACGAGTCATCATCTTATGAATAAGCGTAGTAGTAGTAGTCTTACCGTCACTGCCCGTCACAGCGATTATATGCGACGGACAGATGTCAAAAAACACCTCCATCTCACTCGTCACAACACTGCCTTTTTCCTTTGCCGCAATCAATTCAGGAACGTCAAAACGCATTCCGGGGGTTTTGAATATTATATCTCCCGATAAATTATTCAGATACCCTTCACCCAATCTGAACTTTACTCCCAGCTTTTCAAGTTCGGTATAATTCTCGCCAAGATCATCCCTATCACGTTTATCGCAGGCCGTAACCTCCGCTCCCAGTTCAACAAGATACTTAATAAGCGGCATATTAGATATTCCTATGCCTATAACCGTAACTTTTCTGCTTTTAACGCCATTTTTAAATTTTTCAAGCTTCGATGTCATATCTCCAACCCCTTTTTCACATAAACAGAATTATAATTCAGTCATACCAAAAAAGGCAGGATGTTTACCTGCCTTTAGCTTTAAAAATTATTCAGCATCAGCTGCTTCTTCAGGCTCAACTTCAATTGCTTCTTCAACTTCTGCCGCCGGCTCTTCTATTTCCTCTGCTGGCTCTATTTCAATTTCTTCCTCTACTTCAACATCAGGATCAGTTGAGTATACAAGCGTTTCCGCCTTCTGAGGCTCAGCAGGAAGTTCCTCAACAGCCTCTTCCTTTTCAGGTACAGGAATAAGAGCACGGATCGAAAGACTAATCTTTTTCTCGTCCCAGTTAAGATCAGTAACTTTTGCTTCAACTTCCTCACCTATTGTAAGCACATCCTCCGGCTTGCCTATTCTTCTGTCAGCAATCTGAGAAATGTGAATAAGTCCGTCCACATTAGGCATTATTTCCGCAAATGCACCGAACGGCATCATGCGTACTATCTTACATTTAACCGTATCGCCAAGATTGATTTTTGACTGCGCAATTGTCCACGGATTGTCCTCAATCTTCTTAAAACCAAGAGATATTTTCTTTGTCTCCGCATTTAGATCCTTAATGTAAACATCAAGAACATCACCCTCCTTAACAACCTCGGAAGGATGCTTAATCTTATTCCATGAAAGCTCACTTATATGAACAAGTCCGTCCACGCCGCCAATGTCAACAAATGCTCCGAAGGAAGTTAACGACTTGACTGTTCCCTGATATTTTTTGCCAACCTCAGCGTCCGCCCAGAACTTATCTTCTCTTTCTTTTCTTTCAGCCTCAATGATAACTCTTACCGAACCTATGACGCGTCTTCTTCTCTCGTCAATTTCGATAATCTTGTAATTAACAGTTGTTCCCACAAGGCTCTGAAGGTCTTGTACAAATCTGCCGGATGCCTGACGAGCGGGAATAAATACCTGTGCCCCCTCTGTGAGAGCAATCACTCCACCCTTAACGGCCTTAATAATCTTTCCTTCCAGAATTTTTCCTTCTTCATAAGCCGCTTTGATTTTGTTCCAGCTTTCCATAGCTACCAATTTCTTTCTTGATAAAACTACTTTTCCCTCTCCGTCGTTTACGCCGACAACGTAAACTTTGATTGTATCGCCTTCTTTTACAACATCAGACGGCTTAAGTGACGGGTCATCAGTCAACTGGTCGGCCGCTAACTGTCCGTTATACTTGAAGCCACCTAAATCAACAATGACCTCGTTGTTACGAACCTCAACAATCTTACCGTCAATAATGTCCCCATTGTTCAGAGTTTTGCTCTCATACTGTTCAAACAGCTCTGCAAAGCTCTCCTCATTTTTTAAATTTTCACTCATAGCCTTTACTACCTCCTCGATAATACTGCCGGGCGTCGACGCCCCCGCGGTAATACCTATTTTATTATATGTTTTTTCTTGAGGTAAATCCTCAAAAGTTTCGATATGATAGGTTACCGGACAGTTTTTTTTCGATATATCAAACAGCTTTCTTGTATTTGAGCTTTCCCTTCCGCCTATTACAATCATCATGTCCGAAATTCCCGAAAGTTCATCTGCCTCTTTTTGCCTATCCTTTGTCGCATTACATATTGTATCAAATATAAGGGTACTTTTGCA
>CAJTPP010000012.1:15913-19807 GCA_910578235.1 uncultured Clostridia bacterium | reverse complement strand
TATTTTGTACGATTTGACTAAAAAATTCTCTGTTTATTGTAGTTTGTGCTACAATACATATCGTTTCTTCGGCCAAATTTGCATCCAATTCATAATTCAGATCATTTATCACAAGTCCGTTTCCTTCACACCAGCCATTTATTCCGATAACCTCAGGATGATTTTTGTCTCCCACAATAATAATTTTATGACCGCTGTTATAATGTTCTGATACAATTTTATGTATCTTTGAAACGAAAGGACATGTAAGATCAATACAATTTCTGTCTCCAATTTCATCATATACGCTCTTTGCCACTCCGTGCGCGCGTATCACAACCGTGCAATCCATTGGTATATCATCGGCACGGTCATAAGAGTACACCCCTTTTTCCGCAAGATCCTCTATAACCTGCCTGTTATGAATAAGAGGCCCGAGTGTCGCAATTTTATTCCCTTTTTCGATTTCCGAATAAACACCGTCGACCGCTCTTTTTACACCATAACAGAAGCCAGCTGTTTTTGCCACCCTAATCATTTACAGCCTCCTCGTGAGTTTCGTTCAGCTTTCTTATTTCTTCGAGCACCTTGTCCGCCGCAAGCTGAATTTGATCCTGATCAGATTTCTTTCCGTAATATTCTTCAAATGTCATGGGCTTTCCGTATGTAACGGTTATTTTACGCATCCATTTATACTCCCCTGAAATACATACCGGCACAACAGGAACTCTCGCTCTTTGAGCAATCATGGCAACTCCCGGTTTAGCCTTTACTTTTTTATTGTTTTTTATGCGATGTCCTTCAGGAAACATAAGCATAGCCTTTCCATCGGATAAAATCCGAAGCGCGGCTTTTATAGAACTGATATCGCTTTTCCCTCTGCTAACAGGAAAAGCTCCGAGCGATTTGATTAATCCGCCGAACACAGGATTTTTAAAAAGCTCCTCCTTTGCCATAAAACAAAGCTGTCTCCTACAGCTAAGTCCCGCCATTATCGGATCCCAATTGCTCCTGTGATTAAACGCAACTATAACGCCTCCGTGAGCCGGAACATTTTCACGCCCCACAAATCTAAGCCTGAACACAAACATCACAGCAATACGCACTATAACAATCGCTATATTATAAAACATTTTGTATAAGCTCCTTTATCTTCTCTACCGACTGTTCAAAATCCAGCTCAGTCGTATCTATAAGCACCGCGTCGTCAGCCTTTCTCAGCGGCGCGACCGTTCTCTGAGAGTCATTTTTATCACGATATTCCATGTCGGCCTTTATCTTATCAAAATCACATTCAATTCCTTTCTCGCACAACTCTTTATACCGTCTCATTGCCCTGGACTGCAAGGAAGCTGTAAGAAATATTTTGACCTGAGCGTCAGGAAGCACGTATGAGCAAATATCGCGCCCATCCATAATAACATTCGCGCTTTTCGCCATCTTCCGCTGAAGCTCTACAAGCTTTCCCCTCACCTGAGGTATTACCGCCACATCCGATGCGCCAACCGAAACATCCTCTCCGCGTATACGCTCGGAAACATCTCTGTCTGAAAGATAAACTCGCTGTCCCTCATCTGTATATTTTATTGTTATATTAATCTCATCCAAACGATTTATAAGAGCGTCAGTGTCATTTTTTATATTAATGCCGTTTTCTATCGCAAACAGAGCAGCGGCGCGGTACATCGCTCCCGTATCAATATACGTAAAGCCCAGACTCTTTGCCGCGGTCTTTGAAACTGAGCTTTTTCCCGCTCCGGCAGGACCATCTATAGCAACTGAAATATATTTCATAACCGTTAACTCCTTTCACAAAATCAAAGTCTGAAAATCTTTCTAAAGATCATATCTTTATGCGGTAAATACGCATGTTCATACTTCAAGACGCAAAACATATGTGATATTTGAAAATTTATTCAGACTTATTCCTCTTGTTTTACCAAATCCGGCCTCAACACCTTTGCTCCCCGAAGATAAACATGATTTATTTCCTCTTTCGTTCTATCGGTATTTATATGTACCATAGCCCGTATACATTTTTCCAAACTTCCGTCAATTGCCGGAGCCGCCATATCGAGCAACGGTACAAATGTAAGCCCCATTTCTCTTGCCGCCGCAGCCGGAAACACCGCTGTCAAATCGGGTGTAACCGTAAATATTATCGACACCGCGTCAGCATTCTGTAAATTATTCTGTTTTTTCATTTCGCCAAGCAGCTCTTTAGTCGCTTCGATTATAGCTGCCCTTGTGTTTTCCCGCGCCGTTGTCGCGCCGCGTATCGCACGTACTGCCATATCTGTATTTCTCCTTTTGTTATTTTTATAATTATACCGCTCTGTGTCCCATTCCTATAGCGATATCATTCAAATTAAGCAGGCCTATTGCGAAAAATACACTAACGCTTATATGCGATCCATATCTCGCAATACCTATTTTCCCTCCGAGATTAAGTCCGACACACTTGTTAATAATCTGCTGCAACGCCTCGTGAGCCGCTCCTGCGACCGCGCCCTCCTCGGCATGAGTTGAGCTTATAACATTTTCACGTTTCGCCGCCACCACAGCTCTTTCAAGTATTTTAGGAACGGCGCTGTTAAATTCACTTCCGAAATCAATAGCCACAGAACGTATTCCTCTTTCAGAATGTTTATCCTTTAATCTGTTTTCATCTTCACGGGTATCCGTAAGCGCAATCTCTATTGCCGCCTTACAAACCTCTCTGCTTCCAACTTCCATTGTCTACACCTCCATTGCCGCGTTCATTCCGGCCAGATAGCCAGTTGAAAATGCTGCCTGTAAATTATATCCGCCTGTATAACCGTCCACATCAATAACCTCTCCCGCAAAATAAAGTCCCTTGACAAGCTTTGATTCCATAGTGGACGGATTAATCTCACTCACCTTTACTCCGCCTGAAGTAACAATTGCCTCCTCTACAGGCCTGACACCCACTGCGGTGAGAGGAAAATGTTTCAAAATTCTTACCAACTCGTTTCTTTCCTCTCTCGTAATCTCGCAAACAGTCTTGTGCGGTTCTATCTGAGACAGTGAGACAATTACAGGTATCATCGCTTTAGGAAGCAAATCATCAAGGCTGTTTATCAAATGCTTCCTACTGTATTTTTCAAAATCACGCATTATTCTTGACGCGAGCTGTTCCTCGTCAAGCCCGCTTTTAAGGTCTACTTCTATCCTATATTTCTCATTGCCTATATTTTTCAGATACGCCGACATAGATAGCACCACAGGTCCTGATATTCCAAAATGCGTAAAAAGCATCTCGCCAAAATCTGAATACATCTTTTTATTATTCTTATTAAAGGCTGTAATCCTTATATTCCTCAAAGACAGTCCCATTAACTCCTTTACCCACTTTTCCTCAGTAATAACCGGGATAAGAGATGCCTTAGGCTCAATTATTGTATGGCCCGCCTGTTTTGCAAATTTGTATCCGTCACCCGTAGAGCCTGTTTTCGGATACGATTTACCGCCTGTACATACAATCACCTTTTCAGCATATATATCACCGTCCGAAGTCTTTACTCCAACCACATTACAATCCTTAATTATCAGTGATTTTACGGTACAGTTTTTCAGTTCAACATTATTTTTCAAAGCATATTTTTTCAACGCTGTAACAACATCACCCGCTTTATCCGAAACCGGAAACACTCTTCCTCCGCGTTCAACCTTTGTTCTGACGCCATTTTCTTCTATAATCCGTATTATATCATAATTTGTAAAAGTATACAATGCGGAATATAAAAATTTTGCATTCCTCGGATACTGAGATATCATATCCTCCGTATCGGCAGAATTGGTTATATTACACCTGCCTTTACCCGTTATAAGAAGCTTTTTGCCTATAATATTGTTTTTTTCCAGCAAAATCACTTTGTCAGCTGCAGCGGCAGG
>CAJTPP010000012.1:4602-15877 GCA_910578235.1 uncultured Clostridia bacterium | reverse complement strand
ACGCTCCCGCGCCTATTACTATAACCTTCATTGCGTCACGCTCCAGTTCTCAATATTACGGAATGGTCTGCTTATTGACGGTATCAATTCGCTTTTCAGCTTTGCCCCTGACAAAACATCGCCTTTTCTGAAAAAGAGCACAGAAAACGGCATATCCTCAATAAGAATTTCCCCATATTGCCTGAACAGAGAATTAAGCTGTTCTGTGTCGTTTGTCATACCCATTTGACCTATAAGCATATCAACATTCGGATTACGGTATGCAAAATAATTCCCGGCCGAGGTGACAAGCGGCGTCAAATCAAGATTTGCGCCTATTTCTATTTCTCCAAGCATTATATCGTAATCTCCGGCATTGATTTTCTCCATATAGCTGTCATATGGAAGAGCGTTTACCTCCGCGGGTATACCGAACTCATTATATCCCGCCGCTATTCTGTTAGCTATGCTGACTTTTTCTTCGCTGTCACTGCTTGTTAAAATTTCAACGCTTAGTATTTCCTTTGTCCCATGAACCGCGCGCTCATATCTGCCGTCACCGTTAAGTCCCCATCCGTCATTGCCGAGACATGACGAGGCGAGATCATAATCCGCCTTAAACCGCGTGTTTGTATCATAATAATAAATTGACGACGGATTTATAGGTATATCTGAAGCCCTGCCCCTCGAATAAATAACAGAATTTACAATATCATCCTTATCTATAAGCTCTGCGAGACCTTTACGAGTCTCATTTCCCGACAGCGTACTTTTACGAAGATTATATCCGACAAATGTCATTTTATTAGTCAGATAGTCATTATTTCTTGCGCTTCCTCTGGGTGTATATTCTGAAAGATCCACTGTTTCACCGGTCATCAGATCAATTTCATTCGCCTCGAACATTGACTCGTACTTCTTTATATCCGGTACAGTGTACACATACAAATTATCTATCTGCGCTCTGCCGTTATGATAATTTTCAAACGCTGTAAATGATACACGTCCCGAGCTAAGCTGTTTTTCATATCTGAAAGGACCTGTTCCGACAGGAATATACGCTCCGTTCACACGCATATCCGTCTGATACTGTACTATCGGAAATGTAAGCAGCGACACAAAATTCGGGATCGCATACTTCAGCGCAATCTGCAGAGTGTAATCTCCCGTAGCTTTATAATCAGCCATATCGGCAAGTAGATCCGTATACGGAGTAATCCCCGAGCGAACCTGCTTTATTGTATACGCCGCATCTGTAGCGGTAAAAGCCGCTCCGTTATGCCACTGCACATTATTCTTCAAGGTTATATCTATAACTCTGCCGTCCGCTGAAACCGTGTAACTTTCCGCCAGCACAGGCACAGGAATAAGTTTTTCATCCACCTCAAATAACGGCTCATATACAAACTGCGCGCATTCCTTAACCGTCTGAGAAGCCGTTATAAGCGGATTAAATGTATCAAAATCCATAATTCCCACGCTTATACTGTTTGATACCGGCTTTGTATCATCATTGTTATCCGTTTCTGTTTGCTCTGTATCCTCTGAAATTCTTTTTTTTATTCTGTCTATCATGTCACAGCCTGTCAGTGACGCGGCAAAACATATTGTTATTATCAGTATTGTAAATTTTTTTACCCTGCTCATCAATCAATCTCCAAATCTATATTAACTCCATAAACGCTCCAAGGTTTCCTCTTTTTCCGTTTGTTTTTCTGTGCGAAAACAGCAAATCACTGTTACAGTATGTGCATATTTCGCAGTCATCTATATTTTCTGACGGAATTCCACTTTCAAGAATCTGCTTTTTTATAGCCCTTTGCATATTCACATGATATTTTTCATTATATCTGACAGCAGTTTCATATCCGAATTCCCGTATAAATATTTCAGCAACATCATCGCCCACCTCAAAATGACACTCCTGAATAGACGGCCCTATCGCCGCCAGAATATCTTCCGGCTTGCTTCCATAATCCTTGATCATTTTCTCAGCGGTTTTCTGTCCTATACGTCTGACAGTGCCTTTCCACCCTGAATGAGCAAGAGCAGCCGCTCCCTGACGTTTATCCAGAAAAAACAGCGGCACGCAATCCGCGAACAGCGTTACCATCGGTATACCCTTTTTATCGGTTATCAGCGCGTCAACGCCGTCAAATTTATTTTTGTCAATAATACCATTTCCGCAGTCCTTTTCTGAGACTGTATGGATAACGTCCCCATGCACCTGTTTTGACAACACCATTCTGCTATAATCCATACCGAGAGTATCAGCCATTATTTTAAAATTTTTCTGAACATTTTCGCGCGGGTCATCACAGTTAAACCGAAAATTCATGTCCGCATAGCATCCCTCGCTTACACCGCCCAATCTTGTTGAAAACCCATGCCTAACAAGTCCTGTTTCTTCAAAAGATGTTACGGTATAATATGAAACACCGTTTTTCCTGTTCAGTTTAAACATCGCTGTCCCTCCGAAAATAATTATAAACGCTCTGAGCTGATTTTCTGTCCATTCCCTTTACTATTAACAGCTCGTCAATTGTCGCTTCTTTTATTTTATCAATTGTTTTAAAAGTAGTCAATAGCGCTTTACGTCTTTTTTCTCCAATTCCGCCTATTTTATCAAGCTCGGAGTCTATTCTGCCGTGAAGCTTTCTGTGATACGATATTGCGGCGTTATGCACCTCGTCCTGAATATGCGTAATCAGCTTAAAAACAGGACTTGTCGGACTTATTTCTATTTCTCCCGTTTTTGAGACAAGTCCGCGTGTTTTATGCTTGTCATTTTTCACCATACCAAATACCGGAATATCCGTTTCCATCATTTCAAAAAGCTCCGTAACAGTATTCAGATGCCCTGTTCCTCCGTCAAGCAGCACAAGATCGGGAAGCGGGAGAAATTTTGCGTCCTTTCGCAAAATCATACCCTGACGAATCTGTTCTTCCTCTTCAAGCGCGTGACGGAAACGTCTGTATATAACCTCTTTCATAGACGCGTAGTCATCCGCGCCTTCAAATGATTTAATCTTAAACAGACGATACTTGCGTTTCGCGCTCTTACCGTTTTCAAACACAACCATAGCGCCCACATTATCCGCTCCCTGAATATTGGATATGTCGTACGCTTCTATACGGGCAGGCCGCTGTTCAAGTCTCAGAAGCTCCTGCATAGTGTCAAGAAGCGTATTTTTCTCCTTCTCCTTCATAACCCTGATCTTATAGTTTCCAAGCGCTATGTCGGCATTTTTACGCACCATTTCTACCATATGAAGCTTGTCACCCCGTTTCGGATTTGAAATCACAACTTTTTTCTTTTTCATCCCGCGGAGCCATTCCGTAATAGCATCGTTATCCTCTATCTCATATTCCGTAAGTATTTCCTCCGGTATATACTCACTGCTTTGATAAAACTGCTTAACAAAATCCGTCATAACCTCTTCGTTGCTGCTATGCTGCGTATTATCAATTTTATAGCTTTCACGTCCTATAACCTTGCCGTTTCGTATG
Organism: uncultured Clostridia bacterium; assembly: GCA_910578235.1. Taxonomy (GTDB): domain Bacteria; phylum Bacillota; class Clostridia; order UBA1381; family UBA1381; genus Hominilimicola. The sequence goes on along the minus strand of CAJTPP010000012.1, from coordinate 12,388 downwards.
AAAAACACCTCGCAAAAAGTAATACTTTCCTCTCTGGCAAGAGCAATGACATCTCTGTTGTCCTGTTTTGCCGTGTTTATCATCTTCTGATGCTCTTCTATATCCTTAATCGCGCGGATTTTATCGCGCAAATCGGCCGCCTTTTCATAAAGCATATTCTCTGACGCATCCTCCATTTGCTGAGTAAGTTCCGCTACCAATGCCTTATGATTACCGTCAAGAAAACGGCAGATATTAAAATATACCTGCCTGTACTCCTCCTTACCAATCTTTCCGGTACACGGCGCAAAACAGTTATTTATGTGGTAATTAAGACACGGCCTCCCTTTTCGTATATCTTCGGGAAATCTTCTGCGGCACAGCGGCGGTTTAAAAAGCTTCTGCACAAGCTCCAAGGTGTTTTTTAACGTGATACCCGAAACATACGGACCATAATATTTAGCTCCGTCCTTTTGCAGTTTTCTGACTTTCATGAGCTTAGGATACGGTTCATTTATTGTCACCTTTATATACGGATAATGCTTATCGTCTTTAAGAAGTATGTTATACTTTGGACGATGTTTTTTTATGAGATTACACTCAAGAGCAAGCGCCTCTGTCTCAGAATCGGTAACTATATACTCAAAATACGCTATATTCGATACCATTGCAAGCACCTTCGGCGTATGATTTGAATTTTTCTGAAAATACTGACGCACACGGTTTTTCAGAATTTTTGCTTTGCCGACATAAATAATATCGTCCTCACTGTTATGCATTATATACACGCCCGGTTCCTCAGGTAAATTTTTCAGTTCCTCATCTAAATCAAACATATAGCACCTCCTTCCTTTATTCTTTACACCAAAAATAACTCTACACATAAATGCAGAGTTATTTATCAGACAAATTATTCAAAATTATTCCGTGAAGTTGGATTTGATAAGCTCAACCAACGTCTTGACAGCTTCTTCCTGATCGCTGCCGTCCGCAATAATAGAAATAACCGTGCCTTTAACAATACCTAAAGATAACACGCCCAAAAGACTTTTTGCATTGACACGTCTTTCATCTTTTTCAACCCAGATGCTTGACTTAAACTCGTTAGCTCTCTGAATAAAAAACGTTGCAGGTCTTGCGTGTAACCCAACTGAATTTTGTACTGTCACTTCACTTGAAACCATTTGTTCAGTTCCCCCTGTCTCTTATTACCTCTTTAATCATTCTTTTAATTTACTTATTATAATAAGAATACTAAAAAATTCACACTGCGTCAATATTTTTTTTTATTTTGTAACAATTTTTAGTCAATATTAACCTATAGTCAGATAGTTTCAAAGTTTTTTTTGTTAAATTATACATTCAAATTATTTATCATCTGTCTGATCCGCATCTTTCCGCTCCGCATTGTCGTTTTCCGCCTGCGCCGTCTGCCCTCCGGAAAGCAGTTCCCGCACTTGTCTGTCGATTTCGTCAGTAAATTCTTTATTTTCAACCATATACTTTCTTACATTATCGCGTCCCTGACCGATTTTTTCACCGTTATAACTAAACCATGCGCCTGATTTCTTTATAATGTCGTTTTCAACCGCATAATCGAGTATATTGCCCTCACGGGAAATACCCTCTCCGTAAAGAATATCAAATTCCGCGGTTTTAAACGGCGGCGCCACCTTGTTCTTCACTACCTTTACCTTTGTCTTATTTCCGACAATTTCCGTACCGTTCTTTATAACATCAGAACGTCTTACGTCAAGACGTACAGACGAGAAAAATTTCAGTGCGCGTCCGCCCGGCGTTGTCTCGGGATTGCCGTACATAACGCCTACTTTTTCACGAAGCTGATTTATGAAAATCACAACAGTGCCGCTGCGTGAAATAATAGCGGTAAGCTTTCTGAGAGCCTGAGACATCAGTCTTGCAAGCAATCCGACATGCGCGTCTCCCATTTCTCCCTCTATTTCAGCCTTAGGAACAAGAGCCGCAACCGAATCGATTACAATTACGTCAAGCGCTCCGCTTCTTACAAGCGCTTCAGCAATATCAAGCGCCTGCTCGCCTGTATCAGGCTGCGCAACAATAAGATTATCTATATCCACACCAAGTTTTTTTGCGTATACAGGATCAAGAGCGTGTTCAGCGTCAATAAACGCGGCTTCTCCTCCCATCTTCTGTGCTTCCGCTACAACATGTAAAGCCACAGTCGTTTTACCAGACGACTCAGGGCCGTATATCTCAATAACTCTTCCCCTCGGCAAACCGCCTACACCCAAAGCCATGTCAAGCGTCAGCGAGCCTGTGGAAATAGAGTCTACATTTGAAACACTCACATCGCCAAGCTTCATGATACTGCCTGTACCGTACTCTTTTTCAATAACATTAAACACCGATTTGAGAGCCTTTTTCTTTTCCTCGCTGTCGGTCATCTTTATTACCTGCGGCTTTTCTTTCTCTGTCTTTGCCATTATTTTTTCTCCTTTATTATCCGTATATTTTTGATAAAATAATTATATAGCATATACGTTTCATTTGCAAGTCTTTTTCTATTAGCAACGAAGTTAAGTCCGTTTTATAGGACAGCAAGTTTTTCCTTTAGACTTTTTAATACTTCTATACATGTCTTTTCCCGCACTTCTTCCCTATTTCCAATGTGGTTCATTTGTAAAACCTCGGTATTGCCGTTTATACATATACCCGCATACACAAGTCCTACAGGCTTTTCGGCAGTACCGCCTCCCGGTCCCGCTATACCTGTTATTCCAACCGTTACATTTGCGTCCGTCCGGTCATATAGTCCCCGGGCCATTGCAAAAGCTGTTTCAGCGCTTACCGCGCCATACTCGGAAAGTGTGTCCTCATTTACTCCCAGATACTTTATTTTCGCCGCATTCGCATAAGTTACAATGCTTTCATTCATAACATCCGACGCTCCCGATACATTTGTCAAAAGCGCGGCCAATAATCCTCCGGTGCAACTTTCCGCCGCCGCGACAGTCATATTTTTCCGGATAAGAAGCTTTACAATATCCTCGTTAAGTCCGTTCATCTCAGCTTTCATATAACACACTCTCCCTATTTCGGATATACCTCTATCATCTCAACACCCGCAAGCGCTTCCTCGATAAGCTTTTCGACTTCCAGCCTGTTTTCAGATTTAATTATATTCTCACGTTTTGGATTAGTTGTCGGGTGTCTCGGAGTAAATACGGTACAGCAGTCCTCATACGGCAGAATAGACGTGTCATATGTTCCTATCTCACACGAGCGATCTATTATTTCCTGCTTATCCATACCTATAAGCGGCTGCAGTATCGGCATATCAACCGCCGAATTCGTCACGTCCAGAGCTGCAAGTGTCTGACTCGCGACTTGCCCCACGCTCTCGCCGGTTATAAGCGCGCGCGATTTATGTGATTTCGCTATTCTTTCCGCTATACGCATCATAAACTTTCGCATAACAAGTGTAAGATGCTCCTCGGGACATTTATCACGTATTTGCAGCTGTATCTCCGTAAACGGTACTATATACAAATTTATCTTTGAGGTATACCGCGCCAATATACTTGCAAGCTCAATAACCTTTTCTTTCGCTCTCTCGCTTGTATAAGGGAAAGAGAAAAAGTTTACAGCGTCAATTTCCACGCCGCGTTTTGAAATCATATGTCCCGCCACAGGACTGTCTATACCTCCAGAAAGCAGCAATGTCGCCTTTGAGCCTGTTCCTATGGGCATACCTCCCTGTCCCTGTATCTTGTTCTCATCAGCATACACATACGCGTCAAAATCTCTTACCTCTACCCGGACAGTAACATCGGGATTATGCACGTCAACAATTATTTCAGGAAATTCATCGTCAAGATAACCGCCAACTTCCATACATATCTGCGGTGAATTAAAAGGGAACTGCTTGTCAGAACGCTTAGCTTCCACCTTAAAACGCGTTCCATCTTTAAAATCCTTTCTCAGATATTCTCTTGCCTTGGCTTTTATATCCTCAATATTCTTATCACACACAGCCGCGCGCGTAATCGTTACAATTCCAAACACCTTTGAAAGACGCTCCATAACAATATCCATCTTATCGTCATCAGCCACTTCTACATACACAGTCGCCTGAGCCAGCCTTACTTTTGTCTGAGCAACATTTTTCAGCGAATTTCTGATATTATTTATAAGTATGCTCTCAAATCTCGGACGGTTTCCGCCCTTTAATATAATTTCTCCGTATTTGGCCAGAATTATTTCTTTCATTTACATATATCTCCTTATAGCGGCAACTTCTTTCTCAATAATATCCGCTGCCGCCGTAATATCATAAGCGGTTGTGGCTGTATCAAAGCTGATACGTATCGCCCCGTCTATCTCCTTTTTACTGAGTCCCATTGCGCCGAGCACATGACTTGGCTGAGGTTTGTGACTTGAACATGCGGAGCCTGTCGATACATATACCTTTTTTGCTTCAAGCGCGTGAAGCAATATTTCCGCCTTTATTCCAACAAATGAAACATTTAGTATACTGCCGGAATTATGATCTTCACAGCCGTTTATCTTAATATCAGGTATACGCGAAAGCTCTTTTATCATTCCCTGTCGAAGGCGTATAAGATATTCATTATCCACATTGCATTCTTTCGCCGCCGCGCCGAATGCAAGAATGCCTCCCACATTTTCCGTTCCCGGACGCATTTTGCCCTGCTGTTCACCGCCAAAAATAACCGGCCTTATCATACGCATATCAGACACATATAAAGCGCCCGTACCCTTATAGCCATGAATTTTATGACTGCTTACCGTAATCATATCCGCGCCCATTTTTTTGGGCTTTACTTCCATTTTACCAAAAGACTGGACGCAATCTGAATGTAAAAGTGCATTCGGCGATTTTTTATTTATAATTTCTCTTATAATCTCAATGGGCTGTATAACACCCGTTTCATTATTAACATGCATTACGCTGACAAGAACAGTATTATCGTCCGCCGCCTGTTCAAGCGCGTCAACATCAACCGTGCCGTCCTTATCCGCGCCTATATACTCAACGTCAAATCCAAGCCTTTCAAGTCTTCGAAACGCTTCAAGCACCGACGGATGCTCTATGCTGCTTGTTATCAGCTTTGTTCCCAGCTTTCTTCTCGCCTCTGCCGCGCCGAATATAGCTGTATTATTCGCTTCCGTGCCGCCTGATGTAAACAATATATTCTTACTGTTCACTCCAAGCATATCCGAAATAGTTTCAGTTGCGGCAAGAATAAGTTTTTCAGCTTCAAGTCCGAGTCCGTGCAGCGAAGACGGATTTCCGAAGCACTTCGCCGCCTTTACCATTGCCCTCACCGCCGCCTGAGACGGCGCTGTTGTTGCGGCATTATCAAGATATATTATATTATCTGTCATACCTGTTCCACCTTTACAACCAGCGCTTGTCCGCTTTTTATTACTATACTACACATGTCATCTGTCATTACGTTGCTCACACCCCTGCCCGCGCCGAAATACAAAGTTTCATTGCGGAGCGGATACTCCAGACCGTTTGTGTAAATCCCTGACACATTCCCGTTTATCGGAATAATAGACAGCGTTTGCCCCTTTCTTCCCGATATTTCAATAGAGTCTCGCAAAAGATATATTTCATTGTTATCGTCTATCAAAACACCGTTTCTGCACTTTGTGAGCAATAACGCGTCAGTAAGAGTATGATCAAATCTATTGCCTGTCATGCCAAGCATAAGAATATTATCATAACCATGCTCAACGGCATATTCTACAGCTATCTCACCGTCCGTATAGTCTTTACGGACAGGGTATTCAATCCTGTCCTCTATTTTCTCAAAGTCCTCCGCGCTGTCAAAATCACCGAGCAGCACGTCCGGTATTACATTCATTTTCACCGCATGATTATATCCGCCGTCAGCGCAGATAATAAAATCATCTGTCCTCAGCTTGCTTTTAATATATTCATAATTATTTATATCGCCGTTGCCTATTATTACAGCTCTCATCATCTCAACAATTCCTTCACCGAGCCTTCTATATCGTCATTAAACACAGCCGTACCCGCGACAATAACATTCGCTCCCGCATCCATTGCCATATCAATCGTCTTATTGTCAATACCGCCGTCAACCTCAATATTAAAGTCTGCGCCCATTTTTTCACGTATGTACCTTATTTTTGAGTTAACGCTTTCTATGTATTTCTGTCCACCGTATCCCGGTTCTACAGACATCACAAGCGCCATATCAACCTTATCCAGATATTTCTCTATTGTTTCAACAGCTGTACCTGGTTTTACTGATATTCCCGCGCTTTTCCCCTCTTTTTTTATAAGCTCAATACATTCAAGCGGCTTCTTTGTAGCTTCTATATGAAATGTTATTCCGTCCGCGCCGGCTTTTATGAATTCACGTATATATCTTTCAGGCTCTGTAATCATCAAATGCACATCAAAAAACATATCCGTATATTTACGTATGGAAGCTATAACAGGCATAGCAAATGAGATATTGGGCACGAAATGTCCGTCCATAACATCAATATGAAGCCATTTCGCTCCGGCTGTCTCCGCTCTTTTTATCTGCTCGGCAAGTATGCCGAAATCTGCCGCTAATATAGACGGTGAAAGTATCATTTGTTTTCCCATTCCTTTACTGATTTTAATTGATTATAAAGCTGTATATAGCTGTCATAACGGCTTGGTGCCATTTTTCCCTCTCTAAGTTTTTCTTTTACCGCGCAGTCAGGCTCATTTACATGCGAGCACCCTCTGAAACGGCATTCGTCAGCGCAATCTGACATTTCAGGGAAATATAGCTGTAAATCCCCAGCCTTTATACCCTCGACTTCAAGAGAGCTAAATCCCGGTGTGTCAAGGACAAATCCGCCTTCAGGCAATTCAAACAATTCAACATGTCTTGTCGTGTGTCTGCCCCGCTGAATTTTCTCCGAGACACTTCCGGTTTCAAGAGTATTATCCATAATTATGCTGAGTATACTTGATTTACCCACACCCGACAGTCCGGCGAACGCGGTTGTCTTATCTATAATATATTGATAAAGCGAGTCAATCCCCTCACGTTTTTCCGCGCTTACAGTCAGAACAGAATACCCCGCCGCAGAATATATATTAACAATATCACCGCTTGACGCGATATCCGTCTTGTTTATACATATTACAGGCTTAATATTATTTATCTCTGCATTAACCAGCATCTTATCTATCAGAAGCAAATTAGGCGCGGGAGAAGCCGCGGCTATTACAAGCATCATTGTATCTACGTTGGCCACCGGCGGTCTCACAAGAAAAGAGCTTCTCGGCAAAATTTCCGTAATGCTGCCTTTCTCACCGCAAAGCTCAATTTTAACCTTATCGCCTATCATAGGAGTAATTCTTTGCTTTCTTAATATACCTCTCGCCTTGCACTCATATATTTTGCCCGAAGCTTTTACATAGTAAAAGCCTCCTATGCCTTTAACTATAATTCCATTCATACACTATCTATATACTTGGTATTACCCGCTAAAGCGGGTAATACCGCAAGTCCCTAATTAAAATTAATTGTTCTGTCGCTTACCTTGCTTCCATCAATATACGCCTGCACAGAAGCGGTAGTATCCGATCCTGTTGGCATGATCTGTACAGATACCGAGCCTTCTTCCTTTGAATGAGTAGCGCTGTGTATTGTTCTTCCGTTTACAATAATCTCCACATCAACAGTATCATTTGCCGTTTCAGGTATTTTTACCGTAAATGTTCTTGCGGAAGCGGTTCCGGATGTACCATTCTCCTCTGACGATGTTCCGCCTCCCGAAG
>CAJTPP010000012.1:0-4592 GCA_910578235.1 uncultured Clostridia bacterium | reverse complement strand
TTATTGTTATTATTATTGTTATTATTATTATTAGCGCCGCCATTACCGTTACTGTTATTATTGCCGGCTCCGTTATTATTTTCCGTCTCATTATTTTCGACAGGAGGGGTTTGAGTTTCAGGTGCTGAAGCTTCAGGCCCTCGTGAAAGAACAACACTTACAAACGAACCCTTAATAGCAGTTTTCCCAAGTTCCGGGCTTTGTGAAATAACAGTCCCCTCAGGAGAAGATGACGCGCTTCTCGACACGCTTCCCAGACTAAGTCCGTTTGCTCTCAGCGTTGCCTCCGCCTGATCACGACCCAAGCCTATAATACTCGGCACTGATACTCTTTCTCCCTGCGGCGTTGCCTGAACATTCGTCTGATCATTTCCTTTGCTCACATGCAGATTTATTATATCATCTTTATTAAGCATTGTACCGGCAAGCGGCGTCTGACGTATTATATATCCCGAAGGAACATCCTGTGAAACTTCTTCCTTTACCGTATAATTTAGTCCCGCATTTATAATTTCAGCCACAGCCTCGTCAAACAACTTATTTACCACATTAGGAGCGGCTATATCTCCTCCCGATGAGCCTATTGAAACAATAAGCCTTATATCACTGTTCTTTTTTATAACCTTTTTAGCTTCGGGATCCTGAGAAATTACTTTATTTTCCTCCACAGTATCCGACAGTGAATATTCAATCTCATCAGCGATTTTTAAACCCACTTTCTGCGCCTCAGCCGTAGCTTCCTCTATAGTCATATTCGTAAAATCAGGCACAACCGCTTCTTTGCTCATATTCAGGAAAAAATACACTCCCGCTGCAATCAGCAATATAACTACAACCGTTGATACCGCGAGTACTGCCGCAATTCTATCCTCTTTTTTCTGCTTTTTAGATTTTTTCTTTACTTCTGTCTTACGCTTTGTCCGGCCTCGGGGTTCCATTTCCTCGTCATCAATTATTTCTTCTTCTGTGAAAACCTCAAAATCATCCTCAAATTCAGGTTCATCATTATTTACCTCTTCCGCTTCTTTTTCCTGAATGGATTTTTTATACATTTCCTCTCTGCTCGGCAGCGGTTCATCTGCTAAGACTGCGTGAAGATCCTCAACGAATTCACCCACACTCTGATATCTTGCCCTTTGCTCCTTTGATATAGCTTTCATAGTCACATACGCCAAATCCGTCGGAATATCAAGATTTACACACTTTACATTTACAGGCTCTTTTTCAAGGTGCATAAGTGCAACGCTGACTGCTGTGTCCCCGTCAAACGGCACCTTTCCCGTAAGCATTTCATAAAGAACAATACCCAAAGAATAAAGATCGCTTCTCGCGTCTGTAAAACCGCCGCGCGCCTGTTCCGGCGAAATATAGTGAACGCTGCCCAACGCATTTCCTCCCACAACAGTCGTTTCGCCCGCCACTGCTCTGGCAATACCAAAATCTGTCACTTTAAGCGTTTTATCTTTTGTCATAAGTATATTTTGCGGTTTTATATCCCTATGAATAATGTTTATCGAGTGCGCTTCGCTTATTCCCTGACCTATCTGAATAGCAAAATCACACGCTTCCTGCCACGGCAGCGCGCCTTTACTCTTTATGTATTCCTTAAGCGTGATACCATCAACATATTCCATAACCATATAATTCAGGTCATTTTCTTCTCCCACATCATATACCGAGACTATATTATTATGCACCAGACTTGCGGAGGACTGCGCCTCCTTGATAAAATTTGATATAACATCCTTATCATCTTCAAGAGAATCACGAAGCAGCTTTATAGCCACATAACGGTTTAAAAGCGTATCCTTTGCCTTATAAACAGTCGCCATACCTCCAGTTCCGATTTTTTCCAATATATCATATCTGTTACCAAGTGTCATTCCGACTAAATTATCACGATTCATTACCATTATCTCCCTTTCCAAAAGCTACAATCGTTATATTATCCGAACCTCCGCGTTCATTCGCAAGCTCTGTAAGCTTTAACGCGCTTTTCTGTAAATCATCTGAATTTTTGATATAACATAAAATTTCTTCATCTTCAACGAAATTCGTCAGACCGTCACTGCACAAAACTATTGTTTCACCGTTATACGGTCTTATTGATATATCAACCTTTACTGTTTCTTCCGCTCCCATGGCTCTTGTTATGTAATTCTTTTTAGGGTGATTTTTTGCCATTTCCGGACTGATTTCACCTCGTGATACCAATTCCTGAACATATGAGTGGTCTTTTGTTATTTGTTTTATTCCGTCGCCTATCATATACGCTCGGCTGTCTCCGACATGTGCTGTAATAATCTTCTCCTGATAAATCATAACAAAGGTGGTCGTCGTCCCCATGCCCATTATCTTATAATTATTTTTCGCATAATTATAAATTGTACTGTTGGCAGAGATGAACGCCTGCCTTGCGGCTTCACCGGCCTCCACGTAATCAAGAGAAGGACTAAGCTCCTTATCCAAGTACTCTTCTATTATTTCTATAACCATCCTGCTGGCAACCTCGCCTGCCTGATGTCCGCCCATACCGTCTGCCACAATCACATACGGAAAATGCTTGTCCTCGTGTATACAGTAATTATCCTCATTTATTTTTCTGCGCATTCCTATATCGGTAACCGCACCAAACCGCATTTTGAAAATCACCTCATTTCTTTATATTATAAACATTGATTTATAATCTACATTATAGCACTTTTTTTCTTAATTGTCCACAGGAAGCTGATATATCGGCTCCAAGCTCACGCCTTACAGTAGCATTTATACCGAGCGACACCAATCTTTCCTGAAATGCTTTTATATCTCCTATACTGCCCTTTTCAAAGCTTCTTTCCTCAACCTTATTTACGGGTATCAAATTGACATGTCCGTGCAGATCAGCTATACGCGCCGCAAGCTCCTCCGCATCTGACATACTGTCATTAACCCCATGAATAAGAGAGTACTCAAAACTTATACGTCTGTTTGTAGCTTCAAAATAATATCTGCACGCGTTTAAAAGCTCTTCTATATTATACTTATGATTAACAGGCATAATAGAATTTCTTATGCTGTTATTCGGAGCATGAAGAGATATTGTAAGCGTTATCGGAAGTTTTTCATCCGCCAGCCTGTATATCATAGGCACAACTCCGCAGGTGGAGAGAGTTATATGTCTGTAACCTATATTAAGCCCCTTTTCATGATTGACATTATGCAGGAACTTTATTATGTTATCATAGTTGTCAAGCGGCTCGCCTATACCCATAATAACTATATTACCAATTCTCTCTCCCATATCTTTTTGCGCGAATATAACCTGATTGAGTATTTCGCCCGCTGTAAGGTTTCTGTACAGTCCGCCTATTGTCGAAGCGCAAAAACGGCACCCCATCCTGCATCCAACCTGACTTGAAATACAGATAGTCAGTCCGTGGTGATAGCGCATAACAACGCTTTCTATACAGTTTCCGTCAGGCAGTTCAAACAAATATTTTACCGTGCCGTCAATTTCAGATACAAGCTTCTCTCTCACGGAAAGTGTCGAAACATACGTTTCCCTGTTCAGCTTTTCACGTATATCCCTTGACAAATTCGTCATTTCCTCATAGCTCTTTACTCCCTTATGCAGCCACGAAAAAATCTGTTCCGCCCTGAATTTCTTTTCACCGATTGACATAAGGTATTCGGTCAGTTCGTCATATTCAAAATCCTTTAAATCAATCATATCCTAATCCTTTTTTAATTTACAGATATAAAATCCGTCTGTATGATCTATATGCGGATAAAACGTCTTTTCATACATTATTTTAAATTCGCTGTTATCCGCAGCAAAAGCGCCCGTTACCGCGCTGTTCTCTTCTTTTTCAATTGTGCATGTCGAGTAAACCATCTCGCCGCCTGATTTCAGATATTTAGCGGCATTATCAAGTATTTTGCACTGAATTTCAGGGAAATTTGTATTTTCATCCCTGTTCCATTTTATTTCTCTCTTGCGCCTTAATATTCCAAGGCCAGAGCACGGCACATCACACAAAATTTTATCCGCGGTTTCCCTATATTGCTCATCAAAAATACTGCTATCCGAAAGCCGTGTTTCAATTATAGATATCCCCAGTCTTTCAGCGTTTTTTCTTATCAGCTCTATTTTATGCTCATATACGTCGAATGCGTATATTTTACCTTTATCCCTCATAATCTCAGCCATATGAGTTGTCTTGCCGCCCGGAGCGGCGCACATATCTATTACTATGTCTCCCTCCTCGGGAGCAAGTATTTTTGCCGCCTGCATAGCAGCCGCATCCTGAATGGTATAGTACCCGCTTTTATACAATCTGTCAGACGCTATATCAAATCCTCCGGATACTATGTAATCATCTTGCCGCTCTGCTTCAATCCCATTATTTTGCAATTTGTCAAGCAATTCTTCCGCCGATATTTTCAGTGTGTTCGGCCGCAGATTAAGTTTTGGTGTTTCAGAAAAGGCTTCGAACAGTTCTTTTGTAAAATCGTATCCAAACTCCTTTTCCCACTTCTCACAAAGCCACATAGGATAAGAATACATTATTGAAAGATATTCCGTTTTATTTTCAGGATACTTAAAATCT
>CAJTPP010000011.1:55281-58917 GCA_910578235.1 uncultured Clostridia bacterium | reverse complement strand
ACGGCAAAGCGGCTATTGCGGCGTTAATCTGCTCCTGATCATCTGTACCGTCACACAAGTAGTCTACATCTGCCGCGGTATGTCCCGACGCAGATGCGCCTATTGCAAGCGTTACGGCCCGTTTCTTTGAATTAAGCTGATTTTGTATGTTTTTACTTACTCCGCTGAGATAACTCAACTGTGTGCTTGTTATTGAGGACGCCGTTACCTTTCCGCTTGCATTTGATACCAATACTCTGCTTAACGGCAGATTACTTTTTGTTATTGAAGAAGCCGAGCCCGTGATTGTTTCCTGCTTGTTCCCCAGTGCTTCAAATACCGCTTTGTTCTGCACCGGATTTTCTGATATATCCGACAATTCGCTATCTATAGTTATATTGACAGGAATATTCATATTCTCGTCGCCGTTTCCGATAAACACCTCATCAGTATCCACAGCCAATCCCAGTTCACCGGCTGAAAGCTGAGGCATATCCGCCTTTCTTCCTCTTCTTATTTGTATTTTATTCGCCATATTATTCCTCCTTATGCTATATGCTACTGATCTCTTTAAAATACGCCGCCGTCAATTGTGCTGCTGTCATCAAGCTTACTGTTCCAATTTTCTTTATCTGTATTGGTCATAAACAGATGTCTGCTATCCTGAGTAATCATATCTGCACTATGGTTTGTCGGATGTATATAATTATTTGCTCCTACTTCTATACCTTCCAATTTCACCTTATCCGCATTGGTATAGTCATTTGCTGACAAGCCTTTACCAGTCACCTTGTCAACCTTTTTCTCTAATGCTGTGCGTAATAGATCCAGTTTTTCCGCAAAACCGGCGGTAAAATTCCCGAAACCCATTATACCTCCCTCCTTGTCATAACAACATTGACGTTTGTATCTCCGTCACTGCGCAGATAAATTATTCTGCCGTAAATACCGTTAAAATACGTATCCTTCGGCAGTATGATATAATTATCAAAATCCTCTGTCATACTTATCGACAACTCGCCATCGCCTATATTGGCGATATTAAAAAAAGCCGATACCGGCTCTCCCACTTTATGCAGGCAATATATCTGCCCGGACTTGCAGTCAATATTTGCCATATCATTTATTTTTATATTTGTCATACTATCCCTCCTCGTATAATAATTTCACATCATTAATTGCTATGCTAAAATCTAATTATTTCTCACTTTTTATTATGATCATTGCTGTGCCTCCAATACAGAAACACGGCTACACAACTCATTTATAGCGCCAATAATAGTTGACTTATTAGTTGTTTTAAGCTTACTCCTTGATGAAACAATCCTTAATTCATTTGTCAAATCAGCAGCAGGTACAATTAACGTCGCATCTTCTCCCGTCTCGGATAAACATATATATCCTAAAACAATATCAATCCTCGTATCATCTGCATGACTTATATACGGATATTTGGGTACAAGATATGTATTATAAATCTCTACATTATCGCTTCCCATTAATGAACCAACCGGAAAGCCATCTGCATTATTACTATCTAAATTTATAGATATTAATATCTCATAATAATCATTCTCGATATAACTGTCATATACAGATATTTTACAAATGTCTGTATATGAATGATGTTTTAACGGCAAATGCTTAAACAGAATATTTTCATACAGACTATTCAAATCAGAACATTCCCATGTACCACTGCTATATCCTGACTTGTAAGAAACTCCTTTACATATAAAATCCAATTGGAATCCCTTACTCCGTAATGATTGACGATTATCTACTGCATTGTTATATTGGCGTCCATATACACTATCCAAAAAGGTTTCCATCGTTGTTTGTGTATAGTCAAATCCATCTGTTACATCAGGAGATAAATGTATACGTTTACGCCATTTGTACCATTATTGCCTTTATCACCCTTCGCCCCAAGCGGAATATTCGCATTTTCCTCGCCGTTACCGATAAACACCTCGTCGGTATCCACCGCAAAACCCAGCTCGCCCGCCGAAAGCTGCGGCAAATCCGTCTTTCTTCCTCTTTTTATCTGTATTTTATTCGACATATTATTCCTCCTTTCATTATTACAGAGTCTCTCCTGCTACATCCCCAGCGGCAAACTTATCGGCTCAAAACCTCCACAATCTACCATACCGCTTGCCGCTTCTCCGAAGCTGCCTCCGTCAAGCGCGGCATCATCATAAATCATACCGAACAATCCGCCGTCATAATGATTTACTCCAATCGAAGTATATAGCCGCTTCAGCTCGTTCACCATTCCGAAAACTGTCAGTTCCATGTACGCCTTGTATTCCGCAAAATCAACATTGCCATCCCATGACTTCACGCGCTCGCTTGTTATACCGTCTAAAATATCCATATTGCCGTGTATATGCGCATTAGACTGTAATACCTCAATATTTGCGCGTAAAATATTGTCACTGTTTATTCTGTTTGTTTTCTCTGAGTCAATATTATCCTGTAATATAGCGCAAGCCCTCTGTCTGTTGGAAATCTCCACATTTATATTCCGCTGTAACACATTGTCAGCATTTTTACGCTGACTTTCTTCAGCATCAATCTTACCTTGCAGTATAGAATCGCCACTTTGACGGTCGGAAATCTCCTCGTTAAGATTAACTTGCACTTCTTCGGCTACGTTCACACCCTCAACGCCCTTGTCATACGCCTTCTTCACGGCATACGGCGTAGCGGCTGTCGCACCGGATATACCCAGCGTACTGCTTACGCTGTCGGACAACCTGACATGACTGCACTTTGTGCCTGTCGCCCGCTCCTTTGCATGATTATCAATTTTCGCACTCAGATCATCGTCCGCTTTTTTTCTCTCATACGCCTCCTTGTCCACCAACCGCTTGGCATACTCAGCCGCCCAGTTTTGCGTAACGCGTTCCTCCGTACCGTCTCTTACACCGTTGCTTTTGATAATTGTTGTTTTCATAACATCACACTCCTTAAAAAATTATATATAAAAATACACCCCCGAAAATCAAGGTGTATTTCTTTACTTATCCTTTTCCCGCATACGAAACACAGGATGCTCTGACTTGCCACTGTTTTTGCGCGGAATAAACCTCGGTATTTCCTTGACATTCCCGGCTCGATAAATCGTCTACACCCTTTATATCACCGCCATTCTGTAATACTCGTTTAGCCTCAATATTCTTCTGATACTGTCTGCCCACATTCCAATCGCTTAAATCACTGCCCTTTTGCTGCTTATTCTGTAATCTTTGCGCATACCTGTAGGCTGACGCGCTGCTGTCTCTTGCTGTTCCCGCATCAATAATATCCTGCTCAATACCTATTCGTTTTATTGCGCGCCTGTATTCACGGTGTCGTTATATTTTTCATCAAACTGCTGAAAACAAATCTCATCATGCCTTCTTTCAGGGTATCAAAAACATATCTGTCAAGAAATGTTTTACTAAGTGCGTCCTGCATATTCCCACCCTGCTGTTGATAATTCAACGCAGTCTGATAAAACTCTGACTTGTCTCCGTTTATAACTTCGTCTGTGATGTTCCCCGCCATCTTTGAAACCATTGATTCTCCGGCTGCCGGCAAGCCCGCGCTTAAAATAACCTTAACCCATTCTTTCAAATTAGATGGAGATATGTCCGTAGCCTTTATAAA
>CAJTPP010000011.1:38982-55235 GCA_910578235.1 uncultured Clostridia bacterium | reverse complement strand
TGCCACCGCCGCTGCCGTTGCCTTTTCTGCATTAACCTCACCCTGCGCGCCCTTTAATTCTGCCCTCTGTCCCACAGCACTCAACTCTGCTATAGGTACTGAAAACGGTCCCAGCGTAAACTTTCTCGCGCTATCTTCAACAAATCCAAGTCCAAAGTCCGTTGCAGCTCTGCCTATAGGCGATAAGCCTGCCTCTATAATTTCTTTAGACTCTCTTGAAAACTTAGCCGGAATCATATAATCGGAATTTGAATTATATGGCTTTAGATTACCTAAGCCATTTCTTGCCAGCTTTTGCTCAATCCCCTGTGCTGCCGCGTCAATTCCCGCACCATATCCAAACATGCTGTTAAATAAAAAATCTGCTGCTCCTACCACGTATCCAAGAGCTTTATTCTTCATTTTAAGGTTATTCAAACTTCTATTATGTACAATTGACATAGCCTTTGCATATCTCTCGTCAAGCTGAATTTTAAGATCATCAAGATACTCCTCGGCTTTTTCTTTTCCATACTTATTGATATAATAATTATATATGCGTTGCTCCTTTTTACTCATATAAAGCAGTTTTTCATCACCTTGAACAGCAGCAAATATTTGCATAGGCTCGCCGACTTCCTCCTGTTGTTCGGTTATAATTTTGTCATCCTCTACTGTATATTTAGCTTCTTTATATGGTATAAAAACACTATTCACTTTATTTTTAAGATACTCACGCCCGCTGAACGCATTATCAAATGCGCGTGTAACACTGTTTAACGATGCTGTACCGTTGTTTGCATACAGCGCAAAATCTTCCTCATGTTCTACTTCCTCATATTCTTTCATCCTCTTATTGTAAGCGGACATTATCTCATTGTCATTACGCTGGTCAAGCAAAGTTTTTTCTATATGATTGAGCTTAACCATTTCCGGTGCATTCATAGCGTGACCTGTTATTTTTGAATATTCCCGTAATAAATTCTTGTTGTCTGATACTAAATTTAGTATTTCTTTCTGTTTTTCCGGTTCCAATGTGTGTTTCTTTATACGGTTGTATGTACTTACCAAACTTCTAAGCTGTCTATCCATTTCACCAGGAACATTATTAAGTCTGACATCTTCAAAATTGTCAAGCTCTTTTTGATATATCATTTTATTAATCTTTGCAAGCTCTATCTGACTTCCTTTACCAAAAATATTACCTGAATTTTTGGTAAAATCTGCTGTCTGTTTTGAAAGATCTGCCTTATACTTTTCCAGCACCCTTGACGGAGTAAAAACATTGCCTGTCTTTTTCCTGTCCTGATACGATTTAAAGCCACTGAAATACTTTGTATCATTACCTAACACAGTAGTCGGTGCAGCCTTTTTACTGTTGACTGTACCGCCGCCCGACTGCTTTGATACTGTACTGCTTCCCGCACTGCCGCCCGTTTTCGCTTTTACAGACAGCGTAAAGCTCACACTATTGTTATTACTGCCGCTTCTGGCTTTGTAATCATCATAAAAACTGCTGTCTTTCTTCTTTTCTTCCTCTTTAGGATGTATCTTCGCAAATTTATTGTTTAAGCTATTGCTCCACGCCATAACCATTCCCTCCATATATTTTTGTATACAAAAACACATCATTAAAAATGATGTGCTTAACATATTATTTTCGCTATGATATAATTCAGGTAAAGAGCAGGAGCGATGAAACTTACAGTTTCTAAGCCTACGACTTGCAAGCTCGTTGTAGGCTTGCTCCGTCCGTACCCGAGCCTTCAGGCTGTTTTTATTTTATCATATAATATTTAGCAAAACATTTGATTGATACTGATGCTTCATTGCAAGCGTACGCAAGTCTTAATTTCCAAATACGTCATACCATAAATTCGCGTATACATTTTGTATTTCTCTTATAGTCGGATATGTACCATCGGCTTTTCTCGGTATTCCGGCCATTGCCGCGTCCTCCGCGCTTATTGGAATATCAGCATTGCCACTATATGGATATCTTGACATCACGCTCTGCATAGCCAACATCTGGTTATTAATCTGCTTCGCCTGTAAATCCAAATCCGCATTCTGCGCGTATCTGTCCGTATCGTAATTGCTCTGCCGTACCTGATTTTGCAGTATCGGCTCCTGATACTTAAGCAGTCTGTCCTCTGTTTCCACCCGCCTTTTATTGTCTCTTGCGTCAATATTGCGCAGATAACTGTAATAGTTCGCCGTATTAGAGTCGTTGATACTGTCACGGTTAGCCTGATACGCCTTGCTGTAATCATTATCCGCAACGCCTAAAAGACTATTAAGCGCGGCGCGGTTTAATTCCTGCTCGCCCATATATCGGTTATATGAATTCTGCATAAGCTCAGGCACGCGGTCGTTAAGCTGCTGCATGTAATAATTCATCTGCTGGCCTGCCGCCGTCATACCCGCGCTGGAACCGTAGCCGCCTGTGTTTGCCGCCATCTGCGCGTACGCGTTTTGGTACGCTCTGTTTCCCTCTCTTGTGTACGCGTCACGATACGCCCGATACGCGGGGTCATTCTCCGTGTCATAGCTCCATTTCTCACGGTTTAATATTGTATTTAACGCTTCATTTATCCTACCGCCGTACTCGCCTTTCCAGTTGTTATATACTTCCTGATTGCCCATAATTCCCGAATTTTGTTTGTACTTCGCAACCGCGCTGTCTACGTCTGTCTGCTTCGCCCATGCCGTACCGTTTTCATCAACATACGCCACCGGAACCTGATGACCGCCAATCATTAATTGCCCGTCTGACCATGTTGCGGCGTTAGCAAGTCCCATGCTGTCAACATAGCTTCTGGCTCCTACAAGCGGATTTCCGCTGTCATTGTAATACTGATTTATCGCTTTCTGCATCGACTGTCTGTCTACATATGCCATACCGTCGTCAGACACCTTTGCAGGCTTAACATATCCCTTGCCATCGAATGTAACAATACCGTTTTGACTGTCCCAGCCGACATTCTGTATACCCGCGTTATTCGCCATACTCCGCACACCTAATAAGCCGTCCATAGTCGGCACTTGCTGATGTGTCATAATGCCGCCGCTATTTGCGCCGGGCTGTGTCACCGCTCCTGCCGGACCGTTCTGCCGCGGCGCGCTTGCCGCCATACTTCCGGCTGTGCCGTCACCCATATTCACCGCGGCGTTAAGCGTATCCTGCGCCGCTCCTGTGTTCTGCTTTTTCATCTGCTCCGCCGCTGTCTGCGCATTAAAATTATTTGCCATAATTAACCTCCATATCTTTACCGTTGTATTGTCCTACAGGGACTAATCCTCCGCCCGCTTGGCCGACAGGCACAAGTCCACTCCGCTGACTTATTGCGGCATTACGATCCTTCGGATCTGTGCCTGCAACGCTAAAGCCTTGCTGACTCACTACGGCATTACGATCCTGCGGATCTATGCCTGCAACGCTAAAGCCTTGCTGACCATTGCTCTGTGACATTGCCGCCTGCCGCGTCTGCATAGCCTGTTGTTTTTCCTGTAATTCCTTTATCTGCTCAATCACTTTTTCCTTAGCGTCAAAATTCATACTCTGCAAGGCAATCATACTCACATCAAAATTCTGCGGCTGAAAAAATCCACTGTTCCATAGACTTAGAATAGTCTGATTATTAGTCTCTTTCGTAAACGGATTTTCCCTCTGGGGAATAACGCTTATGTCAAACTCCGTCCGTCTGTACTCCGTATCATAGACAAATCCGAGAGCGTCACGCTTTTCCTCCTCCGATATAAGCATAGAATTATCAAACCGCACAAACTCCGCGCTTCCTATGTCGTTTGTAATGCGGTATACTCTTTCCCCGTCATAGAACTCGCGCATAAGCTCAATCATCATAAACACCAATGCCTTGTACGCGTCATAGCTGTCGTCAATAACAGAACGCGACAGCTTCTGCCCCGACTGCTGCAACGCGGTAATAGCGCTTGCCGCCGTGACTCCGCCCGACGTTGCTCCCTGCTGAAAGTCGCGGTTGCCTATAACCTCTTTAAGCTCGTTAATCTTTTCCAGCCTGTGCTCTATTATATAGTGTGCAAGCCCCTGAGCCTGTATCGGCTTTATGTTTGTTTCGTCAACACTGCCAGTAACATGCACAATGTCCTTGCTGTAGTCGCAGAATTCCTTTTCGTTAATATTACCGTTTTCCTTGACAAGATACCTCTGCTTTCCGGAAAGCAACGCGTTTTTAATGATAATACCGTCAAGCCTGTCTATGTACTGCTGCGGATTGCGTATGGTATCTACAATACCGAATCCGAACGGACAATCCTCCTCGGGATAAAGCACGTCAAATATGACAGGATACATTCCATGCGCGTATAAGCCTTCCTCATAGCCCTCGGTGTCTTCTGTAGCGTCAATAACAGCCGACCCGACAAACTTAATCATATGCAGCGTGCCGTCCGCCTTTTTGTAATAACAGTCAATAACCTCTGTTCTGTCGTCAATCTGGTGAGTGCCGCTGTAGCTTTCCACACTCGCGTCACTGTGAAACAACGCCTTAAAATTGGGATGATTTTCTTTTAATATATCGTTGTCCACCGCGTTTGTTATGAATAAAAACTGACTGTCCTGAACGTCCCTGACATGCATATCGCAGTAAATATTCATGAGGTCAATCGCCCGAATGTCAATGTCGCATGACTGCTCGTTGTAGAACACACCGTATACTGCCGTGCCATGCTTCAGCTTGCGCCGCCAGTTGTCCTTGTACACGCGCTTGAAGTTGCTCATATCAAGCTGTACGGGAATAATTTTAGATAAAATCTTGGCGGTTCTGCTGTCGGACGGCTCACGCTCCAGCAAATTAGGCACAGGAAAATTATCTATCGCGTCGGCGTATTTGTTTTCAATCGCGCTGAATATAAATGCTGTTGCCGGCTCTGTTTCGTTTGTTTTCGGATTAAGCATGCGCGCATAATTTGATTTGTACCATCTGTTGTTATCAACGATGCGCTTGTTTAATTCCGCCTTGTCGCTCTTGTATTTTTGATACATTCTCTGTGCCTTGGAGATAAAATCAGGATTGATTTTTCCCCTGTACTCCACTACTTCCTTTTCCTCTGTCATTTCCTCACCCTTTCTTCATATATAAAAAACACATCATGAATAAATGATGTGTTTTTTATTATATATTCCACTGCAATTACAGTGTTTTATTACTATATCTGTCCGTATGTGCTGTTGACACTTACGGATTAGTCATCAATTCCGTATTTTTCTCTCAGAATTTCAAGATTATATTCAAGCTCCTCTTCTAAATCTGCAATCATATTATCATACTTTATTGTATTCTGTGACATTGCGGTAATTGCCATACTTGATCCGTATCCGCCGCCCATTTGTGTTTGCCTGAAGCTATTTATATAGCTTTCTTTTTGATCTTGCACAACCTGAATAGCGTCATTGTATTCTTTTTTAAGAGCCGCCGCCTCACGCTCATACTGCTTTCTGTTACTGTCATTATTTGTCCGGTCATCACCTCTGTTTATGGCATTGTTATTTGTACTGCTGCTATTACTGTTATTTTTCGAATTAGACAAATCCCATACCAAAACATCAATTTCGGGGCCTCTTCCCCTTTCGCTCACATATAGTCCCACGGAATAATATCCTTTTACATACATGGCTATTGCCCCATCACTTGTATATGTTAAATCTTGTGTATATCCTTCTGACTCCAAAATTTTAGTATATGCTTTAATCTGGCTGTCTGTTATATCACTAGCCCAATACGAATATCCATATCCTATGTAATCATCCGAATTGTTTGATGAAGAATAATTCGGTATTTGTCCGACAACATCTCCAAAATCAGGACACCACGGAGCCTCATCATAATTATCATACACAACAAGCTTTTTCGGTGTTGGTATTGGCGTCGGCGTCGGTGTTGGCGTCAGCGTTGGCATCGGTGTCACAATTGGAATATTATTCTCAGAAACTATGTAGACGCTTCTCGTATTTCCGTCCCAGTTCACCTCGCAATTTAAAGCCTCGGAAACAAATCTTAACGGCACCATCGTTCTTTCATTAATGATAATCGGCGAAGTTTCTAAAGCTACATTCATACCGTTGATAGAAGCAATTGTGCTGTCAATAAACATACCTATAAAATCAGAATTTCTTGTAGCTATAATAGACTTGTTTTCACCGTTCCATTCCACCTCTGCTCCCAATGCTTCAAAAATTGCTCTCATCGGAACTAATGTTCTCTCATTCTGGATTACAGGCGCCTGGTCAAAGCTGAGCCTCACATTGTCAATATAAACTCTTATTTCATCGTTATCTGCCAATGCTGAGCTTCCACATAATGTAAAGAAGCCCGCAATCAATAAAGCCATCAATTTTTTCATAAAAATCCTCCCGGTGTTAGTATATTGTTAATACATTATTTATGTTTACCATATTTTCTCTTATTTGTAAACATGTAAAAGGATATTCTCTGAAATATTTGTTTTAATGTAAGCTCAAATCCAGTTTACCATCTTCCCGTCCTTATCCTGCGTCCGCCTCTGCTGCAAATATGTCTGATATGCCGCAATACGCTGATTGAATAAATTCATATGCTGGTTATAGGTGTCAAAATCACGCTGATAATAGCAAATCTGCGCGTTTACATAGTCGACATACATTCTGTC
Organism: uncultured Clostridia bacterium; assembly: GCA_910578235.1. GTDB lineage: Bacteria > Bacillota > Clostridia > UBA1381 > UBA1381 > Hominilimicola. The sequence continues at coordinate 48,587 of CAJTPP010000011.1, read as the reverse complement.
ATAAGGCGGGTCGCATACCGTTTCATCTGTAATAATACGCTTAATTTCACATTGTATATTTTTCTCTGTTTCCCCCGCTGAAAATAAAGAGTCAAACGTGCCGGCAGGCACATTGGCAAAGCAATTTTCCGCGTCAACCGCGTTTACTTCAAGTATAGGAATATCATCAAAATTCCTTCCGTCGATCTCCACCGTTATAACGTCGCCCTCAATAAGCTTCGTGTTCGGCACATAAAATCCGCCGCGCTCAAATCTTACCGTATCATTTATATTAACACTGCGTATAGGCTCATGCTTTTTCAGATACACAACGTCAATGCTGCCCCTGACGCGGTTGCGTACAGGAAATACAAACCGTCCGCGCTTTCCATAGTAGTATTCAATACCGTAAGAACGAAAATCCATCTTGTCTATCTCCCTTGCGCCGTCAATAACCCTGTCGATCATTTCAAATGTAATGCCCTCGGGAAGCAAATATGAGCCGTCCTCTCCTGCTTCAAGCGTAATCTTGCCGTATGTCTTTAAATGCTCGTTCATAATCATAGCCGACAGCTCGTCGCACCAAATATATTTTTCCTCGTTGCTGTACTCGTTCGGACATAACATGTCGCACGTCCTTAAAACCTCGTTTATATACATATCCTCTCTCCTTTCGCGTATGCAAAAAGCACCCGGCCTAATCGGTAAGTGCTTGACATATTGTTTTCACTATTTTATAATTCAGATATAGAGCAGAAGCAGTAAAACGATTGTTTCTGCATAATAGTTTTTAGTTAAACATAAAAATAATATTCCGCATTCAGCCGTCCTATGTCAGTAAGGCAGCTACAAAACTTACAGTTTCCAAGCCTACAACTTGCAGGCAAGTTGTTTGAATATCACGTCCATACCCGTCTGATTAATATTATACAATATCTTATATTACACTTCAGTTATAGCATTCTGTCTTTTGTACAACTCCAAACTTGCATTATTCTCCCATTTGATGTATACTAAAATAAAACACAAAAAAGGAGATTTTTACCATGAAAAATATTAAATCAATCACTCTCGGTATCCTTATCGGAGCCGCCGCCACAATATCCGTAACCGCATTGGCTGAATATATCGTTGTGCCCAATTCATTTCCCGTAAAAGTCAACGGTCAGACCGTTCAGGTTGAGGGCTATAACATCAACGACAGCACCTATTTTAAGCTCAGAGATGTCGCGGACGCCGTCGGCGGCTTTGAGGTAGGCTTCGAGGATAATGCCATTATCGTTAATACTCCGAACAAACCGGCACCCGCCCCGACTCCGCTGCCAACTGCAAGACCTGACCTCTCACCATTGCCCGAGGTTGATATTGAAACCGTTGACGGTGAAAAATATGTCAGAAAAAGCAAAGTTGAAGAAATGCTTGAAAGCATCGGTTTAGGTGATTACAAATTTACTTCTGTACATTTCTATAATAAAAATGATAAAGTTAATAATCTACTCGAAGATATGCCTAATGCACCTGATACCACTATATACATACCGTATGACTACTATATTTCAACTGTAGTTCCTGTTATTAATAGCCTAAGATAATTTAAGGTGTCCTATAACGGACACCTTATTTTTGTTTTAATGCAGCTATTTCACGTTCTAAAGCATCAATCTGTCTCTGTAAATCTTCAATATCCCTTTCCGTAGCAATCTCAACACCGCCTTTTGTTACACTGCCTGTATCAAACGCTATTCTGCCAAACGCGTGTAAAACAAGATTATTACCTTCGTTCTCCGCCATAATAGACACGTAAGGCCCCATTTGTATACCGCTTTCTTTGCTCCATTCTTTTTTTGGATTACCGTTCTCATCTACTGACGTAGTAATATATCCTACATTCAGATACTGACCTATATTTACATCCTTATTGACACTTATATCTGTATCCGCTTCTATTTTTCCTCCCTTTATTGTCCCGCTGAAAACGACGTCGCCATTGTCGTCCATCTTTATTTCCTTCTGTCCTTCCTTGTTGTATACCTCAAACACATACTTCCCTTTGTCCTTGTCATAGCCCGCGTATATTCTCGGTATTTCATTTCCGTTCTTGTCTTTCTCATAGAATATAAGCGTCTGGGAGTTCATCACCATTCGCGCGTCATCACTCTCACCCTGTATTGTAACCTGATCGCTTACGTCAAGCATTCCTGTTTTTATCTTGCTTGCCTTTAAACTCTGTATCTGCGCACTGCTTATCCTCGCCTTTGAGCAGTCAATGTTTTTCGCCTGAACCTTGCTTGCCTCCATACAGTTACCCGCGTCAAGATTGCATAAAATGTATTTCAGTTCATCAATCAGCGCAATAGACCAGTTCTGCACATCGTCCATATCCTTGTCAATGTCTCTTCCTCCTAAGTGTAAAAATGGTGTTGTTAAATTTGGCATAATCCTTTTCCTCTCTTTCTTAATTTTTATATACTTCTGTACTGTCGTCCTCCCAACGATAATACCCTTTCTATACTGTAAATAACCGCGTTTCCGGTTCCCTCCAGCCTGTACTGATAAAACTCGCCGTTTATAAACCGTATCGGAATACGGTATACCTTTAGTGTCCCCATTCCTTTTAGTGTCCCTCTGTCAAGAAAAACTCCGCCGTCCTCGCTCGTCAGCACCTTAATTTCTGAGCCTTCGTCAATCCTCGCCCTTATCCATAGCTCCGTTACACCCTTGTTATCAAACGTATCATCATGAATTATAACGCTTTCACATGCCCAGTTGTATTCTTTTTCATCCTCTTGTTTATACTCGCTGTCATTAAACGATAGCGCGCCGTACTCATATACCTTATCCGCCGTGGCAATATATAACTTGTCGTGCCACCTGAAAGAATCTACAGCGTCAATATAATCCTCCATATGCCATAATCCGTGCTCCGTATCCAGCACAAACAGCTCATTTCCTTTGTCTCCTTTACATGAGACAATATACTTCTGTCCGTCGGTCATAGCGACCGCGCTTTTGTATTTCCTGTCGAGCTTCTTCGATATAAGCGTCGGCTGACCTCCGACATACGCGTAAATACCGTCATAGCCGAGGAAATACATTGTTGTCCCCACCTGAGCGGCGCTGCGTATATCAATACACCCGCAGTCACTAAGCTGCTTCGGAATAGTGAAATTGGCTGGCTTGTCACCGTAGACGTGATGTATGTAATCACGCTTGAAAGCGACTAAAGTATCCCGAAAACTCACTATGCCCGCAAAACCGCCCGCCGTGCCGATTTCAGCGTAAAAACTGTCGTTCGCCAAGCCTTGAAACGTGTTGAAATTGAAGCAATCGCCCTGCTTCGACGCGTATATGTATTCACCGTTTGGATTAGTGCCCCAAAGACGGTTGTTGTGTATACATACATGGTTCATAGTCGGAATTTTTGTGTATACGCTTACACCGCTTTTGTTGCTTTCATTCTTGAATACAAGCGCGTTTCCATTGCGGTTATACATCTGTAAATACAGTTTGTCTTTCTCAACCTTCTCCACAATACAGCTTATGGCTCTTGTCGGGCTTACGTCCTGATAACGGCTGTCAAGATGTATGGTGTTGTTTTCGATATTTTGAAAGCCCTCAATAAATACGCTGTCGCCTTCCTTAAAGGGCCATGTAATGCCGCTTGAATAAAGATAATTAATAACAGAAAAATCCGTATTCGGATTTCCGCTTGAATACGCAGTGCAGGTAATGACATTCTTACCGCTAAACCCCTTCTCCATTTTCTTCACAGTGCCGTCGCCTGTCGCGGTGTAGTCATAATAATACATGTCATGCGTTTCTTTATCTCTGCCATTTTCATCCTTAACTAATCCATAATAGCAAATTATAATCCGTCCGTTAAAATCTGCGAGTGTAACATCAACGTCAGGAATACTCATATTCTCATTGTCCGCAAAATCTATTTCTCTGCCGTTATAATAAAACTTATTTTTTGTCCTTGTATTAGCTTTCCCGCCTTTTGCCACACCGGTAAAACCTTCAATATCCGCATTACTGCTGTACTGCGGCGCAATCACCGCGCGTATACCGCTTATATTATTCTCCAACGCATTTTTCGCAGCCCTTGACGGCGTAAGAAACGGGTATTTGTCAGATGATAAATTTATCATGTCCGCAAACTCGTTCTTCTCGGTATTGTCTGTCCTGTTCAGCCCGCCGAAGCCTGCAATCTGCTCACCGGCGTTTCCTTTGGTTCTTATTAAATTGTATATCATATATTCACCTCATTTTTCGTATACAAAAAGCACTCACCGCCTCGGTAAGTGCTTGACATGTTATTTCTGTTATGTTGTAATAAAGGAAAGAGGCTTACCGCTTTAAAGGCGGCTTGTCCGAAGTTTTGACAAAATAGTTGCCTACATTTCAGACGTGGGGCAGCTATTTTTTATGTTCTTTTAATTCTCCTTACTTCAATAACGGCTCTATTTCCTCTACAAATTGGTCATATGGGATAACACTTGAACCGTCTTCCATAAAAATAGTTATTTTATTTGAATATATCTCTTTACCATCCTTTATCACTGTAAAGTCTTTAGTATTACTATCATAGTCAACCACACCAACTGTATTATCTATAAACAGCAATGTCACATAATAAATTCCGTCTTTTAATCTTACGTACATTTCATCATTAATATATTCTGCTGGTGGTGTATATTTACTTGTCACTGCCATATTATCATCTTCTTTCTTCTCTGATATTGTGGCTGTGCTTGTAGCGTTGTCATATTGTACATCCATTTTCAAAGCTTCACTGACTGCACGTATAGGCAGATACGTTGTATCGTTGTACAGGAAATTATCTGCCTTTACCTCTTTACCGTCAACTACAACTTTTATTGTATTAGGTAATACAGTTATTGTCTGCCAGTTATCAGCCGCAATAACCGCCGCACTCGATATAACGCCCATTACAAGCATACCACATATAAAACTTTTAATATTCCCTTTCATAACAAATACCTCCTTTGTGATATTTATATTTTATCACAAAGGAAAATATTTGTAAATAACTTTATGATATATCTGTTATAAGTCCTCCTGAAACAGTGACAATTTTTCCATCTGCTGTTTCAAAACTTCCGCTTGCTCCTTGTTCAAATGTCCATTTTCCTTTACCATTTGCTATACCATTTTTACGAGAAAAAAAGAAATCATTTTTATCTCTCAACGCAATTCCATCAATAGTATTTTGTATTTGAAATGATACTGTTCCTAAATAATACAATGTCAAATCTGCTAATTGGTTACCAACTTGATTTTTTTCGTTACACCATAATCCATAACGATTTCCATTCGCATCATAGCTTTGTATACCATTCTTGTCAATGACAGTCCTTGCCTGTCCCTCTTTTCCTGTAGAGAATAATCCGGTCATAACAATATTTCCGTCACTGTTCATATATATCCCCTGCGTTGCATCCCTATTCTGCACTGTAAAAATATAATTGTTTGCATTGTCTCGTCCCATCATAATACGCATAACATTCACTGTTTTTCCATTTTCGTCCTTTACCTTTTCATTAAAAATAAGCGTGTCTCCTGTAAACGCCACACTTCCGTAGCTATCACTGTTTCCTACGTTTACCAGCCCACTGTTAAGCATACCTGTATTAATATTGTCCGCATCAATGTTTTCTACAATAATTTCTCTCGCGTCAATCGTGCCTGCTGTCAGCTTGTCGGCGGTTAGACTCTGTATCTGCGCGTTGTGTATCCTCGCCTTTGAGCAGTCAATGTTTTTCGCCTGTACCTTTCCCGCCTCCATGCAGTTACCCGCGTCAAGATTGCATAAAATGTATCTCAGCTCTTCAATTAATGCTATAGACCAATCCTGCACATCGTCCATATCCTTGTCAATGTCTCTTCCTCCTAAGTTCAAATATGGTGTTGTTAAATTTGGCATAATCTTTTTCTTCCTTTCTCAATTCACAAACGGATTATATATATGTATAGGTTTTTCCGTCTCGTTTAAGCGTGCCTTTATTGGATTTTCCTGTAGAAAATATCTGCACGCGTCATAGTCATGATCCTCCTGCGCGGTGTCGATATCTTCCACACGCACGCTGTCGTATACAAGGTTTGGCAGAGTACGTATAAATTGACGGCAGGTATTAAACACATACATCATCGGAAAGCCGTTTTTATCAAACGCCAACCTGTAATGGAGCTGCATCTTTCCCGATATGCGGTCATTTTTACCCTTGTCAAAATAAACGCCCTCTGCCTCCATCATATTAATAACAGTGCCGTCACTTCCCCGTGATTTATCCCAGATAGACGGGTCGGCAATACCTATAATCGTGTTTCCCTTTTCCTGCTCGTCCTCAATTTGGCGTATCTCTTTCGCAATCCTGCGCGGCTCCCATTTCACGCCTGTATTCGGTATTTCCGAGCAGCCGTAAAGCTGACGGTACAAATATACTCTGCCATCGGTATCTACCGCCCACCACTGCACAGCGAACGGCTTCGAGTAACCAAAGTCAAAGCTGCGGTAACGCCGCCAGTGACGCGGTATCTCAAACGGCTCAATAACATGCGTAAACTGCCTGCGTCTGTAGCCGTCGGGATTATCACGCCATTCTGTAAATACCTGCCCCGAAAACGTATTCCAGTCGCCGTATAATAAAGCCTTTTTCTGCGCTTCCGGCAGCATGGCAAGATTCGCCAGATAATTCGGATCATTTTTAAGTAATTCCTTGTTGTCAAATACACTTGACGGAATAAAAATCCGCTTTCGTGTCACCTCAATACTTTCACCGTCAGGATTTATTACCTTTGATTTAAACTCATACGGAGTATTCGGAGGCATAGCCGTTATAAACCGCTCCTTAACCCAGCCGTGACCTACTCCGCCGGGATTGGCAGTCGCTCTTATATATACTCTTACATTCGGTCCGTCGGCACGATTACGGGATATTAAGTATTCGTATTCGTCCCGCGTAAAATGCGTCAGCTCGTCAAAGCCTATAAACGCGAAAGATAAGCCCTGATAGCGTATGTAGCTTGTACTGTTCGACATAGAACCGAAGTAAATTCTTGCGCCGCTCGGAAATGTCCAGCAATGCTCGCTGCCGTTGTATTTCGCTTTTGGATACACGCGCGGGTATATACGCTGGCTTTTGAGTATCAGCTCCCGCGCCTCGGGAAATGTCTTACGAAATAAAATTGCCTTGTAATGCGGTATATCCACCTGCCTGAGCGCTTCGGCGACAAGCGCGTCACTTTTTCCGCCGCCTGCCGCGCCGCCGTATAACGCCTCGTATTCACCGCGCCGCATAAACTCAAGCTGTCTGGGCTGCGGCTTCCAAATTATATTATCCATCGTCTGTCATCACCGCCGGCATAATAATAACTCCATGAGATTTCGCATCATTTTTCTGTGCCGCTTTGTCTCCGTATTTGCCTTTTAGCTCAAAATAAAGTTTTATGGCCTGTATATCGCCGCTTTTGCATTTTTTCAAGAGCGCTTTCCATACTGCTCCCACTTCTCCGTCTGTATACCTGTTTATAAGATTTTCAGTATACTCAATTACAGCATCTTCCTTTATCCATCTGTAAAAAGTATCATGACTGATTTCAACAGTCTCATAAAGCTCCTTGTTTGTGCCTGTAAATTCGGGATTGGCAAGCATTTCAGCCATTTTCAATTTTTTGCCCTTAAGCTTTATTTTATCAAATTTTGTCTGCTTTTCGGCCATAAATTTTCACCTCCTCACGCTTTTCCAAACAAAAACAGACACCATACAGATGTCTGCTTATTATTCATTATATACCTCTGCGCCCGCCTGTTTCAATTGAGATATTTCCCCATCGTCTTGATATGGTTACGAAACTTACGGTTTCTAAGCCCGCGTCTTACAAGCAAGCTGTTCCTTTCACGACGATACACCGCTTATGTTTTACACAAAATCTCTATTATAAATTCTATCATATATTTTTCGGCTTTTTCGGCATATTTTAACTTTTATTCAAAAATTTGTTATGTTTTCTTCTGGGATAACTTTCATCATAATGTCCTATCTTAAACGCAATCCACTGCCATGACGGACGGACTATGCCATCTATATATCTGTATGTGAATATACGGCGCATAACGCTGTCAGGGATACTATGTATAAACGCTTCAATCTCCCGCTTCTTGCATTCCAGCTTGCGTATAAGCATCATATCACGCTTATTATCCTCTGTTTCCGTGACACCGCTCACAGACATCACATGCCGTATATACGGAAATTCACTGTCCGAACCTGTAACAGTATCATGTACTGTATTTTTGTTCAGCCTGTCGCGTATCTCGTCAATCTCTGCCGCAATAGAGCGGTACTGTTCAAGTTCTTCCTTTGTCAATGATTATTCCTCCAATTCTATTCTGAAAATCACATAATTCTGCTCCTCCGCATATAATAAAATTATGGAAAGGAGGTGTAAATAATTATGTCACAAAATGATATTTCAACCACAAGCTGTTGTAATTACGAAGATCAGCATGTTCACGAAATTATAGGCAGTACTTTTATCGCCGAGCGTTGTGAAGACGCTCATAATCATAGATTTGCAGTTATTTCCGGTGCGGCTGTTCCTTGCAAGGGCAGTCATGTACACAATGTAACATTCAGCACAGACTCCTATGACGGACATCATCACGAATTTTCAGGACAGTCATCTGTCGCTATCCCTATATGCGATGGTAAGCACGTGCATTACGCCAACGCCTGCACGTCTGCTAATGACGGTCACTCACACGAGTTCAAGTTTGCTTCGCTTATCAACAGTCCCATCGAAGATTAATTCAAACGGACGATAATATATACGCGCGCACCGTAAATGCAGAAGAAACAAAATGCGCTTTGCTTTTTAGGTTTTTCTGATTTACTCAGACGGGTTTCCCGTCTGATACATAATTTTATATCTCTCTGCTGTCCGCGTACCGCATTGTATCTATATCCGAGCAGTACCGGCGCAAGCTCACGCTCTTCACTCTTACTCTTTTCATGATTATTCACATCTCAACGCCTGCGGCATTACGAGACTGAAAGTCTCTATGCCTACAACACTTCGTGTTGTTCTCCTCTTTACGGCATTACGAGACTGAAAGTCTCTATGCCTACAACACTTCGTGTTGTTCTCCTCTTTACGGCATTACGAGACTGAAAGCCTCTATGCCTACAACACTTCGTGTTGTTCTCCTCTTTACGGCATTACGAGACTGAAAGCCTCTATGCCTGCAACACTTCGTGTTGTTCTGCCCGTCTCTACGCCGGATTCGTTTTAAACGTAATATTTCGAAGATCTTTACGGTTTAACCGTATATTTATGGTAAAAAAATAATATCTTCATATTTAACACCATAAGCTTCTTCTATTTTTTTTATTATCGGCACATCCGGAAAAGTTTTCTGATTTTCATAATTATGTAATGTATCCGCACTAATTCCTATGAGCTTCGCAGCTTCTTCTTGATTAAGATTTTTATTTTTTCTTGCCGCCTTTAATGTTAATTGCAATATTCTCACCTCGCTTCTTCATTTTCTGATTATATTATAATACGGTTTAACCGTAATGTCAATACTTTTTTTGTACTTT
>CAJTPP010000011.1:13290-38956 GCA_910578235.1 uncultured Clostridia bacterium | reverse complement strand
TCAAAAAATACTTGATTTTTTTACGGAAATACCGTATAATATATTTATAAAGGCGGTGATTTTAATGAGTGACTTAGGTAATAAAGAAATTATGTCAAAAAATTTAAATTACTATATGTCTATAAATAATAAGACGAGACAGGAGGTTTGCGATGCTCTTGGGTTTAAGTACACAACTTTTTGTGATTGGTTGAACGGTAAAACTTATCCGAGAATAGATAAAATAGAACTATTGTCTAATTACTTTAATATAAAGAAATCAGACTTGGTGGAAGATAAGTCTAAAAATTCAGAACTTGATGAATATCTTGAAGAACTGCGTACCCGTCCGGAAATGAAAATGCTTTTTAACATTACAAAAAATGCTACAAAAGAAGATGTCGAAAAAGCCGTAAAAATTATTGAGGCAATATTAATCGATTAAGAGGTGTTTTACTTTGGATAACATTATAATAAGAGTTGTAGATTTACCGTATGCTGTTAAAGGAGTTACCATCCCGCATACTGATTGTACATACAACATCTATATCAATACAAAATATTCCGTTGAAACGCAAAATGAAATTTTACAGCACGAATTACGTCATATCCAAAATTTCGATTTTGATAATTTTGATAATATTAAAATTATTGAACAACGCGCTAATGCTGTATAAGTTTAAAATTATAATACCGATTTTCAAGCCGCAGTCAGCGGCCCGGCAAATAAACACTGCTATGACAGCAATATCCGATTGAGCATAAATATTATATCACAGCGCTTCAAAAAATTCGTGTAAAAACTTGTATACAATAAAAATCACGTCACTGTCGTGACGTGATTTTAAGTGGCGCACCTGACAGGATTCGAACCTGCGGCACCAAGAATCGGAGTCTTGTGCTCTATCCAACTGAGCTACAGATGCATACATATTTATTTTACCATATATACGCTCCGTTGTCAATTAGTAAATCATCTCTATCGTACTGCCGGATACATTTCTTTTTACTACAATTTTTTTATCAATTCGATCCTTAAGCTCTGAGATATGCGAAATAATTCCTACCATTCTATCCGTACATGACAGTGATGTCAAAACCTCCACCGCCTGTTCAAGCGACTCGCTGTCAAGCACTCCGAACCCCTCGTCCACAAACATGGACTCAAGTTTTACGCCTCCCGCATTACGCTGTATCACTTCCGATAAACCAAGCGCCATGCACAAAGACGCCTTAAAGGACTCACCTCCTGAAAGGGTCTTTACATCACGGTTTTTGCCTGTATAATTATCAAACACATCTATTTCCAGACCGCCCTTTGATTTCAGATTATCACTCACATCACGCCTCGTAAGCTCATATCTTCCGTTAGTCATATACCCAAAACGCTTATTAGCCTCATTAAGTATAGAACGGAAATAGGCCGACTGAATATACTGCTCAAACGCAATTTTTTGCTGACCGCTAAGTTCCCCGGACGCTGTCTGAGATAAATTTAAAATCATTCCATATTCCCTTGACATCCTATCCATATCTGCCCGCATAATATTTACACGTTCCATAATTTGTTTGTTTACACTAAGTCTTGCCCGAATACTATTTGCGTGTTCTAAAACCTCATCTGTCTTTTTGTCAGTCTCAGATTTCAATCTTTTCAGCTCGTCAACATCTGTTTTATTGTTTGTTTCAATTGTTTCCCCAAGAACTTTTATTCGTTCTGCGCACGCATTTTTATTATTGTTATACTCGTCTACCGCATTACGGTATTCAGACTCTTTTTCATCGCTTAAAACACTGTTCTCTATTTCTGTTTCATCTGAAATCAAAAATTTATCAAAAAGCTTCCACATAACATTCTCATCATCTTCAAGCTTTCCCCGTTCCTCACCGGCTAAAGGTTCGCTGTTTTCTATAACCGCTCTCGTCTCATCCGCCGTTCTTAAACACTTCTTATATTCCGTCTCCGTTTTTTCAAGAATATTTATAAACCGCTTATACTCCTGTTCCAAATTACGCAGTTCCTTTTCTGCCTCATCGCGGCTTTCATATGTGACAAGATTTTTCAAAGAAACTATTTTACCGTCCAATATACCTATTTGTGTTTTAAGCTCGTTAACGGTTTGTTCTGTGTTACGCAGCCTCAAAGTTAATTCAGACATATTTTTTTCAAACTGCGTTAAATCCGTCTCATATTTCTTTTTCTTCATCAGAATTTCATTAGCCGTCTTTTCCGCAGATTTTGACTTTAAATATTCATCGTCAATACTATCAGAAATTTGTTTAAGCGCTATTTCTATATTTGTGTCGTCCTTGTCAAATTCCGCAATAAACTGACGAATATCCAATTCCGCTTTATCACGCTCGTTTTTCTTCTGCAATGCGCGTTTTGAACAATCGGCGCATTGTGTTCTGATCAGATCTGTTTCCTCCTTTAAAGAGTTTAATTCCGCCTCGCTTGGCGCCTTATCATTTTTACCCGCTTTCTGCGGATGCGCGGTTGAACCGCAAACAGGACACGGTTTCCCCTCCACAAGCGTCCCGGCTATTATACCCGCCTGTTCACGCAAAAATAAACTATACTGTTTATTATATTCATCCGACTTTTTATTACATTCCGCTTCAAGCCTCATATATTCATCTTTCAGCGTCATATACTGTCTGTCATGTCCGTTAAAAATATCGTAATCACGCAGAGTCTTATTAAGCCGCTCCATATCCAATTCTTTTTCCTCACGGATACGTTTTGTCATTTCATATTCATATTCTGCCGTTCTCATACCATCCAGTTCTGATTTCATATCAGCAATATTTTTAGTCGCTGTAAGTATATCATTCTGTGTCTTATCCCGCCGCGCGCTTTCTGCTTCAAGCGTTTTTTTCGTTTCATTGCGCTCATGATCAAGCATATCCAATTCACTGTACCTGTCAAGCTCGTTTTTTAAATTTTCAGCTTTCACAGCCAGATTGTTCATTTCCTTTTCCCTGTTTTTACAGTCGGAATACTCCTTTTCCAGTATATTGATCTTTGCCGTTTTTTCCTCCAGTATCTTTTTCTTATCCTCTATAACGGAATACAGGCGCAAAACATTTTCCCGTCTTTCCTTAACCCTGTTATATACCGGCACAAGCTCATAATTAATATCCGCCGATCTCCGGAGCTGTTTTTCATACTGTTCAATTTCATCATTCTTCCGCTCCAAAACCGCCAGTTTTTCCTTTTCCCTGTCAAGCGCGAATATAAGCTCATTATTCTTTTCAGCATTACTTATAGATAAAGCCAATTCGGCGCTCTGTTTTCTCAACAGTCTTTCTTCTTCTTTTGTTTTTATTTCCGCTGACGCGTCACTCTGAACAAGATCTGAGATAAACGACATAAAATCCTCCGCCTGCAACGCGCTGTATTTCCGCGTTTCATCACAAACAGCGCCATCCATCGCGTTTACTATCGCGCTTTTCAGTTCCTCATACTTTTTTCGTGTCTCATTGCAGCGTAATTTTAATCTGTCCTGGAAATCACGGTAAAAATCAGTGTAAAATATTTTGCGGAAAATACGTCCTCTTTCCTCGGTTCCCGCAAGAAGTAATTTTAGAAAGTCACCCTGAGCGATCATTGCTATCTGCGTAAACTGTCCGCAGTCAATTCCCAGAATATCCCTGACAGCCGAATTAACCTCCTTAACGCCCGTTCTGACATTCCCATCGGGATATGTCAGTTCCGCTTTCGCCGTCTCGGCAGTTTTTAATCCCTCTCGCTTATAGCTCGGATTACGGTAAATTTTATACACTTCTCCTCTGTATATAAATTCAAGCTCGACAAAAGTTTTGACGTCCCTGCCCGCAAAATCACTGCGGAGCATGCTGTTTTCCCTGCGTTCCGTAGACGCTTCGCCATATAAAGCAAAGGTGATCGCGTCAAATATAGTAGTTTTTCCGGCGCCTGTATCGCCTGTTATAATATACAGACCGTTAAGATATTTTTCAAAATCAATCACTGTCAGTCCGGCATACGGGCCAAACGCGCTCATTGTTATTTTTAAGGGCTTCATTCTCTTATCTCCTCCATAAGTTTACTTACAAGCTTATGTTGTTCCTCACTGATCGGCATTCCGTTTTGTATCTCATAAAATTCAGCAAACAGTTCTTCCGGCTCCTTTTCCGTCATTTCCTCCGCCTCGTATATTCCTTCAATAACATTCCTGTTTCCCGCAAATTCAAGCTGCATCACATTCGGATACACATTTCTCACTTTGTCCATAGCATCTATAACTCTATCCTCGTCTGTGAGCGTTATATGCATATAATCATTGCAGTCGGCGCTTTGCGCAATCTCTTTAGAAAGCAAAGTTTCCATATCGCCCTTAACCACTCTCATATCATGCAAAGGTTTAAGCGCGACTGTACTAACAGAAAAATCATCACTGTCAACAATGGTAACGGACTTTTCAAACGGAGCCTCCGAAAATGAATATTTCAGCGGAGATCCGCAATAACGAACATTGTTTCTTAAAGACTGCGGACGGTGAATATGCCCCAGCGCGGTATAATCAAAACCGTCAAATACTGAAACATCTATATTATCCATACCGCCGAGTGAAACGGTTTCCGAATCGCTGCGCAGCGTTTCACATCTTCCGCATGTTATGAATTGATGCGACAATATGACATTTTTCCCTGACATGTCAATATCGCTTTCCGCAATTGCCGTCCTCACCGCGTCCTCATAGCCGTCAACATCAGGATAGTATTTCTTTACATAAGCGGGTTTTATAAACGGCAGCATATGAAACTTAACATCACCCTCCGTAACGGTATTCACTTTTCCGTCAAATACAGAATATATATACACCCCTTTGCTCCTCATAATGCCGGACGCAAACCCCAGCCGCTCCGGCGAATCATGATTACCGCTTACGATCATTACCGGTATATTCATATCCGAAATTTCTGTCAGAAAACTATCCAGCACTCCCACAGCCTCCACAGGAGGAATAGATTTGTCATAAACGTCTCCCGATATAAGCACCGCGTTTATGTCCCCGCTTTTTATTACAGAAAGTATTTGATCTAATATGTAGAGCTGATCTTTAATCATGGAAAATTCATTTACTCTTTTTCCTATATGCAAATCTGATAAATGTATAAATTTCATAGCTACCGCCCCGTTTTTCGTTTTTACTTACATTAATTTTACCCGTTAAAGCCATGAAAGTCAATATATGTCACAAAAATCCAAATAATATTTGACACTTTTGAAAAAAAGGTGTATACTATTTACAGTTGTTGAAACAATAACCAGTAAAGAGCAGTTATATATTTTTTCTGATACGAAAGGGGAATTTTTAAAATGACATTTGAACAGGCATTTTTAAAAGTTAAAGAAAAGTTTGAACATGCTGACGCAAGCGGCACTGCTGATTTTGCGGTGCAGGTAACTTTCACAGACTCAGACTGCGGCGGTACTTTCTATGCGGAAGTCAAAGATGGCAAGCTTGCGGTTGAGCCTTACAACTACTATGACAACAATGCGTTACTTAATATTACGAAATCAGCGCTTCTTGCTTATCTTGCGGGAAGAACAACGCTTGATAAGGTTATCGCGGCCGGCGACGCGCGCGCGGAAGGAGATATTTCAAAAATAGCTGACTGGAAAGCTATGCTGAAAAAAGCGCCGGCGGCAAAAAAGACCCCGGTGAAAAAAGCCTCTGCCAAAAACAGCTTCTAAAAAGACGGCTGCCAAAAAAGCGGCTCCCGCAAAAAAAGACACTAAAACAGCCGCAAAGACTAAGGCAAAGAAAGACACTTCAGCATCGGTAAAGAGCGAGACAAAAAAAGACGCTAAAACTACTGCCCCCGCAAAGACTGCCAAATCAACAAAATAATATAAATTTTAAAAGACGGACAATATTGTCCGTCTTTTTTATCTGTTAAGAAAGTATACCATAAATGTCAGATACGCCGCAAATATCACCCACAAAAGATACGGGATCTGCAGATACGCAGCTGTTTTGCTTACCTTTCTGAATTGAATTATCATGATCAGAATAAGTGCCAGCAAAAGTAATATCCATATAAACGCAAACAGATACGCTTTCATGTTAAAGAAAATAATACTCCAGAAAAAATTAACCGCAAGCTGAAACGCATATGTCAGCAGAGCGCTTCGCGCGGCTTCTTTGTTATTTTCTCTGTTGACAAACACCATGGCGGAGCTAATCCCCATAAGTATAAAAAGTATTGACCATACGATGGGAAACACTATCATCGGCGGTGATAACGGCGGTTTGACTATATAATCATATAAATTCATATTTCCCTTCGTCAGCAACGATGACAAGGCGCCAACACCCAGAGCAATGGCTATTGATATTACATACGGTTTTATTTTATTCCACATATTTTCTCACCTCTCGCTTTAGCGTATGCAAAAATCATTCTGTTCATTCCGTATAAATATCACTTTTTCATATTCTGTTCTACGTTGCCCAACACTGCCTTTGCATAAGCAAAGATACAATAAAATTATTATTCGTCTATACTTATATTTTTCTTTTCAAGACGCCTATATGTCCATTGACGAATTAGCGTATAAATCACGGACGCAAGAGGAATAAAAAACAGCATACCCGCGACACCCATAAGACTGCTGCCCACAGTTACAGCCGCCAATACCCACAGCGACGGTAAACCCACGGAATTACCCACAACTTTGGGATAAATAAGATTACCCTCGATCTGCTGAAGCACAAGAAATGTGATAATAAATATCAGCGCTTTTACAGGACTTACCATTACAATCAGAAACGCGCCTATTATACATCCGATAAACGCGCCGAAAACAGGAATAAGCGCCGTGAACGCAACAAGCACGCTTATAAGCAGCGGATAAGGCAGCCGTATAACTGACATCGCTATAAAAAACATTGTTCCCAGTATCAGCGCTTCAAGGCATTGTCCGGCAATAAAGCTTGAAAAGGTTACATTACTCAGCTTTGCCGTATATGTAATCTTTTCAACAGTCTTTTCCGGCAGAGCCGCTTTTATAAACATATTTATCTGACGCAGAAGTGTTTCTTTCTTCGCAAGCAGATAGCATGAGAAAATAAAGCCGATAAAAAACGCCGTAATCCCCGATACCACAGCTTTCGCCGCGGAAAAAGTGCCCGTCAGCATATCTCCCATACCGTTTTTCATAAAATCAATAGCCGTATCAATAATTTTATCCATATTAAACTGCCAGCCCGATATCCATTCATATATTTCAGCGTTATTTTTAAATAAATCTTCCGCCCACATTTGCATCTGCGGGAAAAATGCCTCCGCGGTTTTTACAAGTTCCTTTACAGTATCGCCTACCTGAGGCAGCACTATAAGCACCACAGCCGCTATAAGCGCAAAAACAAACATAATAGTTATAAGCATACTCAACGGTCTTACATATTTCTTTTTTACATACTTTACACTCTCGTCTCCGTTTTTAATTTCTCTGACACATTTTTTAAACCAACTTTTTTCTATCGCGCGCATAGGTATATTTAAAATAAAAGCTATTATTCCGCCTATTACAAACGGGAACAGTATCCCCCATACAAGACTCAATACCGCAAAAACCTTATCAATATTTTGTATAGCCAGAAACACAATTACTGTAAACAAAATTATTCCGCATATTTTTTTTACATTTTCCTTCGTTAAATTCATCATCATTCACCTCTGCTTCATATTTCAGCAAAGAAGTGATAAATTATCACTTCCCGTTATTTTATAATATAAAAATATAACAGAGCCGCCAAGCCCTGTTATATTTTTATCTGAGCATTAAATTACTTAATCATTGAAGCAACTTCCGCCGCAAAATCATCCTCGCGCTTTTCAAGACCCTCGCCTGTCTCAAAACGCACAAACTGCTTTAATGTAATATTACCGCAGCTTTGAACATACTTTGCAACGCTTTCCTTATTTTCAGCCTTAACATACTCCTGTTCAAGAAGACATACTTCCTTAAGCTCCTTGGCAAGACGGCCTGTAATCATTTTTTCAATAATCTCCTCCGGCTTTGAAGCGTTCTTCGGATCATTCTTTAACTGAGCAATAAGAATTTCCTTTTCATGATCCTTATACTCCTGAGGAACATCATCGCTTGAAAGATACTTTGGATTAAGAGCCGCAACCTGCATTGCCACATTCTTAAGGCATTCTCTTGTCGCGTCATTATTCTCAGCGTCAGCCTCAACAAGCACACCTATCTTGCCGGCAGCGTGGATATACTCAACCACAGCGCCTGATGTCTCAATTCTTGCAAAACGTCTGATATTCATGTTCTCGCCGATCTTAGCGATCTTAGCTGTAAGAACTTCGCCGATTGTGCTGTCACCGCACTTTGTTTCCTTCAGCGCTTCAACATCCGCGGGATTTGTCTGAGCAATTGTTTTTGCAACATCTGTTACAAACTCCTGAAATTCAGCATTCTTGGCAACAAAATCTGTTTCAGCGTTTACTTCAACAAGCACGCCGACATTACCGTCAACATATGCCTTAACTATACCTTCAGCCGCAATTCTGCCGGCTTTTTTAGCAGCGGTTGCAAGACCTTTTTCTCTCAAAAACTCAACAGCCTTATCCATATCGCCATCAGTTTCCGTAAGAGCCTTTTTACAGTCCATCATACCGCAGCCTGTCATTTCTCTGAGTTCTTTTACGTCTTTAGCTGTAAATGCCATTCTTTTATCCTCCTAATATTCTATATGAAAATTATTCTTCTTCCGCTGTTTCATCAGCCTCGGCTTCTACTACTGCCGCCAGAGCGTCCTCACCCTGTCTGCCTTCAATAATAGCGTTTGCCATTGTTGAAGCGATAAGCTTTACGGCTCTGATAGCATCGTCATTACCCGGAATAACATAATCAACCTCATCAGGATCACAGTTTGTATCAACAATAGCAACAACAGGAATACCAAGCTTCTTAGCTTCCGCAATAGCTATCTTTTCTTTTCTCGGATCAACTATGAACATAGCGCCGGGCAGCTTCTTCATTTCCTTAATGCCGCCAAGATACTTTTCAAGCTTGTCTCTCTGAGCCTTTAGCTTAATAACCTCTTTTTTCGGAAGCATATCAAATGTGCCGTCTTCCTCCATAGCGTTAATCTGAGCAAGTCTGTCAATTCTCTTCTGAATTGTCTTGAAGTTTGTCAGCATACCGCCAAGCCATCTTGCGTTTACATAATACATGCCGACTCTCTCAGCCTCTTCCTTAATTGAGTCCTGAGCCTGCTTTTTTGTTCCCACGAACAAAACGTCTTCGCCCTCGGCAGCAATATCTCTTACGAAATAGTATGCTTCTTCTACCTTTTTAACAGTCTTTTGAAGATCAATAATATAGATACCGTTTCTTTCTGTGAAGATATATTCCGCCATTTTAGGATTCCATCTTCTTGTCTGGTGTCCGAAATGCACACCTGCTTCCAAAAGCTGTTTCATTGAAATTACGTTTGCCATTTTTGTTTCCTCCTTGTTTTTAATTAATCCTCCATCTGCTTCACCCTATGCAAAAACCCCGGCAAAAGGGCAACCTTTGCATAATCCGCAAATGTGCGTATTTTTCATACCGAAATATTTTATCATATACTTTCACAAAAATCAACACTTTTTGAAATATTTTCATTATTTCTGTAAATGTTGACGAATAATGTCCCTATATGGTATAATTGTCATGTCATACATTCGCATAAAACACTTGGTACAGACCATGAATTCATTATGCCGTATATGACACATTATACTATATTGATATTAGAATTTCTTTAATTTTCCGATATTAAAAATAGTATTAACATCAATGACAGGAGGAATACATAGTATGAAAAAAATTACAGCAATTTTATCAGCTCTGTCAGTCGCTTCGCTGTGCCCCGTATCTGTTTTCGCGCAGCAATATTTCCCCGCTGACTGGGCCAAGGCAAGCTTTGACAAGATGATTTCAATGCGGGCCGTACCAAAGACTATTCTATCACAAAATTACGCTCACAGTATAAGCAGACGTGATTTTGCGGAGCTTATACACTATTCATACAACGCGTTTACAGAAGAGGATTTTAATACCGAGACACACCACAGCTTCAATGACATGTCCGTTCCGGACGCTTCTGTATCGGCTGTATACGCGCTCGGAATTATGCAGGGTGACGAGAACAACGAATTTCACCCGCAGGACAACATAACGCGTCAGGAAACTGCCGTTGTCATAAGTAATTTCTACAAGGTTCTGAATGATGACGCGCTAACCGTTGACACAGCCGTTCTTGACAATTTTAACGATTGTAACAACATAGCATACTGGGCACGCAGCTACGTGGCTTCCGTAGTCAAAGCCGGATATATGGGTGATTATGATGACGGTGAATTTCATCCACAGGACAATGTCTCCATTGAACAGGCTGTCGCTATGATCAGCAGAATGGACAACCTTACAGAAAATAAGCAGGTTTCCGTCACTCCCTCCCCCGATAATACAGACTCTAAGCCAAGCGGCGGCAGTTCTTCGGGCGGGTCATCGTCCAAACCGAGCGGCGGCGGTTCCTCGGGAGAGTTTGCTACCCCCGCGCCGGATGCCGGTGTGCCAACCCCGACACCAAGCATAACTCCTACGCCGGGAAATCCGACAGCAAAACCGGAAAGCACCTCCAAACCCAATGGTACAAATACAGAAACAAATTACACGCTTTCCGCAAAATGCGTTGAAAAAAACAGGTCTCTGTCCGTTAGCTGGAACAAGATTACAAATGCCTCAAAATACACAATAACCGTTACGGAAACCCGCAATCACAAACGCAGTGACGATATTGAGCCTTATACATCAAAATATACAACCGAGAATACTTCTATAGATATTCCCACCGCGCCGGGACGCACATATAAAATCACGGTCTCAGCAGGTGACATAAAAGAAAATTTAGAATTTTCTACAAATAAAATCATTAATGACAAATCAGGATTTATCCTTCCCGGCAGTATGGAAGAGGCGGCGGCGCTTATGAAAGAAATTGAAGTTAATGTATGGAAAATAAACTCCAACGGTGAAAAATATGCTTCAACAACATCTTTCACCATTCACAAAGACATTGCGGATGTCGTATATGATGTTTTCCAGGAAATATTTGAAGGCGATGAAAAATTCCCTATCTTATGGGTTGGCGGATACGCATGGCGCGGAGGAAAATCCGAGCATAACTGGGGTATGGCTCTGGATATTAATCCTGACCAGAATTACTGTATCTACACCTCAGGCGCTGTTGTCGGCGATTTTTGGCTTCCGTATGAAAACCCGTATTCTATCACACCTTACGGAGATGTCATAAACGCGTTTGAGAACCATGGCTTCACATGGGGCGGCGACGCGTGGAGCGGTAACATAGATTATATGCACTTCTCATATTTCGGCACATGATTATATCATACATATAGTATTAAAAATATTAATGGAGCAAATTTTTAAATTTGCTCCATTAATTATTTTAGCTTTTTTTACAGGCTTTTTGGAAAAAACATATAGTATTTGTCTTATCTATGCGTTTTTTTTAATAAATAATCCCGATTTTGTCAAAAAAACATTGTAAAATAACATTATGAGGTATATAATAATTCAGTTAAACGAAAGAGGGGAAAATTATGATTAAACGAGAAAATATAAGAAATATAGCAATTATCGCTCACGTCGATCACGGCAAAACAACGCTTGTCGACGCCATGCTCGCGCAAAGCGGTACCTTCCGTGAAAACGAGCAGGTAGACGAGCGTGTCATGGACTCAAATGATCTTGAAAAAGAGCGCGGTATTACCATACTCGCAAAAAACACCTCATTGTATTATAAGGACGTAAAAATCAATATCATTGACACGCCCGGACATGCGGATTTCGGCGGCGAGGTTGAACGCGGTCTGGAAATGGTTGACGGCGTATTGCTCCTTGTTGACGCGTTTGAGGGCTGTATGCCTCAGACACGCTTTGTATTGTCAAAAGCGCTTGCTCTTGATTTGAAACCTGTTATTGTGGTAAACAAAGTTGACCGTCCAAACGCGCGCCCATACGAGGTTGTAGACGAGGTTCTCGACCTGTTCATAGATCTCGGAGCGACAGAAGATCAGCTTGACACGCCTGTTATATACGCGTCCGGACGAGATGGCTGGGCAACAGCCGAATATAATCCCGAGCAGCCGAATGACGATCTCACCGATTTGTTTGAGCTTATAGTAAACTACATTCCATGTCCGGACTGCGAGGATGACGCGCCTTTCCAGATGCTTGTGTCCAACATTGACTATGACGAATACACCGGCCGTATTGCCGTAGGCAAAATCCAACGGGGAAAAATAAACGTAAACATGCCGCTGTCAGTCTGCCGTCATGACGGCAAGATTTCACACGCGAAGGCGACAAAGCTTTTCACTTTTGAGGGGCTTAAAAAAACACCCGCAGACGAGGTCGGCGCAGGTGATGTTGTCGCTATTTCAGGCATATCCGATATAAATATAGGCGAAACAGTATGCGATACAAACACTCCCGAAGCTCTGCCGTTTGTTAAAATTGACGATCCGGTATTGTCTATGACATTCAGCGTTAACGACAGTCCTTTTGCCGGACAGGACGGTAAATTTGTCACTTCGCGTCATTTACGCGACAGACTTTTCCGGGAGCTTGACTCAAATGTCAGCCTGCGCGTTGAAGAAACAGATACAACCGAAAGCTTTATCGTCTCAGGCCGAGGCGAGCTTCATCTTTCCGTGCTCATAGAAAATATGCGCCGCGAGGGATACGAATTTCAGGTTTCAAATCCCGTTGTCATATACAAGGAAATAGACGGTGTGAAATGCGAGCCTATTGAACGTCTTACAGTCGACGTACCGGATGAATATACCGGTACCGTTATGGACGGCATTATCAACCGCAAAGGCGAAATGACCAATATGTCTCCTACAGCTCAGGGATATACGCGTCTTGAGTTTCTTATCCCCTCAAGAGGCCTTATAGGGTACAGAAGCGAGCTTCTGACCGCAACAAAAGGCACAGGGATTATAAACAGTATTCTCGAAAAATATGAGCCGTATAAAGGCGATTTTACAGGCCGTACCCGCGGAACTCTTATAGCATGGGAAGACGGCACCACTATCACCTACGGGCTTTATAACGCTCAGGAACGCGGAACACTGTTTGTCGGCGCGGGCGTTAAGGTCTATGAAGGCATGATTGTCGGTGAAAACGCAAGACTTGAAGATGTTGTTGTAAATGTATGCAAGAAAAAGCACGCCACAAATACCCGCGCATCCGGCAGTGACGACGCTTTAAAGCTCGTGCCGCCAAAGGACTTGAGTCTTGAGCAGTGTCTTGATTTTATTGCTGACGATGAATTGCTTGAAGTAACGCCAAACAGTCTCCGTATGAGAAAAAGAATTCTTAATACCGGTCTGAGAGCTAAGTCTGTCAGCAGAAACAAATAACTCTGTCATTATAATTTTTTCAAAACATCATATCTCAAAACAAAAGCGAGCATTTGAGCACCCTTAATAAGACAGTAATATTATTTTAATTGAAACGGCATAGGATTTCTATGCCGTTTTTCTGTTTGGCGTTAATAATAACAATGGCAGATAACCCGCTAAATCATAGTAAATATCTATTTCCCGCGTCCGTTGACCGTCAATCTTTTCGGCTTCGTGAACTTCTGCCCGTTTTACCACATCATTCAATACGGCAGGCGTTAATTCTTGTAAATCAAAATATTTATGTAACCAAATAATCAAATCCTTTTATCCTCTTGCAATTTTTCGGTGCTTATTGTATAATAAGAGAACGGATAGTTCCTATCCGTTTTTGCAGCACTTTTGAATAAACAAAAACAAATAAGCCAATGTTAGTAAAAAACGTAGGCTTTGATTGTCATACCTTATTTGTTTTTGTTTAGGTTTGAATTGTGCTGCAATACAATAAAGTCTTGCCTATGTTTTTTTAGTACGTAAGCAGGACTTCGGTGTGCTTGCGTACTTTTAGCAGTATGTATGCTTACTGTCCTTATACCTGCTACAGCTTCGGCAATGCAGGTTTTTGTAAAAACGCTGACGGGTAAGCATATAACTTTGGAGGTAGAACCAACAGACCGAATTGAAGATGTAAAGGCGCGGATTTATGAAAAAGAAAATATTCCTGTCTCAGAACAGCAGTTGATTTTTGCCGGCAAGGAACTTGAGGACGGAAACACTCTTCAGGATTATAGCATTCAAAAGGATAGCATATTACATTGGGTTGCGCGTCAAAAATCACCGGTAAAATTAGTCGATTATGTGCAAATAGTCGAATACAACGGCTCGCCTATTTTATGGCGGTGCGTGGCGTTTGAAAAGGCGACGCGTCAGGCGGACGGCTCGCTTAAAATCAATTCGGCCGATACAAATAAAGAATATGAGCCGGTTGGAAAAAATGAAGGCGACACAGGATACCTTCCGCTTATGCTTGCAGACGATATAATATGCGAAAAAGAATTTGACGCAGCAGGCGAAGATAAAACAGGCTCGCACAGCAGAGATGCGGAAAACCGGAAAAATCACGGTTCAAACTATTAGGGCGACAGTAATATTCGCGATTGGCTTAACGGCACTTATGAGGCAAACACACATACAGACACATCAGCATGGTCTTGCGGCAACTCTCCTTCTTACAAAAACGAAGCCGGATTTTTAACAAATTTCACTGCTGAAGAAAGAGCGGCGATACAAACTGTTGTACAAAAAACCACCTTGTCGGAAGCGGACTCAGCTCTTGATGACAAAACAGGAACTGAAATATATATGCCTGACGGAGATATTCCGCCGACAGTTGAGACGAATTACGACAAAGCGTTTTCACAATGGTTTGCCGATACTGTGTTCCTTATGGACACCGAGCAGCTATACAATGTTTACCATAACGATGCCAATCTCGGCGGCAACAGCTATTATATCAGCGATGATATGGTCGATTACTTGCTGCGCACACCGTTTTATATTCCCGGAAATCCATATAACTATAATCATCGGATTATTTTTGTTGCTAATTATATAGATTTGGGACGAATTTTACAATGTACTCTCCCTACAAATAATTTGCGCGGAGTACGGCCTGCATTTTTCTTAAATGCAGATATGGAATTTTCAGGCAGCGGCGAAAAAGACTCGCCGTATACCAATCCTAATATTCCGTCGATTTTTAACAAGGGAGACGGTACGGAAGCTAATCCGTATATTATCCCCGACCTTGCCACACTTGAAAAATTCCGTGATAAGGTATTGGACGGCGAGACGTACGAGAACAAGCATTTTAAGCTGACCGCTGATATTGACATGTCGGAAAAATACGGCGATGGCAAGGCAAACTGGACGCCGATTGGAAATGACACAAATCAGTTCAAGGGCATATTTGACGGCGGAAATCATTCAATAAGCGAAATTTATATAAATGGCAAGGATTATCAAGGCTTGTTCGGATACAGCGCCGGTATAATAAGAAATGTTACGGTGTCAGGGCAAGCGGGGGTTTGGAGCAGAATAGGCGGCATTTGCGGACACAACAGCGGTTCGATAGAAAATTGCGCTAATATGTGCAATGTAAGTATCGAAAATATATACGAGTTTTATGCGGGAGGTATTTGCGGATACAACAACGGAACTGTAAGAAATTGCTTTAATTCGGGCGTAATTACAACTAACGGCGGACAGAACGGCAGTCTTTACAAAGGCTGCGGCGGTATCTGCGGTTATAACAGCGGCGAAATAAGCAACTGTTATAATATCGGTTCTGTAACCGACAAAAGCAATCATGATAAAACAGGCGGTATCTGCGGAGACGGTCAAACAGAAAAAATCAAAAACTGCTACTATCTTAACACCTGCGGCGCGGCAGGCGCGGGTACGGCAAAAACTGCCGAGGCGTTTGCGTCGGGCGAGGTTACAAATCTTTTGCAGAGCGGTCAGGATGCACAGATTTGGGGACAGACAGCGGGAAGCGGCTATCCCGAATTAACCACCGACAGCGCTAAAAACATATATAAAGTCACATTTACGGTAAACGGCACGGAATATGCGGCAGCTTATGCAAATCCGAACGGCACGGTTACGCTCCCAACCGCTTCTACGCCCGACGACGGTTATGAGTTCTATAAATGGTCGCATACAAATTCGGCGGACGGCGAGGAATTTACGGCGAGTACGCCGATTACAGAGGATATAACCATATACGCGATTTTTAGTTTGATAGCTGAACCAACGGCAACGCCAACAGTTGAACCGACAGCAACCCCAAAGGCAACGCCGACAGTAGTGCCGACAGCAACTACTACGGTTGAGCCAGCGGCGACACCAACAGCTAAACCGACAGACACCCCAAAGGCAACGCCAACAGTAGTGCCGACTGCAACTACTACGGTTGAGCCAGTGGCAACACCAACAGCTAAACCGACAGACACCCCAAAGGCAACGCCGACAACCAAACCGTATTACGGCAGCGGTTCGTCAAGAAGAACAACGCCAAAGCCGACTGCAACTCCCAGACCGACAACAGAACCTACTATGCATCCAACAGAAGCAGACAAACCAATTTCAACAGATAAGCCAAGCGATAATTGGTTTACAGATGTTCCCGAAAATGCGTGGTATTATAATTCCGTAAAATATGTGTTTGAAAACGGTTTAATGCTCGGTGTGAGCGATACAGAGTTTAAGCCGCTTGAAAATATAACGCGCGGAATGTTTGTAACCGTTCTTTACAGAATGGAAAATGAACCTAAGATAAATTCACAAAGCACCTTTACTGATATAGACGGCGCATATTATACGGACGCGGTTGAATGGGCGCATGAGAATAAAATTGTTGCGGGATATTCAGATGAACTATTTGCGCCGGAGGAAAATATAACCCGTGAGCAAACGGCGGCTATTGTGTACAGATACTCTAAATTTAAGGAATATGACACTGACATTAACGACGGATTGTCTTATTCTGACAGCTCCGATATTTCAGATTACGCAAAAGACGCTGTAATTTGGAATAGCAAACACGGCATTATGATTGGTAATGAGGATAACACATTCTCGCCCGTTTCAAATACAACTCGCGCGCAAGCTGCGGCCGTGTTTGAAAGAATTGTGAAGAATTTAAAATAGTATATATAAAACTCCGTTCTACTTCAGAACGGAGTCTTTGAGCGGACGCTTAAAAACGAGTTTTCGGCACTTTGGATATAAGTATATGGGTATGCTTGATTTTGCGGTTTTTGATATCCGCAAACACAGCACTTATGCGGTTTGTGAGGTTTAAAATGTGGCTAAAAATTCTACAATACCGTGACATAGAATATAGAAAAATCGTCTATCACATTTTGCACGATAGACGATTTTTTAATCTTGTTTGACAGACACTCTATATAATTTTTACTTTACTGTTTTATATATAATGTCCATTCACTCTCTTTTTATATTATAAACTATTAATAAAATCTTCTGCCATATCTCCCAGATGCACAGGATCAAGCTTATACGCGTTAAAATCACTCACCAATTTTGTGACCGACTCCCTATCTGCCGATATATCACTGATAAAGTACTCATCATCGTACCGTATACCATATACAGCGCGCTCCTTATTATCTATGATCTTTTTTTCCTCTGTGATTACGTACATATCCTTATCTCCTTTTTAATATTTTTCATTTATCATATAGTAATTTATATGTATATCTTACGCCTTAATATCCTCATCTAATAAAAAGAGCTCAGATGTATCCATATCAAACCCCATAGCTATTCTTTCAACTGTATTCACCCCCACATTCACACTCCCTCGCTCTACGTCTCCGTAGTGTCTGGGACTCATAACTATAGCATTAGCAAAATCTTCTTGTGTCCATCCACGCATCTTCCTTTCTTTTCGTATTTTTCTTCCTAACTTTTCGGAAAATTTCATTTTTGTACCTCCCACTATAATTTTGCAATGTATATTATGAAATATTTTGTCAGAAAAATTAAGACTGTATACTGTCTATTTCATTAAACGGTCTTTCTACGGCATGAATGGCTGTCAAAAATTGAGTAAACTCATCGAAAGACAATATAGCCAATCTGTTTTTCGCTCCATCGCATATTGAATACAATATCATAAAAATACCCAAACAAACATTATAAAATCATATCCGCCGTCTGACTTCCGCAGTTCCATATACATTTTTAAACTATGTTTCAAAAAATATCTATTATTCTGTATCATCAAAATTAAGCAGTTCAGAAGGATTTATATCAAATCCTTTTGCTATTCTTTTAATTGTGTTTACTTTCATATCCACCTTTCCTCTTTCTATGTTTCCGTAATGACACGGACTCATGCCTATCTCATTGGCAAACTCCTCCTGCGACCATCCCCGTGCCTCTCTTTCCCGCCGTATTTTTTCACTCACTTTCTTATAGAATTCCATCATTTTTAACCTCCATAATATATTTTTACAAAATATATTATGGAATAATTTGTCGAAAAACTTAAGACTGTACACAATATGTCTACATAAATGGTCTTTTCAATGTCATAAATGGCCAATAAATCCGTCATACATTTAAGTATAAAACACTTATATTTCATTATGCACACAATGATTACTTAACGCATAATATATAATGTCCTATAGTTTAGGAAATTTATATTATGAAAGGATGATTTGTATGTGCAGATGCTGCTGTTGCCATAGAAGACGCAGAAGAAGATGCAGAAGATGCTGCTGTTAGCGCTTCACAACTTTTAGACGGGAATAATCCCGTCTGATACATAATATATCAATTATTTTTTCATCTGCATGTTTTTTCTATCATAATTAAAAGAGGTGTTTTTTATGTGTCCTGATTTATTTCTTTTGTCTGCCATAGCTTGTCAATTAGCCGAACAGTTAACAACTGAGGAATTAAATACGCTTTCCGCTAATCTTGTAGCTCTTGGTGACATGCTTGCAGTTATAAATTCCCGTCAGAATAATTCTTAATATTTAAATCATTTATTATGTTATGTCATTTATGCTCATACAGCACTTATAATCATATTAATGCTCAAGAAAATTTATTTAATATTCGCCATATTCCATGATGCTGTATATATCTAATAACATCTATTATAAAAAACCAATCTGTCCCTATTTATATTAAATAGAAACAGATCAGTTTTATCGTTTTATATTAATTACATCCGCAATCCGGTTTCTTTATGCCGGTTCCATATACTTTTTTGTGCTGTAAATTTGACTGCATTTTATCTAACGCTTCACCAAATCTCTGGAAGTGTACTATCTCACGTTGACGAAGGAATTTAATTACTTCATTAACGTCAGGGTCATCTGACAAACGTAGTATATTATCATATACAGCTCTTGCCTTTTGTTCTGCTGCTAAATCTTCATACAAGTTTGTAAGCGGATCACCAGTTACCGCAATGGAAGCAGCATTAAATGGTGAACCCTGAGAATTCTGAGGAAAAACCGACGCGCCATTATCCGCATAATACTCCCATGACCCCATTTCATTCCACTCCTTTGGAGGTGCACCTTTACTAAGCTGTGCGACAAGTGATCCGACAATTTCTAAATGCGCCAATTCTTCTGTACCGACATCGTGCTTAAAATGCTCCCACACAAGTCATCAGTGCTTAACACTGAATTTAACACTACTTTCCATTTGTGTGGGAGCAAGTTCAAATAAACATCAATGTCCTCCCGACTATGTACCACTATTTTCTCAACAAGGTTTTTATAAAAAATCTCATCACGCTCTCTTGCATAAAGCAGATTAGTCATATATTCTGTTATATCATTTATTGCTTGATTATAATCATATGATGCAATTTCTGTGTTTGCGCCGTTCAGTATGCTTTCAAGTTCTGATATTTCCGTTTCATATAAAGCCTTTTTTTCTCTGTATGCCTCTTTTGATAAGTCCTCGCTTAAATATAGGTCAAGTAGTTTTTCCTGCTTTGAACGCAAATTTGTCAGCTTATTTTGTACTGCTGTTTTATCAACTGTCTGTTTCTGTTCGTATGAAAACACGATTTTCAAAACATCTGTTAAACCTTTCAAAATTGTATCTCGATTAACATCAAGACACTCAACAACTTTTTGAATTGCAAGCATAAAATCTTCATCACGAATTTGAGATTTAACATCGCAGCCTATATGATTTCCTGCTTTATCAATTTTAGATGTTCCGTGCTGTGCCGAGTTATAACATCGCCACGCTTTATAAACACTTCCGTCCTTCCGCTTTTTACTTCTCGCTACGAATTTATGTCCACAGCAGCCGCAAACAATTTTACCCGACAACGGATAACGATTACTGTGCTTGTTTTTAATTTCCTCACTTGGTGCTTTCTTGTCAAGTTCCTCTTGCGCCATCTCCCACAATTCTCTTGAAATTATAGGCTCGTGATGATTTCTGAGTACAACAAAATCTTCTTCACCGTGATTATATTTCTTTGCGTGGGTAAGATAGTCGGGTGTATAAGTTTTTCTCTGTATTAAATCGCCGCAGTATTTTTCATTACGCAGGGCTTTCAAAATCACCGTATTAGTCCACATAGCGTTTCCTGTTATTGTTTTATAGCCTGCTTCTCTTAATTCTCTGCTTATCGTATATGTACCTTTTTTCTCGTTCACAAACTTATGAAAAATCAGCTTAACAATTTCTGCGCCTTCCTCGTTGATATACATTTTTCCGCCGTGAACATCATATCCGAGCATATCCCGTCCGAAAACAACACCTTTTTCCATCTGTCGTTTCTGTCCCCATTTTACACGTTCGGAAGTTTTACGACTTTCTTCCTGTGCAAGCGAAGCCATAATCGTCAAACGAAGTTCACCGTCCGGCGCAAGTGTATCAATATTATCAAGCATAAATAAAACGCCTATGTTTATAGCTTTTAATTCTCTTGTGAATTGCAGCGTATCAACCGTATTTCTTGCGAAACGGCTGACTTCCTTTGTCAATACCCTGTCAAATTTACCGAGATGTGCATCGGCTATCATTTTATTAAATGCCTTCCTTTTTTTCGTTGTAGTTCCCGTCAGTCCCTCATCAGCGTATATTTCGGTTAGTTCCCAATCGGGATTTCTTTTTATATACTCCTCAAAATAACGCTTCTGACTTTCAAATGAATTTGCTTGGTCATCTTTGTCTGTCGATACTCGACAATATGCTGCTACATTAAGCATATCTCTCAACTCCTTTCGTTAATATTTTAGCATCATACGATTATGAACGCAAAAAAATTAACGCTGACTAAATTTCTTTTCAAGAATTTGAGCAGCATTAGTATATTGAGCCATATTTATTTTTCCTGTTTCAAATAGTGTAATGAGCATTGCTTTCTGAATGCTTAAAATAAGTTCTTTGTTATCTATAATATTATCTTTTGAACAAATAACTGTGTAATCATTAACCATACGCAACACTCCTTTGATGTATATATTTTATGTCTGTACGCTTGTACGCTATGAGTTAATATCACACATCAAAAGACTACATAATAATCCCTTAATGTCTGATATTAAAATTATATAAGCAATACGGGCGGCAGCAAACTACGCTGCCCATAGGAATTTCACACTCTCCGACAACCGTCCGAGCTGCCCCCGTTGCGTGCGACGCTTTTAACGCTCAAGCTGTGGCTGGGCAGAAGTATCATTATTACGATTGAATAAGCCTGTGATTAAAATATTTATCGCTCGTTCCGTCAAGAGTTCCCTTTGCGAAAAGAGAAGTAGAAGCCAACCTTTCAAAGACTCGGCTCTTGTCGGAAGTCTTGGCGTATCAAACACAGGCTTATCAATCGAGATGTACCCGTATGCTCTTTATGCTACATCGCCGTTATCTTGCGAGTTTTCTTTGTCAATGAACAGTAGATTTTTCATAGGAAAGGATATTTTAATTTTATCGCCGACAACGCTACAAGAGGTTGTCCGTAAAATGTCCTCTCACTTAATGTGAAAAATCAGTGGGTTTGACAACCCTATTTTGTAAAATTTCTTAAATATTTTTTTATTTTCTCTACTGCCGCATCAATGCTTTTCCATATAGCCGTTTGTGTATTGCCCTCAATATCGGCTATTTGCCGAGTGGTCAAGCCTTTAATATGTAAAAGAAGCCGTTTTCTTTGAATAGGCGTTAATATGGAGTTAATAGCTTCATAAGCCTTTGCCATATACAACTGCTTGTCCCATTTTTCAAAGAGTTCGGCTTCTAACGGCGTAGTTGATAACCAATCGCTGCTCACGCTTTCATTAAGTGATGATTTGACATAGTATGATTGATTGTATTCTGCTTTTGCTTCTCTGTGATAGCAGTCATCGGAAAATGCCTTGATTTTATTAAAATCATCTTTTTTAAATGCAGGATTGACTGCAACTATCATTTCAAAAGTTATTGTTAATCTGCTGCCGTCCGCATAACGATAAACAATACCCTCACTGTATTTGTTAATTCCATAATCGGATTTTCTGTAATCCTTTGACATTGTAATTCCTCCGTTTGATTAAAATTTGAATGAATTGAAATCAAACGGAGTTCGGCGGTGGTCTTTCAAAATACCATTTACCGAGTTTTATCGGTAAGAAACCAAAAGAAAACTGATTAAACTGTTGTAAAACAGATATTTTGCATACAAGGACAAAAAAATTTTGTCTGAGGTATTTTGCACAAAAAAATTGCGTTACATCATACGCCGTAAAAACGCATAATATAACGCAATATCCATTAAAATGTAAATGTTTAACAATTTTCGCAACGGTGGGTAAAAAGTATTTTGTTCTGACTACGCTTTTTTTGACAAAATACAAAAGGTAGTTTCAATATTTTGTTTCAATTTTACCTTTTTCACTCTGTAAATATTATATTTTATACACCTCATTGTAGCTTCACATATCCCTATTCCACGATTACAAAGTCCAACTCTGACTTTGCATTTGCAAGTCTGCCATATGTTTATAAATACCGTTCTGTTTCATCAGCTCATCAGGTGCGCCTTGTTCTTTTGCAATTCCATCGGCAAGTACCACAACCTTATCTGCGCCGCTGACAGTCCTCATTCTGTGTGCAATAATCATAACCGTTTTATTCTTAATCAAGCGCGATAACGCTTGCTGAATAGCGGTTTCATTTTCTACATCAAGTGATGCGGTTGCTTCGTCCAAAAGAATTATCGGCGCGTCTTTTAGGAATGCTCTTGCTATTGAAATGCGCTGACGCTCACCACCCGACAGTTCGCAGCCGTTTTCGCCTATCATACTGTTATATCCGTTTTCAAGTTTGTCAGCAAATTCATCACAATTAGCAAGTTTTGCCGCCGCCAGCACTTCCGCGTCTGTTGCGTTCTTTTTACCGATACGGATATTTTCCATAATAGTATTATTAAACAAAGTAACATCTTGGAACACGATTGAATAAAGCGACAACAGTGTTTCCGGCTCAATTTTTGAAATATCCTCGCCGCCAACGGTAATTTTACCTCTGTTAATATCCCAAAATCTTGCTGCAAGTCTTGATACCGTTGTTTTACCGCCGCCCGATGGACCGACAAGAGCCGTAACCTCGCCTTGCTTTGCGGTAAACGAAACATTTTTAAGTACCGTTTCACCTGTGTTATATGCAAATCCGACATTATCAAAAATTATGTCATAGCCGCGATTATTTATTGTTTCCTTACCCGTCTGTATAGGGTGGTCGAGAATTTCATTCATACGCTCAATATTTGTATTGGTAGAAATAACTGCCGCAAGGTTTTGCAGTGCGCCCTCTAACGGCTCATACAGCCTTGATGCGACAAGCAGAAACATAAACAATACAGGAACAGATAAACTTCCGTTTATAAGCAATATTGAGCCGGCAAGCGCGACAGTTGCTATTCCGAGTTTTAGAATAAAACTTGCGCTGACTACAAATAAAGCTGTTGCAAGTTCAGATTTAATATGCCTTGTTTCTACCATTTTAATTTTCTTATCCAAACCTTTAAGGTACTTATTTTCAGCATTGTTTGATTTCAAGTCGCGTAGCGTTTCAATACATTCTTGAATACCCTCCTCAAGTTCTATGCCCGCTTTTCTCTGCTTTCTGTTAAAATGATTTTGCACCCTTGATGAAAAAGCTACAATAAGAAACGCAATCGGCAATACCCATACCGCCGCAAAAGCCATTCGCCAATCGAATGTAAATAAGCCTATCGCGATTAGAATAGTTGATATTATAGAGCCGATAAGCGTGGGTACATAATGTGAAAATGTTTGTTCAAGGGTAGCGCAGTCGCTCATAATTGAGCTTGTTAAATCAGCCAAGTCCTTTTTGCCAAAAAACGATAGAGGTATTTTTCGCAGCTTTTCAGCAAGAGAAATTCGTCTGACACCACTTTCAACATAGGTAGCAAGATATGTCCCGTTATACTGAAACCAAGTTGCGACAAAAGTAAACAGCAGGCACACTATACAGCCTATTATATAAAATGCCGACTGCGCTCCGTCTACACCTCCGTCCATTAAGGTGCATACAAAATAATATAAAAGTCCGACAGGAAACATCAGTGAAATGTTCAAAACTGCCTGTGCGATACAGCCTTTTATTAAATCTTTTGCACCCTGCTTCGATAGTGCAAATCGTCTTTGTATAAATTTAATCATTTGACACACCTACTTTCCAATTAACAGAAGTCTTATACTCATTCCACATTCTGCTGTATAAACCGCCTTTTTGCAAAAGCTCGGTATGATTTCCGCTTTCCTCAATTTCACCGTCTTTCAGTACATAAATGCAGTCGGCGTTCTGAACAGTAGTCAATCTGTGAGCTACCATAATAACGGTTTTGTTTTTTGACATAGCTGCAAACGCTTTTTGAACAAGTACCTCATTATCGGGGTCGGCAAAAGCTGTCGCTTCGTCAAGAACAAGTATAGGCGCATTTTTGAGCATAGCGCGCGCAATCGCTATTCGCTGCTGTTCACCGCCCGAAAGATATACGCCCTTTGTTCCGATTACCGTGTCAACACCATTCGGAAGTTTTTTGATAATATCCTCACATTGCGCCGCCTTTAACGCTTCAATAACTTCTTGTCTTGACGCGTTTGGTTTCGCCATTTTCACATTTTCAAGGATTGATGTTTTAATAAGCCTGCTATCTTGAAATACAAATGAAACCATATTCATTAAATTGTCTTTCTTAAATTCTCTTATATTCACTCCGCCGATAAGCACTTTTCCTTTCTGCGCGTCAAAAAATCGTGATATAAGGTTAGCAAGCGTTGTTTTACCGCCGCCGGAAGGACCGACAAACGCAACTGTCTGACCAGATTTTATATTAAGCGATATATTATGGATTGCGTCTTTTTCACCATCATAGCTGTAACTTACATTTTCCAACACAACCGAATTATCGCGCGGAATTTTTGTTCTTGCACTCTCGGACAGCGGGGGAGCGTTCAGCACGCTGTCTACTCTTTGTATCGCGTCATTTACAATCATTGAGTCCTCGCTCATAAACATAATTTTTGTAAGAGTTGTGGCAATAACAGGTGTAATAATTACATAGAACAGCAAATTCAAAAGTAATTCATTCGTAACGCCGCCGCGAGTGAATATAATTCCGCCTGCGATAAGAAACGCG
>CAJTPP010000011.1:2432-13272 GCA_910578235.1 uncultured Clostridia bacterium | reverse complement strand
AGTATAAAACATCATAGGAAGCCGCAAGTCCTTTGTGTATGCGATTACCCATTTTTCATAATTATCAATAGAGCCTTTGAAACGCTTGAAAGAAAATACAGTCTGACCGAAAGTTTTTACTACGGGAACGCCCCTCACATATTCAACCGCTTCGTTTGACATATCCGCAAGCGCGTTTTGATATTCTTTCATTTTCTGCTCCATTCTTGCGCCCGTCATTTTTGTCATAATCAAAAATCCCAAAATAACAGGTATAAGGCTCAAAAGTCCGAGCCGCCAATCGAAAGTAAAGAGCATAATCAAAAGACCGACAGGAGTTGCAATCGCTCCGGCTTTATCGGGCAGACGGTGAGCAAGATATGTTTCCGTTGCCGCGCTTGAGTCCGTAACGATTTTTCTTAATTTTCCGCTGCCTATGCTTTCCGCAGTTCCAAGCGGAAGCTTTACAATATGCTGCATACAATCACGGCGCATATTCGCTGCTATGCGAAATGCTGATAAATGAGAACACATAAGTCCGCTGATATAGATAAGTACCGATAAAATTGCAAATACTACCGCCATAATGCCATAATGTGTTAGACTGTTTGCATTTTCAAAATTTGGTGCAACATCTAATACTTCTTTGATTATCCGCCATATATAGATGAGCGGAACAAGAGCGCAAAACGCGCTTAACGCTGACAGTACCCAAGAAGAATATGTTAAGATTTTATGCCCTCCTGCATACTGCATAAGCCTTGATAAATTACTTTGTTTTTTCAAGTTAATACCTCCTTAACATAGTTAGTTATAGCTAACCAATACTTAAAAATTAAAGGGAATACTGATATACAGCTTTCCCTGTTAGGCTTAAAAGCCCATAATTTTTTGCCAACCGGCAGTGTAGAACGCGCGTAAATCTTGTAAATACTGTTTTGCGTCCGCAAGCGGCATATCGTGAATTACCATTTCAAAAAATGCCGCAAACATTCCGCTTATGAGCATATGCTCTAAATTCGGATTGAGAAGTTTAGATTTTACACCCAAGCCGTTAAGTACCTCGTTGAATTTATGCGTTGCGTCTACTTCCACTTCAACCATATCGTGTACGAAGCTCTCGTACTTTGTACCCTCTGAACAGGAAAGAATAAGTCTGAACTCATCAAGATTTTTGTAGGTGTATTCAAGAATATCGACCATACATTCTCCCGAAATCTCGCTCATATACTTTTTCTGTTCATCGGGCGGCAGCATAGCAAAATCTGTTTGCGCCTTTTGATAAACAGACATAACATATTCTGCCTGTTTACCTACCAAAGCGTCAAATAAATCTTCCTTGCTTTTATAATATCCGTAAAATGCGCCTGTCGTCACATTTGCAGTTTTAACGATATTACGGAGTGATGCGCCCCTAAATCCTTTTTCAAGAAATTCCGCCTTTGCCGCCTGTGATATGGCTTCAAGCGTTGTTTTTTCGCTTTCGCTCATAGGAGTACCTCCGTATAACATTGTTATATAACACTGTTATAATTATAGCACGGAGTTTTTTATTTGTCAAGATAATATTACATATTATTTTCAGATTTATAGTTTAGAATATAACGGTAAATTATATCCGCGCTTGCTTCAAGTCCAATAGAGCTGTCAATCATCAATTCATAGTTGTTTCTTTCGCCCCAATTCAATTCGGAAATATTTTTATAGTATGCGGCTCTTGCTTCATCAGAACGATGAATGTTTTTCTTTGCGTCCTGTTCACTGTCGCCATACACTTCCATAATGCGCTTGATACGATAATCTTCGGGAGCGTAAATAAATATACGGATAATATTTTTATAATTCCGCAATACATAATCTGCCGCCCTGCCTACAATAACGCAGCTTCCGTTGTCTGCAATTTTGCGTATAACCTTGTCTTGCGCTGTAATAGCCTGCTGTACTACATTGGTACTAAGATAAAGATTATGAAGCAAAGAGGGGGAATTTGCGTTAATATCTGAAATAAATTCCTTGTCAAGTCCGCTTTCCTGCGCGGCTAATGCTGTCATTTCCTTGTAGTAGAAAGGTATTCCCATTTTATCAGCTACCAATTTTCCTATTTGCTTGCCGGACGAGCCGTGTTCTCTTGCAATAGTAATAATAACGCCTTTTTTTGACGGTTTAAGTACAGTGCTTGCCGATTGCTTATCCTTGTTTAATTTTAGCGTTCGCATAAAAGTAACGGTTAATATAGCAGCTACAACCATTGCGATTAAATCAGCAGCAGGAGCCGCAAATAAAATCCCCTCAATACCGAAAAATATCGGTAAAATAATAATCAAAGGAATAAAGCAAACAATATCTCTTATCATAGAAGCAATAACGGCGCGGACAGGCTTTCCTACCGCTTGAAAGAATATTGAAGTCATTTTAATCGTACAGGTAAATATCACAAGACTAAGGAAAATTCGGAAAGTCAATGTGCCGAACGTCCAATAATCTTCGGGGTTCGGAATATTTGTAGGCGTGCCGAATATGCCGACTACTGTGCGCGGAGCAAGCTCAAACAATAATGTTGAAGCGAGACTGATGACAACCGTACATAAAAGTATATTGCGGTATAATTTCTTTACTCTGTCATATTGTTTTGCGCCCATATTGTAACTGATAATTGGCTGACAGCCAAGAACAATACCCACAACAAGGTTAATAACAACCGTGAATACCTTGCTTTCAATACCGATAATTGCAATCGGAATATCTGCTCCGTACTGTGAAACTGCGCCGTATCTTGCAAGCATTATATTACATACCAAAGAGATTATAACAATCGTCATTTGCGTAATAAAAGACGATATACCAAGCTGGAGAGCAGGCGAAAATGCTTTGAAATTAGGCAAAAAGCTTTTTAATGTCAGCTTAAATGTCTTTGTTCTAAAAAAGTAAACAAGCGAAATTACAAATGAAACGGTCTGACCTATTACGGTTGCCAATGCCGCGCCGGACATACCCCATTTTGTCCCAAAAATAAAAACAGGGTCAAGAATAATATTTGTAATTGCGCCGGCAAGCATTGAAGCCATAGACCATGCCGGACTTCCGTCCGCGCGAATGACCGCGTTCATCATATTCGACAGCATATAAAGCGGGAAAAAAGCGAGAATGATATTAAAATATTCAACCGCCATTCCGAGACTGTTTTCAGACGCACCAAATAAGGTTAAAAGCTGTTCTTTCAACGGAAAAAATACTGCCATAAGAAGAACGCTGACAATTAGTGTAATAGATATGCCGCTTCCAATAGATTTGTGCGCGTTTTGCGTATCTTTTCTGCCTTGACATATATTAAGATATGCGGCGCAGCCATCACCGAAGCACCAAGCAAAAGCCTGCGCGATAATAAAAATTGGAAAAACAACGCCTGTCGCCGCATTGCCGAGCGCGCTTAATTCGCTGTTGCCGATAAAAATCTGGTCGACAATATTGTATAGTGCGCTGACTAGAAGCGAGAGTACGCAAGGTATAGAGAATTTCAGCATAAGTTTTGATATTCTCTCTTTACCTAAAAATTGAGAGTTTTGATTTTCGTTCATAAAAGACCTCCGTAAATTATGTTATTTGTGGAGTCTTTATCAGAGAAAAGCTGCCTGAAAACTACGCCGATACCGCAAAAAAACAGAGCGTAGAATCCGTCGTGAATTCTACGCTCTGTTTGCTGTCCGACTATGATATTTTATCAAAAATAATTGAATTTGTCAAGAAGTGCTTTACTAATTTATAATTCGTATCAAGTAGAGTAAGTATAATCACAAATACATTTCAATCATAGTAATTTATTCTCTTGTTCTCCAATCATTTCAATCCAACCGCAAATTGTATCAAGCACTAATTTTGTATTACCGCAGTTACAGTGATTTTGCGCCTGTTCTTTATCGGTCATCAGTCTGAATGTAAGGGAATAAACATTTTTGAGCATATTTATTTTCTTGCCAACCATTTATTTTATACATCTGAAACAAGCCATTGATTTAACAGTTTCGATATGTACCTCTGAATACATAGAGTTTAACCGTTTTTCAAGACTTTCCTTTGTTTCAAACGGTGGTGTGCAGTAGCCCATTTTTGTATAAAGTTTTGTAAGAAACCAATCCGTGCGCTTGCTTTTTCCCACAACTGCGAAGCAGCCGCACAAAGTACCGCCTTTTTTAGTACGCGGTAAGTTTGCGAATATGCCGCGTCCTTATCGGGAAAAGCGTGGAAGCCGTTTAAGGATAAAACTGTATCAAAATTTTCATTGCCAAACGGCAGCTTGCCGACATCGCCCTGCATAAATTCTATATTCTCTATCTTCATTTCATCGGCGCGATGCTTAGCGCGCGACATCATTTCCGCTGAATAGTCAAGACAGACAATATCCGCCTGTTTTAATTTTTTATATAACGGCATTGTCAAAATTCCCGTTCCGACAGGTACTTCAAGCAATTTACCGCTGAAATCGTCAGTAATAGGCGACAATGCTTTTCTTAAATATTCTTTGTTTTCATCTTTATTCATTCGCCATACCGCACGGTTTACAAGCGAGCCTAAAAAGGTTGTGCTTGTTATCATTCCGTCATAGAAGCTGTTTTTTCCTAAATTTCTATATGCTGATTTTACATTACCCATTTTTATGTACCTCCGTCAAAGATTTTATCATATAGACAAGTATTTTTCAATACGCCTAACGGCTGTAAACCTTGAAGTTTTACAGCCGTTAGTGTATATGAATGTAGCTTGCTTTAATTTATGACGCCTGTGCTTCGCAGACGGGTTTCATAGAATTTATGCTCTCCCATAAAAAGACCTTAATTTCAGTCGCGCCCTCAACATCTGAAAGATTATATGTAAAATCACCGTTTACGGTATCTCTGTTTAATTCAAGAAGTACGCCGTCCTTGTAATAGCCTATAATAAGCGCAGCGTTTTCTGCGGTTGTACTTCCTGTTACAAAGCTCATACTTTTTTGAATATCCGTATAATCGGTAATATCCGATAAACTCTTAATAGCTTTTCTCAAATTGCAGTATGCTCCGAGATAGTCCTCATAAGAAGCTGCTTCAGCCGATAATATATTTTGCGCCGCTGTAAGCGTATC
This sequence comes from uncultured Clostridia bacterium, assembly GCA_910578235.1. Taxonomy (GTDB): domain Bacteria; phylum Bacillota; class Clostridia; order UBA1381; family UBA1381; genus Hominilimicola. The sequence continues at coordinate 8,177 of CAJTPP010000011.1, read as the reverse complement.
GGAAAATACAGACCATTTTTCAGCAGTATAATCTGCTTCGTTCAGCGCTTCGCCCTCCTTGATTATTTTATCAAGGGCAAGTATCGCTTGAAATTCTCTGTGTTCATCTTGAATGTCGCTTATAAGTTCATAAAATTTATAATAGCGGTTATATTGTGTCAAAATTGCTTTATGATTTACTGTAACATTGTTTTCTTTCATTCCTGCAAGCACTTTGTCCAAAAGCGCTTCGCCAAGATTGCACATCAGCATAAATTGTGTGTCGAAGCTATCGCCCGTGTACGGCTCGCCGTTTGCTTCAAAACCGTCAAGTTCTGCAAGATAGCCGACTTCTTCACCGAGCAGGTCGCCCGTTATATTCTTAACTTCAATATTCAGATTTTCAAGCACATTTGCAAGGCGCGAGCCTGTCGCTGTATCTGTACCGAGATTATATAAAAGGACTATCGGCTTTGGTATGCTTTCCCCCTCATTCAGAATATATGTAGGCATAGAAATATAATCAACTTCTTCACCCTCCCATTCAATATGGGGAAGTCTTAACTTTGCGACAAGTTTATATCCTGCTTTCAACGTAGATGTTAGAGTTATTTCCGCCTCGCCGCGCGTATTCTGAACAGTTCCGACACGCTCCGCCCATTGCTGTTCCCAAAATTCATCAGAAGTATCTTTATCAATCGGAATTTGATATAGCGTGATGTTGCAGTAGTAATCGTCCATTGACAGATAACCCTCGTCATAGGTTGATGTTACCGTGATTTTTGTTGTGTCGGGAGTTATATATTCGCCGTGAATTGCGATAGTCGGAGTGTCCCACGCAGGCGGCTCGGTTACTGTGATTATATTTGAATACACTGTTTCACTTGACGAAGTATAATTTACCGTCAGTACAGCTTGAATTTTATCCCCTGCGGTCAGCGGTGTTGTTCCCGATTTGAAGTAAGCTGTTTCGTTTCCGCTTCTGTAACAGGTTTTTGAAGCAAGAATTGTTCCGTCCTCTATGCTGTCAGAATATTTGTATAGAGTATATACCGCATTATCTGCGCTGCTGTCAAAAGAGGTTATAAGCTTTGCGTTCAAATCACCTGTTGTAATTTCTTTTTCGTTAATAGAAATTGTCGATAGCTGCATAGGCGCAGCTTCAATTGTTATCGGCTCAGATTGCGCTATGACGCTGCCGCTTGACAGGATAAGCGCAATCAGCTTTCTTCCCGTTATTAGGTTATCGGCATTAGTAACGGTAATGCTCTGATTATTGCCAGCCGCTAAATTGGCTTTGTTGGCAACAAGTAAATTTCCATCGTCAAGCCAAGTATATGTATCTCCTGTAAAGCTGTGGAGCAATAAAATACTGCCGTTCGGGACTTCGCCGGATATATTTACAGGTATAACTGTACTCCTTGATAAAATCTTATCTGTATTGAATGATACGGACACACCTGTTGCGGCGCGTATCAGAACACTATTGTCAGCTTCGCCCTCATAATCATTACCCTTTGGAACAAATGACTCTATATCCTGCGACCAATAAACTATTGCACGAACGCGATAATCTTCGAGCAAGGGTTGTGTAAAGGTAACTTTTTCAGAAGTAAATTCACCTGTTGCGGCTTTAACGCTTAAAAGCGGTATCATATATTCGCCTTCAAGGTCAAAAACCTCGTCTTTGGGATATTGATATAAGCAATAGTTGATTGTTATTTTATCATTATTAAATAATCTTTCATCACCTGTAAGCGTGAGATGAAGCGAGGTTGCTCCTGCTTCAAGAGTTGTTTCGTCTATGTTTATATGAGGGTAATCATAAACGGGCGCACCGTTGCCGTTTTCATCAAGCACTTCATACGCCTGTGAAACAACCGACCTGTAATTATCATCACCTATTGGAACATTCAGACACGCAATTATTTTATATCCTGCCTTTAACGGAAGATTGCTTACGGCAAATTCACAATTAACGCTGTCTCCGTTATGAACAAGTCCCGAATAAAGCCGTTTATTTGCAATGCTGTCCGAGTCAAAAGCAGTATTGCCCGGATAGGCAAATACAGTCATATATACTCCGTCTGTAAGACTTTCATCAAGTTTTACATTTACAACCGCAGAAGTATCGCTAACCGAAAAATTTGTTTTTCCGTTCATAACGATTTCAGCCGAGCAATTATCAAGAATATTGCCGCTTGTACTTCCGCCGCCTGTTGTAACTGTAACCGTTTCGGAAACATATTCGGTCAGCGGAGTTGTTGAGGTGTCGCGGAGTACCGCAATAACTTTGTTTCCTGCTGTCGGGGAAGTATCAAGACTAACCGTATTATTTCCTGCGGTTATCGCTGCAAAACCAACTGTCGCAAGAGTGGTATAGTTAAAGAAATTCGAGGAATTGTATTCCTCGTCTGACGGTATTTCCAAAATTCTCATAAATCCTGCCGTAATTGCTTGTTTAACGCTTACCTCAATGTTCGTATCGGTTGAGGTAATATTTGCAGATTTTATTGCAATAAAATTACTGTTGTCCTGCTCTGTAACAGTTATAGGCTCTGATGTGTATTCAACCATTGTTCCGCTTGTTGTATCACGGAGTACAACTATAACCTTATTACCGAGCGTAGGGGATTTTACAAGAGATACATTATTATCTCCTTCCTTTACTGACGCATACCCTATAATTTCTGATAATGATGTATAATTAAAGAAATTTGAGGGGTTATATTCTTCGCCTGACGGTAATTCTATAATTTTCATAAAACCGCCCGTGATTGCGCTTTGTACCTCAACAGAAATACTTGTGTCTGCCGATGTAATAACTTCTGTTTTGATTTTTACTGAATTTCCTGCTGCGTATGCACACGGAATTATAAGCTGTAACATCATAATTAAAGATAAAATAATTCCGCTTGTTCTTTTTAACTTTTTCATAATTTAATCCTTTCTGCCTGCAAATGATTGTATTATTGCGTCATATAGGCGTGTGGGCGCAATAATAGGGCGGCTGTGTCTGTAAAACAATACAAACGCCGCCCGTATATTTAATAAATTATGCTGCTGCGGTTTTACCTAAGTTGTTGCAATTTACGATTGCTTCATCATCGGGCGCATCATTGGCAATAACGCTGTCGCAAACAAGTTTTGCGTTTGCGCCTGTTACGCGTTCCTCCCAATTACGCATCCACTCGCCATCGCTCCAACCGTATGAGCCGAAAAGCGCAACATTTTTCCCTGCAAGCTGCGTTTCAAGTTCAGTAAAGAACGGCTCAAATTCGCCTTCTTCCAAAACCTCCGCGCCCATAGCAGGGCAGCCTAAAATCAAAGTATCATATTTAGCCGCTTCATCGGCTGTTATTTCTGAAACATTGAAAAGCTGTGTTTCGCTATTGACTTCTTTTGCTCCGTCAAGTACAGCCGAAGCCATCGCTTCGGTATTACCCGTGCCACTCCAATAAATAATTGCTGTTTTACTCATATATAAAAACCTCCTTGAAAATATATTTAACAAATTATCAAATGATAATATTGTTTTCACGTTTAATATGGCAAAGTCAATTTGCCGAAAAATGCTTTTGTAAAGCGTCATTTAATGCACACGCGCTTGAAGATGTGCAATGTACCATCTGCGCGCCCGATTTTTTTGCTTGGATAGACGCGACATTCAGCATTTTATGTGCAACCGTGCTTGTAAATACTACAATGACATCGGGGCTGCCTATTTGATTTTGAAAATTTGCGGGACACTGTGTAAATACCTTGCACTTGCAACCGTGCTTTTTGCATATTTCTTTGTAGCGGCAGTGCATTCTGTCATGTCCGCCGATAATTACAACACTCATTTTATTACTTCAATCTCCTCTTTTTATGCTGTGCAGAATAATTCCTCAAGCGTTTTACCCTCGTTTAACCGTTTTACTACCGCCTTGCGGCAAGCCCTAAATCTGCAAAACATCTTTTTTGCATTATCCGCGTCGGCATACACTTTCCATTCACCTGTCAGCAGACAATGTTTATCCCTGTGGTTAATAAATCCGTATATATCGTGTATCGGATAACCTAAAAACGCTCCTATTTCGTGAGGAAATTCCTCTGTTCCCGTGTACCCCGAAGCTATCCGCCCTCTTAAAAATTCAAGATATTTCTGCAAGGAAAATTGTTTTGGATAACCGTATTTTTGAAGCAGGTTTGTTATCTGCGGAGTATTCAGATATTCACAAAGTTGTTTGCGGCGATAAAGCATTATTAAAACTCTCTCTTTACATTCGCATAAAGTTTCTATGTAAATATCCTTTTCGTTCAGAATATTATTAAGTTCTTTAATCTCCGATATAATGTACGGATTTTTTGATTTTCTGTACGCCGCAATATTAGCAGGTTTTATACCTGCCAATGCCGGAGCGCAGTAATACGCCAAAAAATGTTCAATTCCCATAAACCCTCCATAAAATTCAGTTAGCAATGACTAACTCAAAGGCAAAAATATATGGTTAGCTATAACTAACCATATATAGTATAGCACAACACCAAATATTTGTCAATACAAAATTTTTATTCTTGTGTAAAAAAATAAACAGGAAACTCCACCATAAAATTATGAGAGAGTTTCCTATTTTTTCGGATTGTTAATAATTCTTAATAACAATTCGGTCTGCGGAATACAGTAAATCCCACGCTTGACGCTGTTGATACCACAACATTGTTTGCTCCGCTTGAACAATGGATAACAAGTATATTGCCGCCTGTGTCTTTACCGACAACAATTCCAACGTGGCTATAACTCGGCAGGAAGCATAAATCTCCCGCTTGCACTGTTGAAGCTGTTACTTGAATACTCGCATCACGCTGTCCGTATGTTCCGTGTCCTACGGCATATCCCATACCACTGTTATTGAACGCCCACGTTACAAAACCCGAACAGTCAAGTCCGTATGCTCGGAGTGTTCCCGATGACGGACTTCCTGCGGCAGTAACACGGCGCATAGTACCCCAAGCACTATCCCAACCGATTGCACTTGATTTGCCGCCCCAAAAGTAATTGACTTTGCCGACAAGTGAGCCTGCGTTCTTGACAACATCTTTCCGCTTCTGCGGAAGCGATGCCGGTAAACCGTTTATAATACTTTGCACATCTGCGTTTGTGATTGCTAAACTGTGGCTTGATGATGTCAAAACATCTCCGTGTTCAAGCAAGGTTTCAACCGCTTCACGCTGTTTTGCTGTCAATCCGTACAAGTCCATAAGTTCGTCTTTTGTTTTGCCACTTATGGTAACGGTCAGCTTCTTTTTTGTTTCTGTATCTGATATTGCGATTTCCTCAACCGTATGACTTACGGTATTCGCGGCTCGGAAATACTCTTTTAGTTTCTCTGCCTTAACATCATCAAATATGACAACATCTGCCGCGGTGTCATCTTCTGCGCCTGCGGTTTTTGCCGCAAATACGGCAAGCACGATATTTCTATCCGTCTGATTATCAATAATTTCAACGTCTGTATGGTCTACGGATAATTCTATATCCTCAACTTTCTGCGTTAATTCAACATTGTATTCTGCGATTATCTGCGACAGCGGAATTGCTCCGACTTCGTTGACTTCTTCGGATATAAATATTCCGAAAGGACTTGCCGCAATAGCCGCAACAATTATAACGATAATAAGCAGAATAAGAAGTACCGCCCAACCTCCGAGAGCCGCAATAGCAGAAGCAACTGCTTTTGCAGCGGCAGCAGAGCCAAAGGAATTATTTATTGTAGATGGGGC
>CAJTPP010000011.1:0-2417 GCA_910578235.1 uncultured Clostridia bacterium | reverse complement strand
CTTTTGCTGTCTGCGCCGTTCGCTTCGCCGTTTCCTGCGCCGCTTTTTTAGCCGCCTTTTTTCGTGCTGCGGCAGTCGCTTTCTTTTGTGCTATTTTTGCAGGATTAGCCTTTTTAGCAAATTTCTTTGAGGTCTTAATACCTTTAACCTTTTTTGCCGTATCTGCTGCATATGTACCGCTTTTACTTCCACGAGTTTTTATAGTGTTTTTCTGTATAGTACGCTGTTTTATCCGTGTATTTTGTGTAACGGTCTTTTCAGCAGATATTTTCTGCTGTGGAGTTGGCATTGATTTCAACCTGTTCCGTTCAAATTCCATACGGTCAAAACTTTTTACACCAGTTTCTTTTGTCTTTATAAGTTTTTGAGCATTACCGCCGTTTTGTGAATGACGATATTGTTCTTTGGTCTTGATTTTGCTTTCAGTAGCTTTCGGAGTATCACTCTGAATACCATCGGCAGTATGTGTTTTATCCGTAACGGCAGAATTAGCCTGTGTTTCAGATTTTGCAGCTTCAGTGCGCTCAATAGCTTTTTTCTGCTCCTGCTTTTTCATAACATATTCTTTTGATTTTATTTTACGGGCAGTATCACTATCGGAAATGGTAGGGGTAACGCTTTTATTATCGGCAGACCGAGTGCGTATATTCGCCTGTTTACTCTTAACGGTATTGTCAAGCGTTTTAGGTGCTGTGTCTGCTTCCGTAACCTGTGATTTGCCTTGCGATTTCAAATAATTTTCTTTCGTTTTGATAGGCATATCAGACTTTGCGGAGCGATTTTCTTTTGATATATTTTCCCGTGTCTTTATATTATCGGCTTGCTTCCGCTGTGTATTCGGAGCAGATTTGTCAGCTTGATTTTGCTGAATACGCTCTCTTGTTTTAGGTGCATTTGTTCTTTGTTCACTTGCAGCGTTATTTTCCAACAACAAGTTATTATGTACTTCAAGTATCGGTGCATCTACTGTTTTGATAGCTTTATCAGCACGGCGTTCCCTTATTTTACGCACGGTAAAATCTTTCGCTTTATCGGCTATGATTATTGTTTTATTAACCGCAGTTTGTGTACCGCTTTCAATTTTTCCCGTTGCGTAATCGGTAGCGTTTTCCTGCGATTTGTCCTTAAATTCGGGTTTCAAATTTTCCGCTTGATTGATTAGCTGCTCTTTCATCACAGATTTAGCGTCTTTGGGAATATTGCTTACCTTTTCAAGAATTTTCGGTTTTATATTAGTCGGCTTAATTTTAATATCTTTCAATGATTTTCACCTCCTGTTTTCCGTAAAAAAATATCCGAAAGATTTTCATTTTGAAAACCTTTCGGATAAATAAATTGTATTTATTATTGCTTCGGTACAAATTGCAGCTTGACCGTCATTCCCATACCGTCCGCCAAGCGTTTGAGCATACCGAGTGTTGGATTGCTGTTTCCGTTTTCAAGTTTGGATATATCGGATTGAGCAATTCCTGTCCTGTCGGATAATTCCTTTTGTGTGATGTGGCTTGCTTTCCTCGCATCAATTACGGCTTGAATGATTGAAAATTCTGGCTCAAGTTTTTCGTACTCTGTTCTAAATTCCTCGTCTTTCAGTTGTTCGTTCAAATAATTTCTGAAATCTGACATAATCATTCTCCTTTCTGCCTGCTCAAATACATATCCCTATATTTTTTTGCAAGTTCAATTTCACTTTTAGGTACTTTATTTGTTTTCTTTGTAAAGCCGTTTGTTAATATTATCTTTCTCCCGACATAGAAAAAATATAACACCCGTGAAATATTGCTGCTTAATTTTGTTCGCAATTCAAAAATGCCATCTTCTAACGGCTCGGAGTATGGCATACCGAGCATATTACCGTTTCTTTCAAGCAATCCGATTGTCCAAGCAATTTTTGCCCGCATTTTTACATCAACAGAGTCAAGATATTCTCGAATAGGGCAATCGCCGTTGTCCAATTCAAAAAAATCAACATCAAAATTTTCCAAAAGTACATCACCTCAATATTGGATATATCCTATATTTATTATACTCATTTTACACGAATTTGTCAATAGTTTTATTTAATTAAAAATAACGGGCGATTACTGCCACAAGACAGTAACCGCCCATAGTATTAAATAGCATTTATTTCTACAAGACGGACAATGCCGCTTTGTGATGTTTCAAAGACAGCTTCAACCGTACTTCCGATGTCAATCTCCTTTAAGCCGAGATAATCCGCACTTTTATATGCAACGGTAACAATTTTCTGTCCGTCCTCAAGGTCAAGATAGGCAACAATATTGTCTTTCTTGCCGTACATCTTATGAGTTAGGGTAGCTATAAAAGTCCCCTCCTCGTCAATAAAGCTGTAATCATTGAAATTTACTTTATATTCTGCCATTGTTCGTTTCCTCCGTTTCAATAAATTTTTCGCA
>CAJTPP010000010.1:22393-59133 GCA_910578235.1 uncultured Clostridia bacterium | reverse complement strand
TAAGCAGAAAGACTGTATTCACCTTCGTTCAGAACCGACTCTGTTCCGTTTTTGAAATTTTCAAGCGGAATACTAATACTCTGCCACTCTCCTTTTGTATCCGCTCTCAGTGTGTAACTGTATTTTATACCCTGACCGACCGTGTAGCCATTTATTTCCTGTGTAGAAAAGCTTAGCTTCAGAACCCCTTTGCCTTTGTAGTCAAAATTAAGATACTGACATCCCACACTGTTTTCCCATATCTTTGGAATAGGAAAAAACACTTCACCCGCATAGTATGTTGCCGCTTTATACGTTATCTGAAGTCCTGTTGTTTCATTCTTTCCTTCTCCGTCCACCCACTTCGGTTCTATCAAATCTCTATAATCACCACTGTTATTTGCTGTTCCGGGATATTTTACACTTGTACCAAATTTTGCCGACGGCGACTCAAAATCTGCCATATATGATACACTTGAAGCAAATACTGATTGCGCGTATGCTATGCACAATGAAACAGCAATCAACAATGAAATAAGCTTTTTCATCATAAACCTCCATATTCTATATTCTCATATAAGTATAGCGGTCTAAGACCGCTATACTTATTGTTAATTATTTATTTGCCAAAAATTCATCATATTGAGACTGAGCCTCTGCAATAATCTTATCAATCCCAGCAGCTTTAAGCTTATCATTATAATCTTTCATAATCGGTTCAGGATCCATTGAACCCATAATCACCTGCTTACGATATTCGCTCATAACTGTTCTTACAGCAGCAATTTCCATCTCAACAGGAGTTTTATCGAATTTAAATCCGTAGTCCATCGGTTTTTTTGCATCAGAATTAAATTTCTTAAGCTTCTCTACTTTATCTGGCGCTTCACCCTCTGTAAGATAATTCAGAAATACATTTCCCTGCATCCACTGAAATCCTTGAAGCGTATACGGTGTATTATCAGGGATTGAAATAGTGTTTTCATCTATCTTTGTATAATGCTTCCCTTCAATTCCATAATTTATTAGATTGCTCAGTTCAGAATCAGTATAAAGCATCTCAATAAAGCGAAGAACTCTCTCAGGATTTTTTGTCGTTCTTGAAACCGCAAGCATTGAGCCTGTTCCGGCGCCATTATCCTGCCAGATATCCGACACCGTTGACTGCTCCAGCTCAAAATTGAAATTAGCTGATGTTTCCTTAGCTTTACCCGGCTTCAGAAAATCCACATAACAGAAAGTCTTGCCATCTTTTAATCTCTGCTCGAAGTCTGTAGCTGTCATAACATCCCTCTTAACAAGTCCCTCATTATATAGTTTGTTCGCCCATTTGCACGCTTCAAGATATTCCGGCGTCTCAACAAGATTTACCACTTTGCCGTCATACTTTTCATTATCATAAAATATAACTGCCGTTCCTGCAACAGTCTCATATTTCATCAGAGCCTCCGGTGTTCTGTCACTGCCCCAGTCAATAGGGTACTGCATATCCGGTTCATTTGCCTGAACCGTCTTTAATACAGGCTCAAGATCTTCAAATGTTTTTATGCTGTCCATATCAATATTGTACTTATCCGCAATATCCTTTCGATATGTCCAGCCTCTTGAATCAGCCATTTCTTTCATTACAGGAAGAGCATAAAGCGTCCCATCAACTCTCGCGTTATCTGCTATCTCTCCAAGCTCTGATACTGTTTGAGGAATATATGTGTCTATATAGTCATCAAGCGCAAGCCACGCGCCGTTTTTCGCATTTGATGTATAATCCAGCACACCCGGTGTCGTCCATGCAATATCAAAGTATTCTCCTGCCGCAATCATCGTACTGAGCTGTTTACTGTACTGACTTAACTCAAGTCTATGCATTTTAAGCGTCACGTTGATTTTATCTTTAAGATAATCATTAACAGCCGCTTCAACAGAAGCGACATCTTCCTGCGGCATTCCCTGCATATACCAGTTAATCTCATATGTATCCTCCGGAACCGTATTGGGATCCTCACCGCTGGAAGCAATCTGTCCGCCACCACAGCCCGCAAGCGCTCCTCCTAACATAATTAAAGTTAATAATACCGAAATTTTTTTCTTCATACCTAATTCTCCTTTCTTTTTGTCAACAAGATTTCCAGTGTCCTTCCCGTATTTTCAGCTGTCTCCTCATTATTAAAATATTTTATAATAGCCTCCTCTGCTTGTTTTAATTCTTCACCGCTTATTTTCAGATTCTTATAAGCAGGCGTATTTTTCACAATATCTTTTATGTTTTTTATATATGGATTTGCATCAATAATCATGTCATCGTCATACAATGACTCAATCACAGGCATCACCGAACATTCCCGCGATAAATTCTCCTGACTTTTTTTAGAGTTCATAAAATCAAGAAATCTCAGAGCCGCTTCTTTATTCTTGGAATTTATATTTACAGCCAATCCATAGCCGCGGATATATGAAGACTCTTCCCCCGGCAATCTGCCCATATCAACATTACCCCTTACCGCTGACGTATTATGATTAAGCTTCCTCCAAAACGCGGCGTTTCCTATCAGCATTGACGCATTTCCCGTCTTAAAAACCGATACATAATCAATCGGCATGTTATCAGCATCTATATTATCCGAAATAATTTCTTTATATATATTTAATGCCTCGGAATAAGAACATCCCTTTGAATTTTTTATTTCAGCTATATTGCACAGCATATCCTTAGCATCTGAGTTTTCAACACACAGCGCCAACGGCAGCTGTAAATCTGACCTTCGGCATTCCGCTATTATTTCATCCCAATTCTCGGACGACTGTTTGATCATATCTTTACGAAAGAAAACAAAATCCATATCCAGTCCTATAGGCAGCGCGTATAATCCATTGTTATACGAAAACATTTCCTTTGCATCAATAATATAACTGCCGCCATCCGTAGGAATTTCATTATCTATCGGAAGAATATACCCTTCTTTTGCAAATTCCTCTGTCCATTCATCGTTTACCCAATACAAATCAATAGACTCGTCTTTCCCGCTTAAAGCGGAAACATACAACTGATGACGCTCTCCGGTGGATAATGGCGCATCTACAAACCTAACCTGCAAATCGCTGTTTATTTCCGAAAATTCATTAACTATTCCTGAAAAATCCGGTATATAGTTGGGCTTAATTATCTTTATAATAGAAACTTCACGTGCTGATATTTCCTCAGGAGGCACACCGCTGCAGCCGGCACAGAAGGCAATTATCAGCGCGGCAGCGCCAAGCTGTCTGATTCTTTTCATAACCGACATCCTCCTCTCCTTGTATTATAGTAATATTATACACCCACATTAAAAAAAATAAAGCGTGATAAACTTTAAAAAGTGTGTATTTTTTTAGGATAAAATTTTTATCAGATTTTTCCCTTGCAATAAAACAAAAATATGTTAAAATATTAATAAGATGCTAATGAAAGGATGGATCGTGATATGCATTTACGCTTATTCCGTAATATGTCATTCAGAACAAAATTACTTTTAACATATATAATAGTAATTATTCTTTGCATGGTAGTTTTTGGTGTCACCGTATTTCATAGTTTTTCCCATCACTTCAAAGAAAGTATCTCCGACAATACCTCTCAGGTTACGACTCTTGCTGTTAACAATATGGTAAATTCGATGAACAGCATAGAACAGGTACTCGGTTCCGTTCAGGCAAACACTTCTATATCTAAAATCCTGTCAAATACTATTACGATTTCACCATACGAAGAAATTGCCTCAATAGAAAATGAAATGAGGGCCATCGATCCGCTCCGCACCACAGTGTCAAGACTTACATTGTATGTCGCAAACAGAGACTCATATCCGATTTCCTTTGACACCTTTGTTTCTCAGACCTCACTTGTCGAAAATGAATCCTGGTACAAATCAGCATTGGCTCTAAAAGGAAATGTATACTGGGGTATTATGGACAGTTCTGACTCAAACAGCTCTCTTTGTGTCGCGCGCGCTTTTATTGATACCCGCACACATGAAACTCTCGGCGTTATACGCGCTGATATAAATCTGTCACTTTTCACAAGAGATTTGTCACAAATATCTCTCGGACATACAGGCAAGCTGTTTCTTGTATGTGAAAACCATATTGTAAATACATGGAAAGACAGCTATATAAACGGATTTGTTAATGAACAGGCGTTTTTAAAAGCTGTATATAACGATACCACTGAACCGCAGCTTATTAAAATAAACGGCACAAAACATATTATAAGCAAACAGCAGTTAAAAGACAGTCCTATAATCCTTGTCAGCGCGTCAAACTATAACGATATGACATCAGACACAAGACTTGTTGGCCTTTCCATCCTTATAACAGGAATAATAGCGGTTGTATCTGTAATGCTGATTATGTTTTTTCTCACCAGTTGGCTCACCGCTCCTATAAAACGGCTTATTACTTATATGCAACAATTTAAAAGCGAGCGCAAACGAGTCCCTGATGATCTGATCACAAACGATGAGATGGGTAAATTAAGCATAACCTACAATTCACTTCTTGACACTATAGATTCACTGATAACCGATGTACAGGAACTTTTCCAGAAGCAGAAACTATTTGAGCTTAAAGCGCTTCAGGCACAAATAAACCCTCACTTTCTGTATAATACGCTTGACTCTATTAACTGGATGGCTCGGGCGCATCATGCAAGAGATATAAGCAAAATGGTTTCAGCGCTTGGTACTTTTTTCCGTCATTCGCTAAACAAAGGCAATGAATATACCACAATTGAAAACGAGTTAAAACAAATTGAAAGTTACACAGATATTCAAAAAATACGCTATGATGAAAAATTTGATATTATATTTGATATAGATAACAATTTACTAAGCTGTACAATTATAAAACTGACTGTACAACCGCTTGTTGAAAACAGTATACTTCATGGTTTTGAGGAAATTGAAGAAGGCGGCTTGATACATATACGAGTATTTGAAAAAGAAAGCTACATCTACATAGAAGTTGCCGATAACGGCTGCGGAACAGATACTGACGAGCTTAACAATGCTCTCGCAAAAGAAATAGACTATAATGAGCCAATTGAAAAATACGGGCTTAGCAATGTTAATCTCAGAATAAAACTTTACTTTGATGAAAGCTGCGGTCTTTCATTTAAAACCAACGAGAAAGGGGGCGTAACCGCTATTATTAAGATAAAGCGGATTGAACATGAATATAAAGCTATTGATTTGTGATGATGAAAAGATGATACGCGAAGGTCTCGCTTCTCTTGACTGGGCAGAAAGAAACATTGATATTGTAGGCACTGCAAAAAACGGCGCTGAAGCCTTTGAGCTTTTCATGAAAGCACAGCCTGATATTATAATATCCGATATAGAAATGCCAAAAAGAAATGGAATATGGCTTTCCGAGCAAATTCATAAAAATGCACCGGAAACAAGGATGATTTTTCTTACCGGTTATGATAATTTTGAATACGCTCAGAGCGCTGTTAATAATGGCGTATGCCGTTATCTGTTAAAACCAATAGACGAATTTGAACTTTATACCATAGTTGACGAATTAACGAAAGAAATACACCTCAAAAAACATATGCTTGAAAAGGAAATCGAATTCCGAAAACTACTCACCAAAAGCCGGTATTTCCTTATGAACTATCTTTTTAACCGCGCTCAATCCGGCATTCTTGATTATGAGCTTTTTGAAATACCGGACACTCTATCGGTCATGTCTGTGTTTGTAATACGCTTTGACAAAGACATGGCTGATGACAGTATAAACTTTATGGTTTTTGAAGCTGTTGTAAACAACTTTCCGCAAAATGTAAATGTTATCCCATTCTTCTGTAATTCAGAACTTGTATTTGTGTGCTGCTTCAACGAAGAAACAGCCATTTCTGAAAAAAAACTTTTCTCCTGCTGTGAAGAAATAGGAGAATTTATAGATTCTGAATTTAATTTAAGTTATAATATCGGAATAGGTAATTTTATAATTCAGATAAACGAGCTTGAGACAAGCTATATATCGGCTGTACAGGCGCTTAACTACAGTAACGGTCTTGGTGACAGAAATATAATTTACATAAATGATATTGAACCAAAATCCCAGCTCTCAGTATATCAGACAAAGCTTATAGACACATATATAAAATCACTAAAAAACAGCGATGACAAACAAATTCAAAAAGACATTAAAGAATTGTTTGACAGTATGGAACGTTCAGACACAAGTCTCTACAACCAGCAGCGGCGCTGTTTGTCTCTCATCCTTGCAATTTCTGACGCTCTGTATGATCTCGACTGTAATCCTGCAATCCTTTTTAACAATACAGACGCATGGTCGCTTATAAAAAAAACGCAGTCAACTTCTGAATTGAAAACCTTTATAGAAAATATCACCGATGTTGTTATATCACATATTGAAGATATTCAGAAACAAAAAGCAGCGGATATAGTATCACAGGCAAAGTCGCTTGTTGAACAGAACTATGCGGGTGACGCGTCTCTTGAAACCATTGCGGCACAAGTGTTCATTTCCCCTTGCTATCTAAGTGTTATATTTAAAAAGGAAACGAAAACAACTTTTAAAAACTATCTAATGCAGACTCGTATTGATAAAGCAAAAGAACTTCTTGAAGACACTGATTTAAAAATCTATGAAGTAGCAGAAAAAGTCGGTTATAATGACACTCGCTACTTTAGCGAACTATTTCAGCGCATCTGCGGCAAAACACCTTCACAGTACCGAGCGCGAAAAAACTCCGCTGTCTCAAAATCTGATAATAAAAAGGAGACCTAATGGACACCCTATATAAAACAGTAAAGTAAAAAATTATATTAGGTGTCTGTCAAACAGGATTAAAAAAATCGTCTATCGTGTAAAATGCGATAGACGATTTTTCTATGTATACAGTGGAACAGATGTCCACATTTTAGGGACGTTTATAACTTTGAAAAACCGCATAAAACCTAACTTTTTTGAATGTAAAGCATCATCAAACTCAGGGGGTACATATAGGTATATTAAAACCCTCAAAAATGCGGTTCTAAATGTCCACTATTTGGAAAACTAAAACTTATTTGAATTTGTAGTTTATGTATGATAATCACTGACTAATAATATATGACAATATGTAGTTTATCTTTTTTGTTACCTAAAAACAAGCAATCCATATTAACATCACCCTTACCGATAGAATTCAAATCAAGTTGGCATGGGAAGTTTTTATCATAATTATTTACTAAATCTCTTGTATATACTATATCTGCGTTTCCTTTACTATTTATTAAATAAGGGAAATATACTAATCTGTCTTTATTTATAGGATTTTTATATCCTCGCCCACTTCCTAATTAAACCACTTGACCTAAATAATCAAGACAGTTACACCATATAAGTATAAAAGCTCTTTTTCCTTTTTTGCCTGATTTAATTTCTTCTGCCAACCATTGAAAATCTTTTTCAAATTCTTTCCATACTTTACTATTGCTTCTTGATTTTGATTGTGATGCTGCTTCCCAATTTTTTAAATACTTTATTTCTATTATAAAATCCTTTGATGGAATACCTATATCATGATGTTTTTGACTGCTATTTAAGTTAGGTATTTCATAGTATGCTAAATCTTTAAAGTGTTCTCCAATTTTGTAAACCCAATCTCTTTCTACATATCTTTCATTTGCCTCTTTTTTTAATTCATCCAGACTGTAGTGTTCATATCTAACATTAAATTGGTCTATTAATAGCGAACAAATTAGTTCTAAATACTCATCGATACTATGTTCTTTTTTATACATTGTTCAGTTTCTCCTTTTCTGCTTTTGTACTTGTTAATAATTCTACAATGTAAGTATATCATATACTTTGTATTTACATAACAAAGTGAATACATTGCATTATCTAAAACGGTCTAAGAAATATATAGTGGGCATTTTGTAGCCTTATGATATATCATAAAAATTACCCCCGTCGTATATTGACAGATTTTATCAATTTTTATATAATATTTTTAGCGTTATCAAAAAGTGGAATGAGGTGCATTTAATGAATAATACTTCAAAAAATATTGTTACAGAACTTATGTCTGTTTGTAAATTAAAGGAATGTCTGCTAAAAACTCAAAAAATTATTCCTGTGATTAATGATATGGATAAAGAACCTATTTGGGACGGAAGTTTATATGTATACAAAGGAGAAGCGGATATTGTTAATGACTCATTTTTAGATAGGATTCCAATTCAGCTAAAAGGCACCTGTAAATTTAATTATAAAAACAGCAAAATTTCCTATCCCATTAACGTAAGTAATTTAAATCACTATAAAAAAGACGGTGGGGTTATTTTCTTTGTTGTTGTTATGGGAAAAAGTTATAACAAATTCTCAATATTCTATAAGATATTGTTACCATTTGATATTTTGAGAATATTAAACAATAAAGAATCCCAAAGCAGTATTAACGTACAGATGGATAAATTCCCCATTGATAACACAGAAAAAATGATGTCTATTTTTATAAGTTTTATAAACAACAAAGGCAAACAATCTGGAACTGCTGAGCAAGGCTTACAAATGCGCGAAAAACTATATAATGGAGTATCAAAGGAGGAATTAAATATTAAAGATTTTATTTCATAATTCTTTTTCATCTTCATCATCTAATTCTTTTGCTATCATTTCTTCTGTTTGTTCTTTGATATCTTTAGATGAAACTTTTACTTTTTCTGTTTCTAAAGATACTTTCAAAGACATTAATAATTCTGTTCCAACCTATATTTATGCAAGAGATAAAAATAACATTGAACTCCCGATTGATGTAGTAACATTTGATATAATATCCACAGAACAACTACAAAAGGTTATCATAGGAGATGATGAGTATTCGTGTAATGTTGAACTTACTAAATCTGCAAAAGGAGATAGCATTATCATAGAAAACTCTATAACCATTTTTATTCCTAATAACAAACCTTCATTATTGAATGTAAAGTTTAAATTATCTGATGATTTAGATGAACGAATTACAACATTAAGAATAATTAAATCAATATATAAATATAAAGATGTTTATATAACAAATGTTTTCTCTGGGAGATGTGAAAACTTCGATTCTATCGATATGAATGATATAACAGAACGTTTAATCTACTACAATAAAATCAAAAAAACATTGTCATTGCTCAACATAAATAAAAAATTCAATATGAAGAATATAACACAAACAGACATTTTTTTGCTTTCAGCACTAGTAAAATCTTTGGTAGATAATGAAAATTTTGATGATAAAATTCAATTCAATAACCCTATTGGAACACTTACAATTAGCAATTTAAAAATGATTGTATATGGATATAAAACAAAGTCAGGCAAACGCCTCGTAAAAGTTCCATCTCCTAAAGAGTTAAAAGGATATATAAGTTTTGAAGATGGAACGGAGAATAAATATCCAATCACAATATGTTCTATATTAAAAAAGAAAGATTTTATTACTATAGATAATTTATCCTATGCTCAAATATATAATTCTACGATTGAATGTGGATATAATTCTGAAACATCAGGAAAAATAAATGAAATGGGATTAGAAATAATCTCCGCCTATGATGTATGTCAAAAACAGGAGCTATTAGATACTGCAACTGATATTTTTAAATGGCTAATGGCAAATGACAATCAAGATATATTTACTATTAATTATTATCAATGTATAAAAAGAAAACAGTCTTTATCTGATAATGATATAGATGTGCTTATTCATCTAAAAGACCATACTAACGATAAAATATCTCGTTGGGGAGTAAATCTTTTACTTGATAATAAAAATGAAATGGATTATTGTTGGAAACAATTAAGTAATCAAGAGCAAGAAATCATAAAACAGTATCCTATATATAATTTATATAATGAATAATAAATAAAAAACCGTTTTGCTAATAAAACACAAAACGGTTTTCTTTAATTTGGGAGCTATTTGCTTTTTTTATGTATTATGTCACGCAATAGGTAATCATTTAGGGACTTTTTGAACTGTGAAAACCGCATAAACGCTCACTTTTTCAATAGCGAAAAGTCCGTAAACGCAGGGGGTGCGTATAGTTATACTCTACACCTTCAAAATCGACTTCTAAACGTCCACTTTTTGAACACTCATAAGCGGTTTCATATTTTTATTCCAAACATACACATTGATTTCGCAATCCTTGTATTTTTCAGGAATAACAAATCCTGCCGTCATATCGGTTATTGGCGGCATTTCAAGCCGCGTGAGTTCGCCGTCTTTTCTGTATGCAACAATCAGCCATATATCGTCCTCGGCAGGCGGTGTTGTTTCCTCAAATATCAGCTTTGCTAAAACTTCATTATCTATCCGCTTAACCTCTACTCTGTCGCCTGTTCTTGGGGGTGGAGTAGGCGTAGGTGTTGGCGTAACACTCGGTGTGGGTGACGGCGTGGGTGGTGCTGTCGGTGTCACTGTTGGAGTAGCCGTCGGAGTTGTGCTTGGCGTTGGTGTAGATGTTGGCGTTGGGCTGGGTGTCTCACTCGGCGTAGACGTAGGTGTTGGAGTAGGACTTGGTGTTGGTGACTGCAAATCAAGAACATTGCACTCATATTGATTATACGCATAATCTATTGCGGTGATTTTCAGTGTTGATGTATCCACGCCGGTAATATCTATTTTGCCCGTGATAGTTTTATTCGCTTTTGAATACCATCCATAATGAAAGTCTGTTCCGTCAGAATTTTTTCCGTCCACATATCCTCCCATAACATAACGATTATCTGTCACCTCCAAACCAAGATATGTTTTGTCATTACCTTCGGCATCTTTGTCCTTTAATATCTCATGTGAAATAACTTCGGGAGCAACTGTGTCAATATAAAATTTCATACTGATTTCCTCGTCACCTGCGCCTTCGTAATCAAAATGGCTTGTGACGTAGGCTGTGTAGTCGCCGTCAGGCAAATTATCCATTTCTAAATCTACATGATTTGCTATTAGCCTGCTGAGTTTTATATTTGAGTTTTCATAGATTTTTACAATTTCTCCGCTCTCGTTTTCTACTCGCACACTACAGCCAGACATAGCCCTTATAGGTGAGATGACCACGCACAGAAAATCAAAGCTGTTATCATTGTTTGGTGAAATACCTGCATACTCCTCCGCTTCATACTCCATACCGGAGGCTTTAGATGAAAACTGATTTCTTCCGAGACGCGGGCACACTCTCCCCCAAAAACAAACACAAGAGTCGTGATGTGAACCTAAATAAGTATATTTACCACCGCCCTCATAATACGGCTTATCAAATGCAGGCTGTGCTGTCCAATCGCCGTAAAAACCTGTATACGGAATACTTATTGCAGGGATAGTATTGTTGCTGTCTGAAAGCTCTACAAAGCCGTCAAGAAAAAATCCATTTGTAAAAACCTGCATATTTTCCGCAGTTTCTGTGCTGTCAATCTCAACCGTAAAACTGATTTTTGTTTCACCGTTTGCAGGAACTGTTACGCTTTCGGGCATATCCGATGATGTATAGCTTAGTTTTTTTGCACCGTCTATATAATTTCTCTTATAACTTGTACTATATTTATATCCATCAGTTATCAGCGAAAAATCAACGGTGTCATACTTAACGTCACTTTCCGAAAAATTTCTCGCCGTAAATTCTATTTGAAACGTATCGGTAAGCTTGTCCTTTAAGCTGATTTTTGATTTATCCTCTGTTCCGATAAGCACCACGGGCGTTTTTGCTGCTGCTTCCAAATCCAGCAGTCCTGCACCCTGAAAGCGCGGGGAATACGGAATTTTTTCGGATTCATTTTCCCATATTATCGGCGCGCTTGACATTGTAAGCTGTTCAATAAACCTTGCAGGGTTTTCAAATTTGCCCTGATAGTTTGCGTCAATATACTGACGCATCAGTACTGCAGAACCTGCCATGTGCGGAGACGACATTGATGTTCCGGCTCTATAGTCATATTTATTATTTGGTTTTGATGAATATATAAAAAATCCGGGAGTAGTAATTTCAGGCTTTAATTCAAGAGTGTTATTTGTTCCCCATGCTGAAAAATCATTTATCTTTTCGTAATTCTCTACAGGCTTTAATTCATATTCTCCATTTTCATTCTTTTCCCAATCCAAAGAAGCTTCCGATGACCCAACCGACATTGCCGCGCTTATAGAAGGTAACATGGGAGATGTGGAATAGTCTATATCTGACGGGTCAATAAAATCATCTCTTCCCATATTATTTGCGGACACAGAAATATGTATGCCTGCATCTACGGCATTTGTTATTACTTTTATAAGCGCGTCTGCGCTGCTGTCAGAACCTAAGCTCATATTTATTGCGGCTATATCCATCTTTGAAGCATCATCAACAGCAGCTATTAGCACATCATCAGGCAAGCATTCAATGCCATCATACATATCAAAAACCTTCATAAATATTAGCTGAGCCTCTGGCGCTGTGCTTGAAAATTTAGCTCCATAGTGATTAGTTCCGTTTTTCCCTGTTGCAATACCGCTTGTATGTGTACCGTGAACAGTATCGGCATCACATGGCCGTACATCTGCTGTTTTTTTGGCGTAATCATAGGTAAACGGTATTTTTTCACTGTGATAAGCCTCATCTGCCGTAACATTAGCGTTAAGACTTTTTTCGGCAATAAGATTTTCAATATCCGTCTTTGAATAATGTGGATTTTCAACAGATGAAGCAAAAAATTCGTGATCTACATCAAGTTCGCTATCCATAACAACAATCACCTGTCCCTGCCCCTGATAACCACGCTCATGAAGATATGGTACATTCATTGATGCACAACAGCCCTCAAGAACAGGTGCATTTTCAGTGTTTGTGTCATATTCTTCGGAAAATAATTCAATTTCACGGTTGTTTCCTTCTTCAATCGGTTCAATATATTTGTTCTTTTGGGAGATATACACATTTTCAACATTCGGCAAAGCTTTTATTTTATCTATATCCGACTTGTTTACCGTTACAGAAAAGCCATTCAATACATTTGTATATGTAAAGCCGAATTCAGCCTTTTTATTGACCTTGCTTTTTATGTCTTGCTGCACGCTCTCTTGTACAGATAAGATTTTCTCGGTCTGCTGTGCCGCCTCGTCTGTTTCATTGTATTCAGCTGCGCCCATTAAAATTGCTTTGTCAGTTTCTAATGCCGCGTCGCCCCTGACCTCGACAATAAGCGTAACCTTTTCATTATCCGTTTTGTCCTCTGCATTGATTACAGGAATAAATACCGCAATCATAGCGGAAATAATGAGTAAGCTCAAAATCCGTTTTCTCATATATGTACCTCCATTCAAATCTATATAAAAAGTACGCAAGCATACAATAGTCCTGCTTGCGTACAAAAAACATAGGCAAGACTATTTATTGTATTGCGGTACAATTCATTCAAAGTTATATAAATGTGAATGATAATTAGAGCCTATGTTTTTATCTAACATACGCACATTTATATAACTTATTCAAAAGTACCGCAAATTTGCCGTAAGGCAACGGATAGAAATTCTATCCATTTTTTATTATACAATAAGCAACAAAAAATTGCAAGGGGTGGATAAAAGGATTTAATTTATCTGTTTGTATATAAAGAGGACATAATCACAATGATTATGTCCTCTTTATAAGATTTATTTAGCGATAATGAGCCACGCATTTTTATTTTTTAGCCTCTAACAACAGCTTTCTTGCCACTGTCAGTTTTCCCATTCCGACAGCAGGAATATCTCTGTAACAGGTATCAAGTGAAAATTGCTCATCATAATTAAATGACGGATTTACGGATTTATAAATTATTTCATAAGCCTCTTTTAAGGCTTCCATATAATCCTTTCCGTTTTGAACCTCGATAATAATGTCGGCAAGCAATATTTTTAATTCTTCCTCCACCTGTGCGTACCCTTTTGCGATTTTTTGATTGCTTATGCGTTGCAAAAGCCGCAAAAAATATTTTGGGAACAGCTCCCAAACCCAGATAAAAATACGGAGGTAAAACATGCAGAACAGAAAAAGAAATGTACAAATTAAATTTTGGGTAACCGAGGAAGAACGTGAACTGATTAAGCTAAGAATGGCACAAATACCAGCACAAAGAATAGGTGCATATATGCGCAAAATGGCAATTAACGGACTTATAATTTACACAGATATGACCGATATAAAAGAGATGAATAAAAAATTGCACTCTATCGGTGTTAATATCAATCAAATAGCAAGACGAGTTAATGAAACCAATTCAATCTATAAAGATGATATTGCGGAACTAAAAAATTATATGGACGAGATATGGAAACTGCAAAGAAAAATTTTATTGTCATTACCGGAAGTGCCAAAGGTAGTACATATATAAATTCATTTAGGCGCAATATACAGGCTAATACAAATATTTTTATACGCTTTACCGGCTGGGCGCGCAAAACTTCTTTTGATATAATTATATTATAAAAATATCGAAAGGAGTTTTCACTATGAAAAAGAAACTTATTACACTAACCCTAATTGCTGTGTTATCAGCGACAACAGCATTTGCTGCGCCAATTCCAAGAGAAAGCACGCCGTTAAATGCAACGGAAGCACAAATACAAATCACCGAAAATCTTATCAGTGATATTCTTGACGAAGTACAATCCAGCAATCTCGGTTACACATTGGCCGCAGGATATGCAAACACACGAATAAGAAAAGCCGTTATGGCAAATCAAACAGACGGCAACGGTTACGGTATATTATCACCTATTGCACAGAACGCAATCCGCATTATGCGTGATATGCAGCTCCGACCTGACGCATACTCTTTGGCTTTGCTTGCTGGTAGCAAAATTATTGATATTTGAGGCTTTTTAGTTGAAAACTTCTTATTGCCTTTTCAAGTCTTTTAGGAAAATTTAAGCATATTTCATAGTATCAAATCATATAATGTACTTTAAAATACTTTTTAAAGCGAGGACAAGCCTATGCAAAGGAAAAAGCATTCAGAACCGATTAAGGTCAAAAATCCGTCCGCTATGCAATTACCTGATATTACGCTGACTATGAAATTTAGCGGAACAAAATATAAATTCAATGGAATATATGACGGACAGCGAACCGTATCATCAAAATTACTCCGTCTTATGGACAATGATGAAAATTTTACAAAAGGGGCTGACAAAACTGAAAATGAGCGATAGAATATATACATACAATCCTGTTTTGACAGACTGTTTCAGAGAAAGAGAGGGATTGAATTATGAATAAACAGTCTGAAAAAATAACAGCTTTATACTGCCGTCTTAGCCGTGATGACGAGCTTCAAGGCGACAGCAACAGTATTGTAAATCAAAAAAATATATTGGAAAAGTACGCAAATGATAATAATTTCTCAAACATACGATTTTTCGTTGACGACGGATTTTCAGGTACGAATTTCAATCGTCCAAGTTGGAATGAGCTTTTAACTTTAATTGAGGATAATCAAGTTGGAACGCTTATTGTAAAAGATATGTCAAGGCTCGGACGCGATTATTTAAAGGTCGGTTTTTATACGGAAGTCCTGTTTGTTGAAAAGAACATACGCTTTATAGCTATCAATAACAATATTGACAGTGCAAATCAAACGGACAGCGATTTTACTCCGTTCCTGAACTTGATGAATGAATTTTACGCCCGCGACACAAGCAAGAAAATTCGTGCGGTTATGAAAGCAAAAGGCGAGTCAGGAAAACCATTGTCTACCATTCCGCCATACGGATATATGAAAAGTCCAGATAATCCTAATCAATGGATTGTGGACGAGGAAGCAGCACAGGTTGTAAAAAAGATTTTTAATCTTTGCTTAGAGGGTTATGGCACATCTCAAATTGCGAAGCTACTGCAAAAAGAGCAGATATTAACGCCGCGAGCCTATTGGGTGTCTAATGGCAGAATAGGCGGTTATGAAATGCCGGATAATCCATACAAATGGGTTCCTGATACCGTTTCGGCAATGTTAGCAAAGCCTGAATATCTCGGACATACCGTAAATTTCAAAACCTTTAAAAAATCGTACAAATCAAAAAAGTCATACGAAAACCCGAAAGAAAATCAGATGATTTTTGAGGACACTCATGAGCAAATTATTGACCTTGATACTTGGGAACGGGTACAGGAATTAAGAAAGAATAAACGCAGACCAACAAAAACGGGTAAAACAAATATGTTCTCTGGTATTGTGTATTGCGCCGATTGCGGTGAAAAACTATATTACTGTACAAGCAATCATTTTGAAAAGCGTCAAGACCATTTTGTCTGCTCAACTTCACGAAAGAAAGGTACTGAAACTTGCGGAAGCCATTTTATAAGGGCGGTTGTATTAGAACAAGGCGTACTCGCACATTTGAATTATGTTATCAGTTTTGTAGCCAACTATGAAAATCAATTCAGAGAAATTATGGGCGAAAAGCACAAATCAGAAATGAAAAGAGAACTTGCCGCAAAGAGGAAAATAATCACTAAATCCGAAAACAGAATTAAAGAATTAGACCGTTTAATTAAATCTATTTATGAGGATAAAGTCAGCGGCGTTCTTTCGGAAAGCAGATTTCAGATGTTGTCTGCTGATTATGAAAATGAGCAAAAAGAGTTAAAAGTCAAGATTGACACTTTGACTTTTGAGATTGAACAGCAAGAAGAACAAGCTGACAATTTGGAACGGTTTATTGCAAAAGTACATAAATATTTTAATTTACAAGAATTAACGCCTGCCGTATTAAACGATATGGTAAAACGGATTGAAGTCCACGTGTCAGAAAAGATTGACGGTCAAAGAACGCAAGAAATTGATATTTACTATGATTTGGTAGGGTATCTGCCGTTATCATTACTGATGCCAAACAGCAAAACGGCATAGTTTTTGCTATGCCGTTTCACCGAAAACAATATTACTGTCTTATTAAGGGCACCCTAACCAGTCTCCTTTTTATTATCCTAAATATGCTCCCTGCTTAAGAAGCGTATCCTTCAATAATTTATAATTCAATTCATGTACCGTGACTTTGCTGTTTGCGCATATCCCAGCGGCTGTACCTGCCGCATGCCCTATTGCTCCCGCATTCGGAGAAACCCGAATTGCCGCCTGTGCTTCAAATTCTGCGCTGATACATCTTCCCGCCGTCAACAGATTATCAGCTTCGCCACTAATCAGCGCTCGGTATGGAATGGTATATATGTCCCCGTATTTTAGAGAAAATTTTGTTTTATCATACATTGATCCACTGTAACCCTCCGGAGCATGAATATCAATCGGATATCCGCCGCAGGCAATTGTATCTTCAAACTTTATACAATTTACAATATCATAAGCCGTAATCGTATAAATCCCTTTAATCTGTCGGGAAGAACGTATACCTATAAACGGTCCCGTAAACTCAAGTTCGGCGTTTTCAAATCCCCGCACACTTTTTCTGAGCAGATTATACACTTCCCATGCCTGCTTCCGGCCTTCAATTTCCGCTTTTGTCAAATCCTCCGGCTTTGTAGGATCAGCTTCAATCACTCTCGTTGTGTTTACAATAAACTCACCTTCTGTATTTGTCTCAAAAAACAGTATATCCTCACGGCAAAAAGATATTCGTCCGTCCTTCTGTGCTTCTTTAAGAGTTTTAACATATCCTCCTATGGACAGCCGGCACGATTTTGTAACCTTGCTTAAATTTCCTTTAAGGCGTGGAAATTCATCATTGTTTGACATTATGTATTCCTTAACTTTTTCTGCGTCAACATTTATCAGCTTAAAATTCATTGTCATAGGCTGACATTTGCCATCATTCTTTCTGCCTTTCGTGTAAGACAATCCGGCAAGAAAGCTCAAATCACAGTCTCCGCTTGCATCAACAAACATCTTTGCTTCTATTAAATGCTTTCCGCTTTTTCCACAAACCTCAACGGACTTTATTTCTCTGTCATAATATTTAACATCACATACTGTGCTATGATAAAGAAGCGTTACATTAGCCTCTTTCATCATTTCCTCAAGCTCGCATTTCATCCCTTCCGCAGAAAATGGAGTTACAGAATATGTGTATCCTGTAGTATCAAAAATATGTCCTGTGGAAAGTCCTTTTTTTTCAAGCCGCTTTATCAACTCACCTGTTATCCCCTGTACAACCTGTATGTTACCCGCATGAAAAGTCATCATCGGACCTGTTCCGCAAGCAGTCAGCGTTCCGCCTAAAAAACCATAGCGTTCTATTAAAATTACATCGGCGCCGCATCTGGCAGCCCCAAGCGCTGCCATACATCCGGCAATTCCGCCTCCTATAACCGCAACATCATACATTCATAATCCCCTCCAATCTCACTCTAAGTTCCCTGCCTTCAGAACCGTCAGTATTAATCTCCATTACAACATATGGTGACAGTTGAATAATCTTTATCCTCTCGTCACAGCATGTAAATAATTCCGCACTGTAATCAAGCTCTATATTAATTTTTTTCTGCTTATGAGTTATGTCAGCTACCACAAAATCCAAACTATCATTATATTTTTGCAGCATCACTGCGCATTTGCAGTCCGCCAGCACACCACCGGCAATTCGTGTTCTGTCTTTAAGAAATATAATCCCTGTTACATTTCCTTTCTGAACACACTGAATCCATTCTGAATTTTCAATTATTTTAACATCATTGCGTTTACAATAATCGTTAAGCCTATCCTCATCACATCTTGGTATGACAATATATTCATATGAGGCATTATCAGGATTTTTACCATGGTCAATCCACATTGTGACATACATGCCTTCATAGTCCTTGCCATCTGTTGTCCAACTCATGTTACTCCATCCGCCGCGTCTTACTTCACGGAGAATATGCACATGCTGCAATTCCGGGAAACAATATCCTGTATCATGTCTGCCATCAAGATATGCGCCTTTTATATCATAGCCCTCTCCCGCTTCATTACCATGAACGGTAAAACGCGAATCATCCTCTACAAGACGGTTTTCTATTATAGTTTCAACATTTATTCCATCATTGCTTGTTATACCGTTGCCGAGGCATACAATTTCTTCATCAAAGAAAAACCACGCTTTATTCGCTTTAAGACTGTATCCTACAGGGTTGAGTTCCATCGCGCACACACCGTTCTCATTTATTCCGCATCCTCCCACAAATTCACACGCAGAAACGGAATTTTCCCGTACCCCTGTATCTTTAAGAACCGTTGTTCCCGGAAGCCTATGCAAATTTATTGTCTGCCAGAAAAAATCCGCATTCATTTCATTCGCTTTATAAGTATAGAGCATACCGTCCGCTGTGTGAAAGGCATTCATATTTTCATCATTGATTGACTCAAAATTGGCGATACGCTCTGAGTGCATTGCAAGACCTATGCTGTAATTTTCACTATGCTTTACCGCTCTGTCCATACTGTTATAAACTCTAAAATACGGCTTTTGATCATATGTCTCAATTGAAGTGTCTTCTATAATTTTATATGCAATATCCGCCGCAAACGGAGTAGCAAATTTAAAATAATCCGAATTCAGATGCGCCTTTGCGCGGGATTTCAACTCCGCATTTTTATGTCCCGGCAAATCACTTATTATAAGCACAGCGCTTAATAAATCTGCCCCAGCAGCATCACACTGCTGATAAAACCGCGAAATTTCTCTGCCTCGTACCATATCCATCAATCTGCCATGTACCATAAACGGCAAATACGAATTATATATCCAATCATATACCATACTTATATCATCAAAATCAAATTTCGTGTCGCTCACAAGATAAATAATCGGCGCAAGCTCCTGTAACAGAGATCTGCCATAACCTCCGTTATACGGAAATATATTATGCTGTATAAATGAGCCATCCTCATAGAAGCCGTCACCGCTGTCGGTTATAAACATTACATCCTTTATTCCACTGACTGCTGAACAAACAGATTGTTCATCATCAGTCAGAATACCTCGTATCACAAATATCATTGATTCCCATACACGATTTGCACCTGTAAGTTTTATCTCATTATTAAAATGTTTTTCCGCAGACATATATTCTGTCAAAATGTCACTGCCGACATAATCATATATAAGAACGAAAATTTTATTAATATTTAACGGGCATCCTATCTCCCAGTGCCACCAATTACCATAAGGCTCAATTTTATCATTATATATATCTGACATTTTTTCAAGCGAGTGAATTATTAGAGATATAATGTCTGAATTGTGATAATATCTGGAACTAATCTGAGAAAACGAAACAGACATTTCATAAAGCTGCTGAAACACAGCATTAATCGCAGAACTGTAAGACATACCTTCAATCGCTTCCGCAGCTTTGAGAGTATATTTTTCATATAATGCTGAAATATTTTTATTTATAGAGACAATATTTCTCTCTGTCAGCACATCCATTCTCTGAACATAGTCCCCTATACCACTCCCCGTCAAAAAATCTGAATATCTTTTTCTTAACATCTCAAAACCTGTCATTCTTTATTCTCCGTTTCATTACATATCATATATCACTATGATTATACGTTAATAAACCTTTAAATGTAAATGGGACATACTTTTTAAAAAGTTTGCCGCACACCGGCTTTAGCAAAAAATCAAAGCCACAGACAAAACATAACTGCTTGCCTGCGGCCTGATTATAGAATTTTTATTCTAAAGAAGATGCATACACCGGCTTCATATCCTCAAGCGAATTCCAGTACATGGTTCTTACTCTCCCTTCTGTTACCGGAATTGCCTCAGAAACAGGAACATTTTCTGTTATTGTAATTTCTTTCAATATATTACTTTCATCATATGTCGCAACAATCCGCACACATGTTTTATCATATGGATTGGGCGGCTCATTTTTTAGGTTATACGCTATCGCATAAACAGAAAACTTATTCGCGTGAATTAACACAGAATTATCAGTCACCGAATAATATTCCGTATCTGAAGAATTACTGCTCATAACCGAGGCAGTATCTCCGTGATATCGATATACCGCTATATTCTCCTTATTATCGGCATCAATCGGAACAATAATTGCAAGACCTGTTGTTATTTCTTCAAGCTCTGTTGTTTTTTGAGATACTGACGCATCCATTTTATCATCAACGGTCACCGAAAGTGAAATGTCCATAAAATCAAGTTCTTTGAGTCCCGCTTCTTCCGCCAGTCCCTTTATAGCCTGCTGTTCTTCATTATTTGTATTTTCTTCAATTTTATCCACAGTCATAGTTATCGTGATTTTTTTATTTTCATCTTCCGGATTTTCTTCTATATACTTTGCCGCAATCGCATCCGCGGCTTTCATAAAGCCATCCGCGATTATTGACGGTGCGCCTTCTTTTATATTAACGACACTATTTACCCACTCCGAGGATAAATCAATGTTCTTTTCTACGCCACTGCCTTTTACAAACAAACTATCAGTTATAGTACGTTCATCTGTTTTAATTTCAATCATGTACATACCGCTTTCAACATTAGTGAATACATAATCTCCATTAATATTAGTTATTACTGTATCAGACTTACCATCAACCCCTCTAATTATTACTTTTGCACCACCAATAGCTCCTATTTCATCTGTAATTTTTCCTATTACCGAATGTTCAGGAATTACCGTTGGCGTAGCCGTTGGGCTTGGCGTCGGTGTAGCCGTTGGGCTTGGCGTTACTTCAATGCCTTTTTCAATATTTACAATATACTCAACAGGCAATACTGTTTTTGTGCCCAGAGACACATGCTGCTCTGTTGAAGTCGTCCCTTCCAAATCCGTTGCAATTGCATAAATAGTATGTTTTCCTTCTGTAGCCTCATTCCATGTAATAGTATATATTCCGCTGCTTTCTTTTTCTGCGTCCCCTATTTTATTTCCATCCGCAAATACTTCAACCTTTGCAATATTATCATCCGCATCAAATGCCTTTACTGTGATGACAGCCTTTCCGTTTATCACATCTCCTGCCGTAATACATCTAATCATCGGCGTGAAATTTACAGTTTCCGTAAATGTCTCATCCTTATACTGATAACGGTCATTATCTGTCTTAAATGGTGCCAATGGCAGTCCTGCACTATTTACCAAATTTAGAGTAGTTGTTTTTTGATTAGCGGCAAGCGCCGGAGTATCCTCAAATGCATAACGTATTTTAGGCATGCCTGTAACAGCAGATGTGTCGGCAACTATAGTATTGCCCTCCAGCCTAACCTCCGCGTCCACAAATATACCATCATCCCCCGCAACTTTAAATCCTTTAGGAGCTTCTCCGTCTTTTGTCATAAGACCTTCATATACATCCTTGAAAGTAATAATCATATTATTGCCGTCCATTGTATAAGAAACATAAGAAGGACTCTTATATTTTATAGTATCATCTTTTGGATTTATAAAATGCAGAATTGCATTGGCTGTCCTTTCTACCAACGGAAGCTTGTCATCAGGATGTATTCCGACCGCATCCCCTGTGTCTATTGCGACTACCGTAGCAACATTTTCTATCTTTTCCGAAACATTCCATTCGGCCATACGAACCTCTACCGCTGTACGCAAAGCAGTCTTATACGATTTTGCATAATCAAATATCGGAAGCTGTATTATTGTAAAATCCATACTTTCATCTCTGAATGCATCACGCATAGTATCTATATATTTCGTTAGCGCTTTTTCGTAGTTTTGATTTATATATGTATTGGCTTCACCCTGATACCAGACAACATGACCGATTGTATAATCTTTCCATGGAGCTACCATTCTATTATAATGTGTAGTATTATTCTTTGCAATAATACTATAAAGATCCGGATCTGTATTATATGTGCCATTCGGTACCCACATATTAATATTGGTGCCGCCGACCGCAGCATAAATAAGTCCAACAGGGACTTCTTCCCGCAATGCATCATAAAGCTTTCTGCCTGTGCCAAAGCCAAACGCTGAAAAATACATTACCTCCTTCTGTGAAGCATTTACCCATCGTCCGGACGGAATGTCTGTCTGAGGCGTATTTGATGTCAGACTATCCTGTTTAAAAAGATGAATATCTTCATAATCCTTATCTAAAAGTCCTTGAAGCGACGGAAACTGAAACATATGATAAGCCATATTGGACTGTCCATTACAAAGTATGAGTTCTCCTATCGATGCATTATATGATGTTACTGTTGTACCGTCAGTAATTGTGAAATCAGTGTTTTTTGACGCGTTCAGCGGTTCAAGGATAATTTCAAATGTTCCCTGATCGGCTGTCGCCTTCCCTGTTTTTCCTCCTACAGACACCGTAATTTCGGCTCCGTCGTTTGCCTGTCCTGCAATTCTCACCGGCTTGTTTCTCTGTAAAAGCATACCATTTTCATACATGACCGGAAGTGCATAATCCGCCATTACAATCTCAACTGTTTCGGAAAAGCCCTCTGTACCGTCTGAACTTATTGACTTTGCTACAACAGTATGTTTACCGGGTGCAATGTCTGATTTTGTAAAAGAATATGACGCGTCAGTTGTCTCATACTTTTTTTCTCCGTCAATATAAAATTCGGTCTTTGTTATATTGTTGCCCCTCGAGTCATCCGCATTACCAACAAACTCAACCGCTGAACTATTAAGATATGTTCTTCCTTGCGGAGATGACATTACAGAGGTGACATACGATGACTGTTCATGCGATATTGAAAGATTATCAATATATGTTGTTCCAGGTTCATCTTTATTTGCGCTTCCTTTATATGATATTTCAGCATTTGACGTAAATGAAAAACTATTAGCATTTTTCGGTGTAATGCTACCCAACATTTTGTCATCAAGATAATATGATATTGTATCATTTTCAAAATCCAGTTTTACAGCTACATGATACCATTTCCCTGCTTCATATACAATTTCTTGCCCGTCATCTCCCGTAAAATACTGTATTCCAGTTTCCGTGAAACAACCTATTTTACGATTATTGTCAAATACCAGATTATCAACAGGTCCTGTAGTTCTGTAAGATGCGATAAATCTTTTTTCTGTTGTTGTTGTAAAAGCAACATCCATTTCAGCAACCAGATTATCAACAGGCCTGTTCAAATTGTTTAGATTACTTAGAAGTCTTACTGTTTCTCCGCCTTTAGACGATGAATGAATTGCAACATGATAATCCTCCCGCGCGCTTCCGTAAAGTCCGTGCTCACTTGTAACAGTACCGTTATAGTAGCCTACTGTCGGGGGATTTGCGCCTGTAAAATTGATTTTGTTTGAACTGCTAAATACTTCATCTGATATAAATTCATTAAAATCATAACTCCATTTTTCTGCCCATACCGTGCCCTCCGGCAATTCCGGTCTCAATATAGGTCTTAACGTAGCCATTGGGCTTGACGTTGGCGCAGCCGTTGGTGTCGGTGTCGGCGTAATTACCGGCGCAGCCGTCGGTGTCGGTGTCGGCATAACTACCGGCGCAGCCGTTGGTGTCGGTGTCAGCGTAATTACCGGCGTAGCCGTCGGATCAACACCAACGCCGCAAACCGTATATGTACCGTCACCATTATCAATTTTTTCATAATTTTCTATATCTTTAATATAAGACGAGGGATCAAAGGAAAATGTACCTCCAGTTACTGCTATCTCCGTTTTAGTGTTAGCCGGCTTTGTAAAACCAATAGACGACTTGAAAATGCCTCCTGTTATATTTATTACAGGTGCCGACGTTGTTGTAGCCTCATCTCCATCAAGAATGCTATAACCTCCTGCATTTGTATTTTCAAATGTGCCGCCGTTTATTGTCAGTGTTCCGCTGTATCCCTTCGCATTGTTTATTACTCCGCGTTTACTGTTCGGATTTGTAAATCTTCCTCCATTTATTGTAACTATGCTTGACCCCGATACAACAACACTGCTCATTGTTCCGTTATAACTAAATGTTCCGTCATTTATCGTAACAGCCGCTCCGCTTGTGCTCACAGCATATCCTGTATAGCTTTTATCACCGTTTATAACCGCGCTTTCAATATTGAGCGTACCGTTTGCTCCTCCATTTATCGCATATGTTCCGCCATTAATTACCGCGTTATCCTTCAGATTTACAACGGCTCCCGCAGCGTTCAGCATAATTGCCTGTGATATGGCATCAATTTCCGCTCCCTCAATATTAAGAGTAACATTTTTATACGCGCACTTTATGCCATATGATGTGGCTGTATTAGTATTTTTAATAGCGCCTTTCACTGCTCCCGTATCTACTATTGTCAGATCGTGTACCATTTCTATCACAGAGCCTGCATTTGAAGTCAGTGTATGTCCATTCAGATCCAGTGTCATAACACCTGCGGTTTTTACACCCGATGTAGTTGTTATATCACTATTTAAACGGATATAGCCTTTCTTAACGGCGCTTACCCATTCATCTGCTGACGACACAATATATGGATCACTCTCCGTACCGCTTCCGTTATCAGTAGCATATGTAACACTCAATCCACCAAATATGCTTGTACATATGGTCAGAATAACAATCAAAGAAACCAATTTTTTCATTTAAAACTCCCCTTCCTCAAAATACACTTCTCTATTTTATTATAATTATACTCAAAAACAAGGTTACAAGTAAATGAGGTAGACTTGTTAAAAAGTTTCCCCCACTTAAATCCAGAAATAAAACCATACTTTAAAAAAATTTACGTCATTGTTTTAATTTTTTATATACAGTATAATCCGCATATAAAAGAACAATATTGAATTTATTCAAACCGTTATACTAAGCTGTATATATTATATAAAAACACATTACACCACATATAAACACTATTTTTACAATGCGGTCTGAAAATTCATTGCAGAATACTATGAACAGGAGAATTATTTAATGAGCAAGAATATTATATTCCTCAATCCCATATTTAAAGAAACTATATGGGGAGGCAACAAATTAAAGCTGTTTGGATACAGCATACCATCTGACACTATCGGTGAATGCTGGGGCATAAGCGCGCATAAAAACGGCGACTGTACAATTTGCGGAGGCGAATACAAAGGTATGACTCTGAGCCAATTGTGGAATTCTCACCGTGATCTTTTCGGCAACTGTGAGGGTGACTGCTTTCCGCTTTTAGTTAAAATCATTGACGCAAAAAAAGACCTAAGTATTCAAGTCCATCCTGACGACCGTTATGCTATGAAACATGAAAATGGTTCTCTTGGCAAGACAGAATGCTGGTATGTTCTGGATTGTGAAAAAAATTCTACAATAATAATCGGTCACAACGCCAAAAATTCTATTGAAGTTGAAAATATGATCACGGGCAGACACTGGAAAGAATTTATCCGTGAAATTCCTGTTCACAAAGGCGATTTTTTTCAAATTGAGCCCGGCTGTGTTCATGCGATAAAAGGAGGCACGCTTATTCTTGAAACGCAGCAAAACAGTGATATTACATACAGAGTATATGATTATGACCGGCTCTCAAACGGTCAGCCACGTAATCTCCACATCGAACAAAGCATTGATGTAATACAAGCTCCGTTCAAAGAAAGCAGCTATGAAAGAACAATTTCTTTTGGTCTTAATTACACTTGTGAAAAGCTTATTGAATGCCCGTTATATTGCGTTGAAAGTTTGAAAATAAACGGCAGCGCACAAATTCCGCAAACGCATCCTTTTATGAATATGAGCGTAATCAGCGGTGAAGGTACTATTGACAATATAGCAATCAAAAAGGGAACGCATTTCATACTCCCATATAACTACGGAAACATAGAATTTAAAGGAGATATGCAGATAATAACATCTTATATACAATGAGGATACATCAATGAATTATAATAAAGAATATTTTACAGGTCTTCTTAGAGACCTCATACTTCCCTTAAAAAAATATTATTCATCCGAATTCGCCAATCTGTATATCGGACATACGGGGGCCGCATACGAAGACTGCACTATTCCTATGGAGGGCTTTGCAAGAGTTCTTTGGGGAATTGCACCTTTATGGGCAGGCGGTGGTGATATTGACGGTTTTTCCGATATATACACTAAAGGTCTTAGCGCAGGAACAAATCCGAATTCAGATGAATATTGGGGTGAATTCAGAAATTTTGACCAGAAATTTGTTGAAATGGCTGCAATAGCTTATGGCTTACTTCTTGCTCCTGATAAACTTTGGGAACCTCTTGACGATACCGCAAAAGATAATTTAGCAACATTTCTAATAGGAATCAATGATTATAAAGTGTCTGACAACAATTGGAGAATGTTTCCTGTTCTTGTCAATCTTGCATTAAAGAGTCTTTCACTTCCATATAGCCAGGATTTAATTAATTTTGGTTTGGAGCGACTTGATTCATTTTATCTCGGCAACGGCTGGTACAAAGACGGAGCAACCGAACAACGTGATTATTACGTCGCCTTTGCACTACATTTTTACAGTCTTATTTATGCTAAAGTATGTGCTAAAGAAGACCCAGCGCGCTGTAATCTGTTCAAAAAGCGCGCAGCAAAATTCGCTAAAGACTACATATATTGGTTCGACGAAAAAGGACGCGGTCTTGTATACGGCAGATCACTTACATACAGATTTGCTCAGGCTGCATTTTGGAGTGCATGTATATACACCGATGTACCTGTATTCAATCTTGGCATCATCAAAGGAATTCTTGTCCGCCATTTTGAGGAATGGTTTTCACATCCCATAATTGATAATAGCGGAGTACTTACCATAGGATACAGATATCCAAATCTGCACATGTCAGAAAGCTACAATTCGCCTGATTCACCGTATTGGAGTCTAAAAACATTTATAGTGCTTGCTCTACCAGATAATCATCCGTTCTGGCAAGCAGAAGCAGAACCTATGCCAAAGCTCGATAATCTGAAAGTTCTTAATGAAGCTCAGATGATAATCCAGCGCGACAGCGACAAGGTAACCGCACTTACCCCGGGCAGATTACATTATATTAATCATGTTCATGTGTCAGAGAAATACTGTAAGTTTGCGTACAGCTCAGAATTTGGTTTCAGCATTCCGCGCTCAAACAAATTCTTTAATCAAGCTGCACCCGACAGCACTCTCTCTTTTGAAATAGACGGCTATATCTTCACTCGCAGACTCTCCCTAAAAATACGCG
This sequence comes from uncultured Clostridia bacterium, assembly GCA_910578235.1. Lineage (GTDB taxonomy): Bacteria > Bacillota > Clostridia > UBA1381 > UBA1381 > Hominilimicola. The sequence goes on along the minus strand of CAJTPP010000010.1, from coordinate 31,054 downwards.
TTGAAGAAGATAAACTATTTTCTCTCTGGTCTCCCTTCAAGGGTATAGAGGTGGAAACAACTCTTATACCCATTGAGGGGGGACATATCCGCCGTCATAAAATAACCAGTGATTATGACTGTAATGCGCGCGACGCAGGTTTTGCTGTATCATGTGCTCAAGGTACAGACTGCGCCTTCAGCAGTGAAAATAATATAGCCATTGTTAAAAATAATTTTTCATTTTGCTCTGTGGAAAGCACTGCAGGCGGTACACCTGATATAATTTCCTTCCATCCGAATACAAGCCTTGTATATCAAAAAACCTTTACACCGCTTGTTTCATATGAGATTAAAAAAGGGGTAACCGAAATTGAAACTATTGTAAAATATTAATTAACTCTCTCCATAAAGTAGATATAATAAACGGCCCCATAGGGACCAAAATACGGATCACGCCCTGAAAGACATAATAGAACGCATGCGGTTACCGTTCTTTTGTACGCCGTTTACTTGCACGTGAAACGGGTCTCCTCCATTGTGATTTGATTGCTCATCCTGTCTTCCTCCAGTTTCCTGCGTTATTAGTTGATGAAAGAGCAAAATTTTTTCTTTACTAAATTTTATCACTCTGCAAGCTCCTAAAATGCAACTTATTATTTTTCAAATCAGAGATTGAAAGATTCCTAATTACTTCTATTTTTCTATTATATTTTAAAACTTTTTCACATATTTGACTATAATTGATACTCTGTATTTACCATTATCATCATTCCAAAAGCTATTTCGTAAGCTTGGGAATATTACTATCCTTATACAAAAGATAAAACTTAATAATATCTGCTTCTTTGTATGCTAAATCTAAATTCAAGATGTCCAAATATGTTATATCTCCTTTCAAAAACCGCATAAAACCTATACTTTCCACACTTACACCATCACATCAATCACAGAAGGTCTTGCCACCTTTACCTCGGCTCTGAAAGATCCTCATTTAGGCATTGCAATCGCTGTAGCCATAGCAATACACAATATCCCTGAAGGAATAGCCACATCCGTGCCCATATATTATTCAAGCGGGAGCAGAAAAAAAGCCTTTATTGTTTCTTTTTTCTCCGGTATAACCGAGCCTTTAGGCGCTATAATAGGATATCTGATACTGCGTCCATTCTTTAATGACACACTATTTGGTATTTTGTTTGGCGCTATTGCCGGAATTATGGTATTTATTTCAATAGAGGAGCTTCTTCCGATGGCTCGGGAATATGAAAAAAGCAAAGTGACAATTATCGGAACCATCCTTGGTATGGGAATTATCGCTCTGAGTTTACTGTTATTTATATAAAATGAGCATACCATACGGCATACATATTTTTTCAATAACTAATCCTAACAATATGTTTAAAATAGTATGTTCTTTTTTAAAGACATACTATTTTAAATATTCATAAAATTAATATTCATTATCCGCATAGAATTGACGACTGCAATTGCTTTGCAGTCTTGATTTAATTTATTTTTCATGGTATAATATTTTAACAGCAACTTATAATTTGTAAATTTGAAAGGAGATATAATTATGGAAAAAAAATTAAAAATAATAACAGAAAATTGTCCTCAAAATCATAAATGCCCCGCTGTCAATGTTTGTCCGGTCGGAGCGTTAAGTCAGCAAGATTTTGAAGCGCCTAAAATAGATTATAATAAATGCATACGGTGTGGTAAATGTTCAAATTTCTGTCCCAAAAAAGCATTAGTATTGTAAAACACAATTTCCATCTTAATCATATCGTTCAGCACATAATAAGAGAGAAAATCTTATATGGATAATAAGGATACATATATTCTGAGATCAACAATATAATAACACATCAAAAACTATTATATTAATTTGACTGCATCAATTTATACGTCTCAGTACCGGAAAACAATAGTTCTGTCATTTGTGTCTACACCATCAGAGAATAATTATAGCCGTTAATCTTACAAAAATAAAAGTATTGATTTTTTAATTTACTTAAATATGCTGTCTTTTTGACAAATAAATATAATATATAACTTATCCTCTATATAAAATAGAGGATAAGTTATAAACAATATTAAAATATAAACTCATATTATCTTTTTACATTCAAGATAAAATCTTTTATCAGCTGCCTCACCCATTGAAAAAGTTTTTCTCGGAAGTGATCCGTCTTTTATAACCGTTGTAAACAAATCGTTCTTCTCCATTGAGTCCACCATAAATCCGATTGTATTATCATTACACGCAAGTTTTCTGACAACATCATTCCCATGTATATAATCAATTCGTCCATCGTTTTCCTCAAGATATTTATCAAGAAATTTCTGCAATGTTCCAACAGGAAGGTTTGAGTTTGTTTCTGTAATATAAACACTCCCCTCTTTACCCTGATATGTATAATCTATACGCTGACCGCCATTGTCCGTATATGAAGCATTATAATAATCAACAAGTGCTCCAAGCAGTTTTTTCGGATCTGTATCGAAAATTACACGCTGAATAGGCTCAAATTCAAGTGCTTCATCATGAATATTCATAAGCTCAACAAGAGCAAACCGTGCCGGATGCGATGCAATTTCATCCTCCGAAAGTGTTTGTTTAATTTCCTCCCAACATGTCTTTGCGGTTGCAAGCGAATGATTACCGTCACCTGCCGCAAACATAAGTATACCTTTACCTTTTACACCGTACTTAGCCTCAAACGCATCCTTATCACCCAATTTTTCTATTGATAAAAGTATCTCCCTCTTTGCGATATTATTGACATTATAACCAACAAGATGTCCCGCATTTTTCATCAAGTCAAAATCATACACCTTTTCAAAACTTTCAACTTTACTTTCAAGAGGTTCAATAACCATTCTTTCCCGATCATCTATAAGTATCAGTATATGCGGGACTTCCAGCGGAGCATTTTTTCTTATACGCTGTCTTGGAGGTATCCGCTCTATAATAGTACCTTCAGTAGCTCGGATTTTTGACTGCGATCCCGCGGAAAAATCATATTCCTCCAAATCAAGCTTGCCGACAAGCCCATGGCGTGTTCTGCCGTCAGACTGTGTACGCTTCACATAAATAAATGTATCCTTGTATTCATGAAAAAGTCCGTTTTCAAGATATTCTTCCATCTTTACATTGATATTTTTTATACGCTCGTCAGCATTACCGTCATCCAGATATACCTCCGGAAAAATTATGTTCAGCGTTGACGGAGCATCACCCGTAATATTTTTCACATCCTCCCAGTATTCACGCTCGGAGGTATACTGATCGCATGCCACAACGCTCCATTTTGTAAAATCAATCTTATGCGGAATAAGCACATCCGCCGTTTCAAAAATTGCCATTTTAGTCCTCCTTAATTATATCAGTAAATTGACAGTCCGTTGCCTTTTGCACATCCTTTGGCGCAAGCATAAGCGTTGTTCCGCATCTCCCGCCGCTTATAGCAATTGTGTCAAACGACATCGCGCTTTCATGCATATACGTTGGATACTTCTTTTTCATTCCTACAGGCGATACGCCGCCGCGTATATAGCCTGTAAGTCCGAGAAGCTCCTTTACATGTATCATTTCAACCTTCTTATTGCCGGACACTTTTGCCGCTTTTTTTAGATCAACCTCATCGGAAACAGGCACGCATACGACAATAATTCCATTCTTGTCGCCACGCAAAACAAGAGTTTTAAACGATTTAACAGCAGGCAGTCCTGTCAGTTCCGCAATAGTTTCACCAAAATGCTCGCCTATCTCGTCCGTCTCATATTCCACTGTCTCAAAATCTATCTTCGCCGCATGCAAAATACGCATTGCGTTTGTTACATTTTTTCTATCCTTAGCCATCTGCCATTTCCCTTCTTTATTTGTAAAATATTATACCACGCTGTATATAATTTGTAAAGAATAATGTAATTTACAAATCACAGCATAAAAACACACACCCGAAGGTGTGTGTTTTTTGCTTGAAATTAGTTGACAGTTGCCTGACAAGTAATTGTATTGCCAGCACCGTCTGTAAATTCATATTTATATTCTGTATTTACTAAATCCGCATAACCAAGCTTTCCAAGTTCTGTTGCCACAACAGACGCCCACTTATGAGCAGCATTATATGTGGAGTGCAGTCTGTCGGATACATTCCATATTCTTGACAACTCATTTACCTGCACGCCCTCCTTATCCGGATCACCATCAGCACAGAATTCGTCTGCATCATAAGTCGCTCTCAGGAAGTCATTGCTTAGTTGTGATAAATCAATATAATCAGTCTTTGTCTCAGCTGCAACTTCTTCCATATGCGTGGTCCATTGTACATTTTCTTTCAAATCATGATGTGATGCATTTGGAGAAACAAGAACAACCGTAGCTCCTTTTGCTTCTGTCTGTGAAATCATATTTTTCAATCCTGACTTCATTTCTTCCACTGTAACAGGATGATCTTTATCATTATAGGCGCTTTCAAGAACCAGTATATCGCCTTCTTTAGCGCTTTCACGCACCTGCGTAAATGCTGTACCATATAATCCTGGCACATCTGCGCCGCTGTTTGCCAGATTTACAATTTCAATATCGTCTGTAAGGATATAATTATCAAGCACCTGTCCCCAGCCTGTCTGGACAAGATTGTTGTCTTTACTTCCGCCATTATAGTATCTGCATACAAGAGAGTCTCCTAAAACATACATTTTACGCTGTCTTGTCACAATAGACGGGCTTTTAACAACTGACATGTTTGTAATTATACTTGTTACAGATGATGCTCCCTTTTCGTAATCTCTTGTATTCATGTCTGCATAGCCTTCATTTAAAACAATATCATGCACTGTATTGGTCTCTTCACTGCCAAACTGAAGCATATTATTTACAAGTATCTGCTCATTTACATAAATATCAGCTCTCTTACCGTTCATCGTCACTGTGAAATCATATGTGTCAGCAGGAATATTGAAGGTATATCTATAATCTGTTGTCGGAATGTTCTCGGATACAGAGAATACAGGGGCAACTTCAACCTTTGCCGGATCTCCGTCAATGTCTGTCGGAAGTGCAACCGCATTATCCGTCACATCTGCCTTTGCAACAACATGCTGTCCAAGCTGATTACCTTCTGCATCAGCAATCGTCACCTGATAACCTGATATATCATTATTTTCAATCAATGCCGATATATCCACTGTTGTATCATTACTGTCAAAATCTTTAATTATTTCATAGTTCCCAACCGTAATTTCATAATCATCGGTCTGACTTTCCGATAACTTAACCTTTATTATAGCAGTACCGGCTTTGCCTGTCTTAATAGCTCCTGATTTAGCGCCTACAGCCACAACCGTATTTTCATCAACAGTTGTTGACGGCGCTGTCTTGATCTCATTGCTTATAGGCGTCATTTCTGAAAGGGAATTCCACAGCATAACCGAAGCGCCGCCTTCTGCTGTCACAGTTAGTGTATCGCCGTCAATCGCTACGTTTTCAGATGAAACAGACTTCACAACACCGTCTTCATCTTTAATAACACTTATTGCGACAGCATCGCCGCTCTTGCCTGTAACGTCAAATTCAACCTCTGAATCAATGGAATCCACACCGTCAATAGAATATGTAGGTGTAACATACTCTGTCACGTCATCACCATACTCATCTACAATGCCGGTTACTTTTATCTTTCCTGTCTCTCCAACTTTTAAAGCCTTTGGCGCTTCAATTGTTGGTATAAGGTTTGCAACATCATGAATGTCTACATCAATTGAACCTTTCTTCTCAGCCGATGCGCTGCTTGTCGCAGTAATTGTCAAAACACCCTGCGTTACTTCGTCTGTAACAGAAAGCACACCGTTTTCGTCAATTGACGCGCCTGTTACTGCCTCTCCTGTTGTTTTTCCAACAACTGTCCATGTAAATGTCTCTCCTGCAATCGGAACTGCCGGCGCTGCTGTATATTTTCTTGTTACAGTCTTTCCTGCAATCTTAGCAAAATCTATATCTCCTGTAACGCTTACAAAGTTCTCATTAGGCTTATAAACCAAAAAGTCATCAAGAGTTACTTGAGCCGCAGCCTCATGTTTACCCATATGAATAGCGCCCAATGATGAAATATCATTAACTTTAGGAAGATTTACGGTTTTATCATCGCATTTTACAGTAATTACATCACCCGATTGGGAAAGAATAACTTCAATATTAAAAGTGCCTGTCGCCCTATCTGCGATAACTGCTGAATTTTTATATGCTCCGACAGCATTATACTGGTTTATTCCGGACTGAGCAGAGCCATTATCTCCCGTAAAGCCCGTGAACGCAACCAATGTATCGTCTGCCGTTATACTTTGAAAACCGATAATATCTGTATTATCTGTCTTTGTTGAATCCGTTGCATCCTTGTTCTTTATCATAACTGTAGCCTGCGTTCTTTCCTTATCACTTACTGATAAGGTGAATGACATTGTTGATACAGCCGGTAATTCTACGTTTTTCAACAATTTATATGACAGTCTGTCTGACTTAAGCAAATTCATACTGCCTTCACCGAAAGTATTTTCATAATATATCAAATCATCCGCCGCTATTCCCAAATCTTTTGTGAGAGTCATCATAGGAACAGTTATTGTTTTCGTTTCATCAATCGTAACTGTATCTGTACTTTCTGTTGCGCCGCCGGAAAACGTATAGCCGTCTTTAGAAGCCTTATATGTAAATGATGAGCCGCCTTTTACATTCTTAATCACAAGATTTCCGTCTACATCAGCATAGTCTGTCACCTCTGCGTCACTGCCGATTTGGTAAACAAGCTTAGCATAGCTTTCTGTCTTTATTGTTACATCATAAAATTTTTCCTGTGGAATTTCGCCTTCTTTTGCTGTTGCTTCCACCTTGATATCATCTATATTATACGCTCCCGCGCCAAGGCAGAACGATATTCCGGAAATAGTCTTAATATCACCCAAATCCGATTCTATCATATTGAGCGTATTATTTTGTGCATCTCTCACAATAAGATATTTCTTTCCGCCTTCATTGTCAAGAAGCACTGAAACATATACATAATCGCTTGTACTCGTTAAATCAGTTCCCGAAATATCTCCATAGCCGACAACAGTAAAACCCGCTGTAGCTTTTACTTTTGCACTAAGTTTCAGCACCTCTCCCGCGGCAAGCGCCGATATCTGCGGTATCGCCGCCTCCGGTTCAAATGTCAGTGCAATACCTCGTCCGGCTGTTGAAAAACGGTCGGCAGAAACCACGAGTTCATTGCCCGCTCCCGCAGCCGCAATAGACGCTATATTTGTAATACCATCTTTTCTGCTGCCTGCCGAATACGTTATATCTCCTTTTTTTACGGAGTCAGGTACTGCCGTAGTACCAGCTCTAATAATCTCACCAGCTTCATAAGAATCAAAATTCTCATCGACATATACTACGCTTTCCGCGCTGACAGGAATTACCAGCCCCGCGAAAGCCGATGCTGTTATTGTCAGTGCTGTCAGTGCTGACAACAGTCTTTTTGTCTTTTTCATGTAATCTCTCCCTCTCTTATTATATTTTTACGGCATTTTCTACATACCGCATACCATAACATGATACAAATATTATACAATAATTACAAAAAGAATACAATATAAAAATCAGCGGTTAAAAAGTCTGATTTTTGAACAAAAATCAACTTTTTTTAATGATATGCACTTTTAACTAAAAACTTATTGATTTTATATTGATTTTATACAAAATTTACTATATAATATATTTATACAAAAAACAAATCGGAGTGAATACATATTTTGACAAAATTCAAACAATTTCTAAAAGGCGCAAAGCTCGGTCTCCCTATAGCACTGGGATACATTCCCGTATCGTTTTCTTTCGGAATGCTTGCCGTGGCTGGCGGAATACCGCCTCTTGCCGCAATTATAATTTCTATGACAAATCTCACCTCGGCGGGACAATTCGCCGGTATAAGCATAATTTCCGCCGCAGGAGGAATAAGTGAAATGGCTGTAACAACATTTGTAATAAATCTGCGTTACATGCTTATGTCACTTTCACTGTCACAGAAAATAAAGAAAATGCCGCTTACAAAACGGCTCATAACCGCTTTCGGTATAACAGATGAAATCTTTGCCGTTGCCTCAACAACTCCTATAGAGCTTACATTTCCGTTTATGACCGGACTGATCGCCATACCTTATATCGGATGGGCTCTCGGCACCGCGCTCGGAGCTTTTATAAACAATCTCCTACCACAAAAACTTGCGGGATCAATGGGCATAACGCTTTACGCCATGTTTATCGCTATAATCGTTCCGGCCGGGCGCAAAGAAAAAAATATACTGTTTGTGCTTATCATCGCAATAGCATTAAGCTGCGCAATATATTTCTTCCTGCCGTTTATATCATCAGGCTGGACAGTAATCATTACAGCAGTAACCGCATCCGCGGCAGGCGCGTTCTTTTTCCCGCATAAGGAGGACAACTTATAATGAGGCTTACAATTCTTATAGCAATTATGGCTGCTGTTACATACGCGATACGCGCGCTTCCGCTTGCGCTTTTTCAAAAAGAAATAAAATCCAAATGGCTTAAGTCTTTTCTATATTACATACCGTACGCCGTACTTGGCGCTATGACATTTCCGGCCATATTTTTCTCAACAGGCTCGGTTCT
>CAJTPP010000010.1:17601-22324 GCA_910578235.1 uncultured Clostridia bacterium | reverse complement strand
GTGCTTATAGACCTTATAAGCAGCTGCTTTATATGAGATTTTATTAGTTATTTGTATATTATCTAATGAAAGGAATGGTATTATGAATTACGATATCGACTATCTTAATCTGCTCGCGCAGCAATATCCGACGGTAAAGTCTGCTTCAAGAGAAATTATCAATATACAGTCCCGTCAAAAGCTGCCCAAAATTACCGAGCATTTTATGAGCGATATACACGGTGAATACGAATCGTTTCTGCATATTCTGAAAAACGCTTCCGGCGTTATCAAAGACAAAATCACCACTACCTACGGCAGAACCCTCTCAGAGCATGACAGGCAGATACTCGCAACTCTTATTTACTATCCTGAACAAAAACTTGAGCTGATAAAAAATGAGATCAGTGATCTTAATGACTGGTACAAAATAACTCTCTACCGCCTGATAGAAATATGCCGCGTTGTCGCTTCAAAATACACGCGCGCTAAAATACGCGGGTTTCTTCCGGAATCTTTCGGCGACATTATTGACGAGCTTATTCATTCCAACACCGACTATGGTACAGACAAAGCAAGTTATTATAACGAGCTGATTAATACTATTGTTGAACTAAATCAGGCCGATGACTTTATCGTGGAAATTTCCACTCTTATACAGACGCTCGCAATCGGCAAGCTCCATATTATAGGCGACATATTCGACCGAGGCCCGAGAGCCGATATTATTCTTGACACACTGATTAACTATCATGACGTTGATATTCAATGGGGAAATCACGATGTTGAATGGATGGGCGCTGCGGCCGGCTCGCTTGCGTGTATCGCAAACGTAATCGCTATTTCCACCAAATATTCCAATTTCTACTGTCTTGAAGACGGTTACGGAATAAATATGCGCCCTCTTACAGTTTTCGCAATGGAAACATATGCCGACGATCCCTGCGAATGCTTCGCGCTTCGCAATCCTAATCAGGTGCACATATCACAGCATGATGAAAACTTCTGGTCTAAAATACACAAGGCCATTTCCGTCATATGCTTTAAATTGGAAGGACAGATTATACAGCGTCATCCCGAATTTCAAATGGACAGTCATCTTATGCTTGATAAAATTGACTATGATAAAGGCACAATAACACTGGACGGCAAAATCTATCAATTAAAGGACACAAATTTCCCTACCGTAAATCCAGACTCACCGTTTGAACTTACAGCCGAAGAAAAGGAGCTTATGGAGCTTCTGAGGGCATCGTTTACGCGTAGTGAAAAGCTCCAGCGTCATGCGCGCTTTCTCTATGAAAAAGGCAGTATTTATCTCGCCTATAACAACAACCTGCTGTATCACGGATGTATTCCCATGAACAGCGATGGTTCTTTCAAAGAAGTAACTCTTTGCGGCGAAAAAGTAAGCGGCAAATCGCTTATGGATAAATGTGAGCAGATCGCCCGGGATGGTTATTTCGGAAAACAAGGCAGCAAAGAAAAAGAATACGGGAAGGACTTCCTGTGGTTCCTGTGGTGCGGCTGTTATTCTCCGGTTTACGGCAAAAACAAGATGACCTCTTTTGAGCGTTATTTCATTAACGATGAAAGCACGTGGATTGAAATAAAAGACGAATATTACCATCTTATCGAGGATGCTTCAATATGCGATAAAATTCTGAAAGAATTCGGTATTGACTGCAATGAGTTTTCACACATTATAAACGGACATGTACCCGTCAAAATAAAAAAAGGCGAAAGTCCCATACACGCCGGCGGCAAACTGCTTGTCATAGACGGTGGACTGTCAAAAGCTTATCAGACAGTCACAGGTATAGCCGGATACACACTCCTTTTCAACTCGCACGGACTTTTGCTGAGCGCTCACGGCGCGTTTGAGTCTATCGAAAGCGCCATACAGAAAGAAATGGATATTCACTCAACACTTGACGTCATTGATCTGGCGCCAAACCGTCTGCTTGTTAAGGACACAGACGCGGGGAAAGCACAGTCAAAAAAAATTGATGATCTCAAAGCTCTTGCGGACGCGTACCATAAGGGTAAAGTTAAACAAACCTGAAAGGAATAACAATATGAACTACAAAAACAAACCGCTGCATATAAGCACGCCCGTACCCAACGGTGCATATGAAGTAAGCGTGAGCGTCACAGCCCACGAGGATATTACTTTTACAATTCTTTCACAGTCGCGCCGTTTCATGGTACAGGACGCTTCTCTAAAAAAAGGAGAAACAAAAGATTACACCTTTAATGTAAGCGTATGTGATTATCACAAAAACAATGAGGATTATACCATTGTCAGCGGCGTTGAACTGGATATATTATGCGACGGAAACCTATCCGCCGTTTCTGCCGTATCACCCGTTGATATACCAACAATATATATTGCCGGCGACTCTACTGTCACAGATCAGCCTTCGGAATATCCGTATAATCCGTCATCCACATATTGCGGCTGGGGTCAGATGTTTCCTCAGTTTCTTAACACCGGTATAACCGTTGAAAATCACGCGCAGTCAGGTTCAACCACTGCCGATTTCATAAAAGTTAACTTTAGCGCATTCTGTGACAAAATGAAAAAAGGTGATTTTCTTATCGTGGAATTCGGACATAACGATCAAAAGGTCGCGTCACTTGACGCTTTCGGCGGCTATGCGGAAAATCTTAAATATTTCATCAATTTTGCACACGACAGAGGGGTTACTCCAATTATTTCTTCTCCCATTAACAGAATAATCTTTCAGGAGGACGGCTCCATTCTCAATTTGCTCGGCGAATACAGAAACGCTGCCAAAGATGTATGCGACGTGATGAATGTGCCTTTTATAGATCTATGGTCGCGCACCACCGAATTTTTTGAGGCGGCAGGCGCGGTTAAAGCATGGGATTATTTCTGGAGCAACGGCCATGACCGTGATTACACCCATACCAACGATATAGGCGGTAATGTCATAGCCCGTCTGGCGGCGGATGAAATGATTAAAAACAATATATCACCTGTTGCTGATTTATTAAAACGTGATATGATTTCGATAACACTTCCCCAAAAAACCACAGTGACACAGGCGCATAATTCCAAAGAGCTTAAGCATCTTAAAAGCATAGGTCTTGTAAATATCCCCAAAACATCGGCGCTGCCTGATATTGACAAAGATATTACAAATATATAAAAGTATCATAAACAGCGCGGCTTTCATATGTCTGCTTTTCCTCAACCGTACAGCAAAGCGGCAATATACGGGCGTTTTACAATATCACACAGAATTATCCCGGACATAATCATTACGGTTATGTCCTTTTATATATTGATTTTATTCATTTAAAAATATATAATATATATTAACACCGACTAAAAGCAAAGGATTATAAACATGAAAATACTGATAATTGAAGATGATTTAAGCCTCATAAACGGATTATCATTCGCCATAAAAAAGCAGGGGTATGAATTGGACATTGCCCGTACAGGCGCAGAAGCCGATAGTTTGTTTGAATGCGAAAAATATGATTTGGTCATTCTTGACGTATCACTTCCCGATGGTAATGGATTTGATATATGCAAAAAAATCCGTCTGACATCAAATGTGCCGATAATATTTCTTACCGCGGCAGACGAGGAAACCGACATCACAATGGGACTCGATATCGGTGGTGACGATTATATCACAAAGCCGTTTAAATTAGCAGTCTTGATGTCAAGAATAAATGCCGCTTTAAGGCGGAGCAATAATTTCCGCACAACGGATACAGAACTGAATTCAAACGGCATAAGAGTAGATCTGCTGAGAAACAAAGTATATAAAAATCATACTCCGGTTGAGCTTACGGCAAACGAATATAAACTGCTGTGTATGTTTATGCAAAATCCCGATATTGTGCTGACATCCGAACAAATTTTAGCAAGGCTTTGGGACTGCAGAGAAAATTATGTCGATAACAACACACTGACCGTATATATACGCAGACTGCGCGCAAAAATCGAGGATAACCCAGGCAAACCGGTAATAATAGTGACCGTTCGTGGAATGGGATATAAATGGCAGGTGTAAAATGAAAATATTTACAGATAAAAATATCAGACAGCTGTTTTATGAAATAATACTGTGTATAATTATATTCGCTATATTCTCCGCGATTTTCTTACAATTTAAAAAAGCGGCGTTATATATTTTTATATCCGCAATTTGTATGGCCATAGCGGTTCTAATTCTTTGCTACAGATATTTTTACAGACAAAATACAATAATTGAATACGCGTCCTCACAAATGGTAAATTACAGCTTGGGAAACCATGACGCCAGAATTGAATGTGATGATGAAGGCGAGCTTAACAAGCTGTTTCACGAGATTAATTCTCTTGCTTCAATTTTAAACGCTCATGCCGAAAATGAGCTACGCTCAAAAGAATTTTTAAAAAATACCATATCTGATATTTCTCACCAGTTAAAAACACCTCTTGCGGCGCTTAATATTTACAACGGTATTATGCAGGATGATACAACCGACTTGTCAGAAATAAAAAAATTTACAGATCTTTCGGAAAAAGAGCTGGATCGTATAGAAACACTTGTGCAAAATCTTCTGAAATTAACAAAGCTCGACGCCAGAACCATCACGGCGGACAAAAAACAAGAAAATATTTATGAAATACTTAAAGATATAAAAAACCGTTTTTCATTCCGCGCAAAAAAAGAGAATAAACAAATCATTTTAACAGGCGATGCCTCTGCCGCGCTGC
>CAJTPP010000010.1:15617-17581 GCA_910578235.1 uncultured Clostridia bacterium | reverse complement strand
ACCGTGTATGGCTTACGGAAGCGATTGAAAACATTGTCAAAAATGCGGTTGACCATACCGTGTCAGGTGATAAGATAGATATTTCATGCAAAATTCTTTCATCAGTAATACAAATTATAATAAAAGACAACGGCAGCGGTATTCACCCCGAAGACTTACACCATATATTCAAACGGTTTTACCGCAGCCGCTTTTCAAAAGACACTCAGGGAATAGGTCTCGGACTTCCCCTCGCAAAATCAATTATAGAAGCGCATAACGGAACCATTGAGGTAGACAGCGAGCTTAACAGCGGCACAGTATTCACCTTGAATTTTATAAAGTAAATTTTATGACATATTAAGTATTTTTATGTCACAAATCATTGTTTTTGTCGTCTAATTATACAGGAGGTAAAAAATATGAACAATAATATTAGCAAACCAACAAACGAAGAACTGTCAATACTGATTGACGAGGCGGTAAAAGGTAATAAACACGCCCTTGAGACAGTTATCACAAGCGTCAGAGACCTGATTTTCAATCTGTCACTCAGAACTCTCGGCAGCTTCCCGGACGCGGAAGACGCGTCACAGGATATAATCCTTAAAGTAATAACACATTTATCCTCTTTTAAAAAAGAAAGCGCTTTTTCAACATGGGTATTTTCAATTGCGGTAAATCATCTTAAAGATTACAAAAAACATATGTTCGCAAAATTTCCGCTGAGTTTTGAATTTTATAAGGAGGATATTCTTAACGCGCCTATTCATGACATACCTGATTTAACGCAGAATGTGGAAAAAGCAATCCTGTCCGAGGAACTGAAGCTGTCATGTACAAATGTAATGCTGCAATGTCTTGATACAGAAAGCAGGTGCATATTTATACTTGGCACAATGTTTAAACTGGACAGCCGAATAGCCGGCGATATTTTAGGCATAACCCCCGAAGCGTATCGCCAACGTCTTTCGAGGATACGCAAAAAGGTAGCCGATTTTCTTGCAGCCTATTGCGGCGAATACGGCAGCGGCAAATGCAAATGCTCGGACAGGCTTAATTACGCAATTCAAAATCACAGGATAAATCCGGACAGACTGGATTTTACTGACGCGGTTGAAATACCTGCTGAGACCATACTGGATTTCACTGCCGCTATGGAGGATATTGATGACTTATCAATGACATTTTCTTTCTGCAAAACATATAAGTCTACCGATAAAACAAAGAAATTTATCGAAGATTTCTTGAATTCAGATCCGGTTTCAGTTATCAAAGGTCAAAATAAACAGTAAAAAAGGAGATATAAAAATGGATTTACATTCAATATTAAATTATTTATCAGAACTGGATAAAAATAACGAGCGCGAATGGTATCATGCTCACAAGACAGAATACAAAAATGCGGATACAGAATTTAAAGGGCTGTTACAGACATTGATCTCGGGTATAAGCGGCTTTGATGAAAGTATTTTACATAATGATCCCGGCAGTCTAACCTTTAAGCTTGTGCGCGACACGCGTTTCAGTCATGACAAATCCCCGTATAATCCGGCATTCCGCGCGCATATCGGTCCAAAGGGCAAGCTCCCTGTTCCTGTCGGATACTATATTATGATAAAACCTGACAACAGATCTTTCTTAGGCGGCGGTCTGTTTGCCGATATGTTTAAAGACGCGACAAATATGGTAAGGGATTATATTTCCCTGCATCCGTCCGAGCTTAATAATATTATTTCCTCACCTGATTTCACAACATTATTCAAAGTACAAGGAACCGCTCTTAAAAATGTTCCGGCAGGGTATGATAAGGAGCATCCTATGGCGGAATTTCTTAAAAATAAAAGCTGGTATCTTGAGTATCCGATTAGAGACGAGGAATTATACGACGCTGAGAAATTTGTATCTACCGCTTTAAATATTTTTGAAAAAATGAAACCGTTTAATGATTATCTCAATAAAGCTCTGGCAGAATTCACAATGCC
>CAJTPP010000010.1:7705-15536 GCA_910578235.1 uncultured Clostridia bacterium | reverse complement strand
ATAGCATAATAATAAAAAGAGGTGTTTTACATGAATTTATTGGAAGTACAATCAATTTCCAAAACCTACGGCAGCGGTGAAACTGCTGTACGGGCATTGAAAAATGTCAGTTTTACAGTAACTAAAGGTGAATTTGTGGCAGTTGTCGGAGAGTCCGGAAGCGGTAAATCAACGCTTCTGAATATGATAGGAGCGCTTGACACTCCTACGGACGGAAAAGTATTTATTGATGGTAAGGACACATTTTCAATGAAAGACTGCAATCTGACAATCTTTCGCCGCAGAAACATAGGATTTATTTTCCAATCCTTCAATCTGATACCTGAGCTTACGGTCGAGCAAAACATAATATTCCCGATCCTTCTCGACTATAAAAAACCGGACAAAAGCTACGTGGAAGATTTATTAACTGTGCTTAATCTAAAAAACCGCCGAAACCATCTGCCATGTCAGTTAAGTGGCGGACAGCAGCAGAGAACGGCAATCGGCAGGGCTTTAATAACGCGTCCCGCTCTTATTTTGGCGGACGAGCCGACCGGCAATCTGGACACTCAAAACAGCAGTGAGGTGATCGCGCTTTTACGTGAAGCGTCACGCAAATATGCGCAGACAATTATTATGATTACGCATAACCGTTCTATCGCCGCTTCTGCTGACCGTGTACTGAATGTGTCTGACGGCGTGCTTACAGATTTGGGAGGTGCGGGTAATGAAAAGCTATCTTGAACTTATACCGATTTCCGCAAAAGTAAAAAGAAAACAAAACAGAATGACAATTATATGCATCATCCTTTCAGTATTTCTTGTGAGCGCCGTATTTTCAATGGCAGATATGGGGATAAGAGCAGAAAAAACAAACATGATTAGCAAGCATGGCAATTGGCATGTATGCCTGCGCAATACAGATGACAGCATAGCAGAAAACGTATTCGTCCGCCCCGATATTTCCGCCGCATCCTGGTATGACAGCATAAACTATAAAATAGACAAAGATTATTTTATAAACGGAAAGAAAGCCGCTGTCTGCGGAGTGGACAAGGCATATATAACCGATATACGTCCTTCCGAATTTGAGGGCACTTTTCCTCAAAACGCACAAGAGGTAATGCTCACCTCAAACGCCAAAGATATCCTCGGTATTCATATAAAAGATAATATCACTATCAACACTCCTTCGGGTGATATGCATTATACAGTATCAGGCTTCAAATATGACGAATCAGCCGTATTTTATGATGCTGTCGTCGCATTTATGAACAAACAAGCATTTACTGCCGCTTTAGATTTTACAGGCAGTGAAGACTCGTTTCCCGAATATTATATCCGGTTTAACAAGCATACAAATATTCAAAAAGCAATTTCTCAAATAAAGGAGGAATATGCTTTAACAGATGAAAACATAAGCGAAAACACTGCTATTATGGGACTTGAGGGCTTCAGCAGCAATTCCTATATGATAGGACTTTACGGTATTGCGGCTGTTTTGGTTTTGCTTGTGCTATCTGCCGGCGTTCTTATGATTTCAAGCAGCATGAACAGTAATGTTGCCCAGAGAACTCAATTTTTCGGAATGTTACGATGTATAGGCGCAAGTAAAAAACAAATTGCACGCTTTGTGCGGCTTGAAGCCCTGAACTGGTGTAAAGCCGCCATTCCTATAGGGATAGCCGCCGCTGTGCTTGTAACCTGGGGCTTATGCGCGTGTCTGCGATTTTTTATCGGAGGTGAATTTGCCAATATGCCTTTATTTGCTGTCAGCGCAATTGGAATTATATGCGGTATTGTTATAGGCCTTGCGACAGTTCTGACAGCGGCTCAATCACCCGCGAAACGGGCGGCGCGAGTTTCGCCTGTATCAGCCGTATCAGGAGACTCAGATATCATAAACAGTGTAAAACACGGTGCCAATATACATTTCGGTAAAATTGAAACCGCTCTCGGTATCCATCACGCCTCTTCATCAAAGAAAAATCTTGTGCTTATGATGCTCTCGTTCGCGGTCAGCATTATAATATTTTTAGGATTTTCCTCAATGCTCGGATTTATAAAACACGCACTCCCCTCACTTCGCTCGTATACTCCTGATGTGGCCATATCAAGCGCGGGCAATGAAGGCTCGGTAAAGAGAGAATTATACAATGAAATTTACGGAAGACAGAATATAAAAAATGTTTACGGAAATATGTTTCAGCTGCATACTCCTGTCATCTCAGACAGAACCGATGAAGTTGATTTGGTTTCATATGACGCTTATATGATGAACTGGTCGGAAAATCACGCTTTAATCAGCGGAAATTTGTCAAAAATATCAGGCGACAGTAATTATGTCTTTACAATTCACAATAAAACAAGCACATTGAAAAAAGGCGATAAAATACAAATAGGCAATGAAAAATTTGAAGTTGCCGGCGAGCTGTCCACAGGCATATGGTCTGAAGGTAAAGCTACGGTTATTTGCTCCGAAGAGACTTTTACCCGCCTTACAGGCAAGTCGAATTACACACTTTTAAGCGTTAAGCTTTCAAAGAAAGCGACAGAAAGTGATGTGGCCGCTCTTCGTAATTTAGCAGGAGACAATCCGTTTATAGACTATCGGGAAAGTAACCGTCAAAACAGAGGCACCTACTGGCTGTTCAGTATTCTGGTATACGGCTTTATGGCGATTATCGCTATGATTACAATATTTAATATAATGAACAGTATTTCAATGAGCGTCTCAGCAAAAATAAAACAGTACGGAGCAATGCTTGCAATCGGTATGCGCTCGGATCAGCTTACAAAAATGATTGTCGCGGAAACATTAACCTACGCTGTACTCGGCGGCATTATCGGTATCGCGGCAGGACTTCCTCTGAATAAGATATTTTTTGAAACAATGGTAACCTCTCATTTCGGCGATCCATGGGAATTTCCCGTTACAGCGATTACTGTAATACTCGCAATTATAGCTCTCTCCTGTGTCGCGGCGGTATATTCACCATCAAAACAAATAAAAAACATGTCGGTTGCAGACGTGCTTTCAAATGAATAACAAATGTATATATCACGCTATGCAGTCATAACGTAAGTTTCACGCGTGCACCTTCGGGAAATATTGTGAAAATAACCGCAGTCACAAAAATATCGTCTTGTTTTTATATTCAGTGAATATTGTCATCACATATTGCAAATCTTGCTTTTTTATGATAAAATAAAAAAGAGGGGGGGAACAAGATGGGCATTTCATACAGACAAAACGAATATCTTTACAGCTATGCAAAAGACAATCCTCCGGAATTAAAAATGCACATGCACTATTATTATGAATTTCTGTATTTTAAAGCCGGCGACGCCTCATATCTCGTAGAAAATAATATATATTCGGCGGAAAGCGGGGATATTTTCGTTACGCGTCCTCAAGAGCTTCACACAATAGCCTTTCACTCCGATAAACAGTATGAGCGTGACTTTATACAGATTTCAAAAGATTTTATATCGGAATTCCCTGTATTGTTTGAAACTATTGACAGTAATGAGCCGGGAAACGGCAACCGCATCCCTAAAAAGATTGCCGCAAACTATAATCTATATGAATATTTCGATAATGTAAAGCGCTATATAATAAACAGACTCCCCGAAAGCGATGCGATGATCAAAGCGTACACAATTCAGTTTCTTGTAAAACTGAATTCAATATCAGACGCGGATATGAATATAAACATGCAAAAAAAGAACTGTATTGATGATATTATAGAATACCTTACCTATAACATTTCATCTGACATTACACTTGATTTTCTCGCCAATAAATTTTTCGTAAACAAATACCATATGTGCCATACATTCAAGAAGCGTACGGGACTTACAATAAAAGAATTTATTAATATACGCAAAATAACAAAGGCAAAAAATCTGCTGTGCAACGGCACAGATATCATGTCGCTCTGCTATGAATGCGGCTTCAATGATTACTCCACATTTTATAAAACATTTAAAAAGCTTACCGGCACATCTCCCAAAAGCTTTATTAACGGCAATTGATAAAACGGACAGTATATACTGTCCGTTTTTTAATTAATTTTTAGTCATTTTTCAACTCCCTGATTTCCTCTCCAAGGAAACAAAAACCATAATAACCTTTAGCCTGAATTTTATCAAGATATTTTGAAAGCTTTTTAGGCTTCTCCGTTATTACGACATCATACTTCTCTCTAAGCTTTTCCGCCTCTTTAATTGCTTCCGTAATCCGCTCTTTGTCATGTAAAAGCGCAATACGCCGCTTTGTATCAGGGATTTTATATCCTGCCTCCGTGAGCAATACAAAAATCCTCTCAAAACCTATAGAAAATCCCACGGCCGGAATATTTTCACCGGTAAATTTCCCTATAAGATTATCATAACGTCCGCCTCCGGCAATTGAGCCCTTAAACCTATCGCTGACAATTTCAAAAACTGTTCCCGTATAATAACCCTGTCCCCTGACAAGAGAAATTTCAAAGTTTATTTTATACGCTCCCTGTGAAAGCTCGCTGACCGCGTTCATAATCGTTTCAACACTTTCCACTGCTTCGCCGCCGCCAAGCTCCTTAACACTTTCAAGCGTCAGCGGCTTGGAAATGATCTGAGAAAATTTATCTATAACGTTATCGTCAAACTCCTTATCCCTGAGTTCCGCAATAACACCTTCCGTGCCGATTTTATCCAGCTTATCAAAGGTTATGCACACGCTGTCAAGCTGATTTTCCGCAAAACCCGTCTTCAATAAAATAGAACGCAGTATTCTGCGGTCATTGATCTTAACTGTAAAATCCTTTATTTCCAGCGCTAACAGAGCTTTTGCCGTTGTGTGAATAAGCTCAATTTCAGAACTGATTGACGACGAGCCTATTATATCTATATCACACTGAACTAACTCGCGCAGTCTGCCCTTCTGTGGTCTTTCCGCGCGGTATACTTTGTCGATCTGTATACATTTTGCGGGAAGAACAAGCTGCTCCCTGTTATTGGCATAATATCTTGAAAGCGGCAGAGTAAGATCATAGCGCAGTCCCATATCACAAAGCTTGGTTTCGTCACCGCCCACAAGCGCTTTTGTAAGCTTATCTCCTCTTTTCATAATCTTAAAAATAAGATTTAAATTATCTCCGCCGTCACTTTTGTCAAGATTTTCAATATCCTCGATCGCCGGAGTCATTATACGCTCAAAACCCGCGTCCGTGTAAGTATTAAGAATACTGTTCTGCAAATAGTCTCGCAGACGGGCCTCCTCAGGAAGGTAATCATTTGTACCCTTTAATGTTGTTATTTTCATCCGTTTACTCCTTTATCAGACATTTTTTTCATAAGCTCATACAGCTTTTCAAGAGCGTCCGTTTTTGCAAGAGGACGCAGATTTTCCGACATTTTCAGCAGTGACTTCTTGTCATTCACCATAGACATCATCTTTTCGTACAGAACCTCCCCGTTAAGCTCCTGTTCAAGTATAACCGCCGCCGCTCCGTTATTTTCAAATTCACGTGCATTCTGCTCCTGATGATTTCTAACGACATTCGGAGACGGAATAAGAATTGACGGCTTAGAGAGAGCAGCTATTTCACTTACTGTTATCGCTCCCGAACGGGCTATAACTATATCCGCCGCCGCCATACAGTCAGCCATATTATCTATATACGGCATAACCTTAACATCATCGTTCAGCTGTATATTTTTTTCATTTATTTTACTCACTACGCTTTCATAATTTCTGTCACCTGTACCGAAAAGCAGCGATATTTTATCTTCCTTTACTATTCTGTCAAGCATATCAACCACAGTATTATTAATTTTATCCGCTCCGAGACTACCTCCGAATATAAGCACAAACGGTTTGTTTATTCCCAGCTTTTCTCTCGACTGTTCATAATCCGCCGTAAGAATTTCATGTCTCACAGGATTACCTGTGACTACGCATTTATCCTTACGCGTCATATGATTTACCGTCTCACCGAAGCTGAGAGCGAGATAATCCACATATTTTTCCGCTCCCCGCACCGTAAGCCCGGGATACACATTCTGCTCATGAATAAGCGACGGCACGCCCGTCTTTTTTGCGGCAATCGCCACAGGGCCGCTCACATATCCGCCCGTACACACGATACAGTCAGGTTTGAAATTATTTATAATTTTCCTGCAATCGGAATTTGCTTTTATAAGTTTTTTAACAACAGAAACATTTTTCAATAAATGCTTTCTGTCAAAACCGGCAATATCAATAAACTCAAGTTTGTACCCCGCTTTCGGCACGAGCTTTGTCTCCATACCGTTTTTCGTCCCTATAAACAGCGCTTCAAAACCATCATCCATTGAAGCCGCGTAATCCGCTATTGAAATGGCCGGATTTATATGTCCGCCCGTTCCGCCGCCGGCAAATATAACTCTCATTAAACAATCATCCTTTATTAAATTATTCTTTAATAGAATACCTTGATATATTAAGCAACACGCCCATTTCCAGCAGCAATGTCAGTACCGCCGTACCGCCGTAGCTGAAAAACGGAAGCGCAACACCCGTGTTCGGCACGCTTGACGTGGCAACGGCTATATTAAGTATAGTCTGTATAGCAAGCTGTCCCGCTATTCCGAGCGCCACAAGCGAGCTGTAGGTATCAGGCGCGTTCATTGCAATTCTCACAGCTCTTATAATGAGCGCCGCAAAAAGCAATATAACTACCGCCGCTCCGACAAGTCCGAGTTCCTCACACACAATAGCAAAAATAAAATCGTTATACGGTTCAGGCAAATATGAATATTTTTGCACGCTCCGTCCGAGTCCCAGACCGAAAATACCGCCCGAGCCTATAGCATAGAGTCCCTGCGCCACCTGATAGCTCTCATTGCGTATATCCTTGAATGGATCGAGAAAACTGGTTACTCGCGCCCACCGCACAGGACTAAACGCATAAACACCGACAACCAATACAGGCACAAGAATGAGCGCGCCGACAAGCACCGGCTTTATCGGTGTGCCTCCGGCTATCATAACTGTCACGCCAATACCAGCAATAACAATCGCTCCGCTCAGATGCGTCTCCATAAGCATCAGACCTACCACAACGCACATAACTCCTATGTACGGCAGATTACCGCCAAACTTCTTCAAATTATATTTACCGCTGTCTATAAGTCTCGCAAAATACATAGCTATTACAGGCTTCATAAATTCAGACGGCTGAATTTCTACTACCGGAGTATTAAGCCATCGTCTTGAACCGTTATGCGAAGCGCCTATGCCAGGAATAAGCACGCACACAAGCAGAATGACGCATACCACCATCATCTTCGGAACAAAATCTTTATAACCCTTATAACTTATCTTAGACACTATTCCCATTCCGATAAGCCCGATTATAGCAAAAGCAAACTGCTTGAAAAAGAAATAATAAGAAGTTCCGTAAATACGGTTTGCGGCAGGCGCCGAAGCCGACAGAAGCATCACCAATCCCGCGGCAAGCAGTAATATCACTATAAACAAAAAGGTATAATCTATATCTCCCGCTTTAACAAATCTGACAGGCTGTCTGTCCGCCTTAACACGTGTTGTCCTTCTATTCTGTTTTGCTGTTCTGTTAGGATATGCAGCTCCAGCCATATTTAAGTCTCCTTTCGTCAGATTACAGGCACAACGGCAATCCATGCAATAACACACAGAATTGCGGTTACCAGTGTAAATACCGCAACAATTTTTGTTTCCTTCCAGCCGCACATTTCAAAATGATGATGCATCGGTGTCATTTTAAATATTCTGCGTCCCTCACCGTATTTCTTTTTTGTATATTTAAAATATGTTGTCTGCATAATTACAGACAATGTTTCC
>CAJTPP010000010.1:6937-7693 GCA_910578235.1 uncultured Clostridia bacterium | reverse complement strand
ATATACAAACCCTGCAAGTATCAAAAATATCGGCATCTTTAAATCAATCGCCATAAGAGCGACAGCCGCGCCGAGAAACAGAGATCCTGTGTCGCCCATAAATACCCTGGCCGGATATTTATTAAAGCATAAAAATCCTATAAGTCCGCCTGTGAGAGCGGCGGCAAACACGGTTACTCCGTACTCCTCAAATGCAATATATGAAACAGCAGTGAAAAAAATTCCCACAACCGCCGTTATGCTTGACGCCAATCCGTCAAGTCCGTCCGTAAGATTGACGGCGTTCACAACGCCTACAACAATAAACATTACAAACGGTATATACAGCCACACAGGCATTGTCCATTCAAAAGATGTAAACGGAATTATAACCGATGTTTCAAGCTCGCCCATTATGTAAAGCGCGGCCACATATACAGCCGCAAGAACCACCTGCATAATGAATTTCTGCGGCGCTGTAAGACCGAGATTGCGTTTTTTTACAACCTTAATATAATCATCAATAAATCCGATGACACCAAATCCAAGAGCAATTACAAACAACAGCAGACATTTCGCGTAAGCCGCGTTAAAATTCCCCTTTACTGCAAATATTATTGTGGCAGCCAGAATTGCGACGGTCATTCCTGATATAAACATTATACCGCCCATTGTCGGTGTTCCCGATTTTTTTTGATGCCACGTAGGCCCTTCCTCACGGATTTCCTGACCGAATTTTAATTTCCTGAGCCATGGGATAAATATCGGCCCAAACAC
>CAJTPP010000010.1:2801-6926 GCA_910578235.1 uncultured Clostridia bacterium | reverse complement strand
GCGCCGCCGCAAAAGCAAACATTGACAGCATTAACATTTCTTTCAAAGTTTCCATTTTAAAAATCCTTTTCCTCTCATTAGTTGTTCTTTATTACTTTGTATACATCCTCAAAACGCATTCCGTGTGAGGCTTTTATAAGAACAGTATCCCCCGGCGTAATTATATCTTTTATATAATTGCATACTTCAAGAGTTTTGTCAAACGCAATAACATTTTTCATACCGCACTCTTTGGCTTTCTGAGCAAGATATTTCATATTATCTCCGGCCGTTATAAGAATGTCCGCGCCGCTTGACGCAACATTTTCACCCAGCCGGGAATGCGCTTCTTTAGCGAAATCCCCCATTTCAAGCACATCTCCCAGCACCGCAATTCTGCGCTTACCGTCCGCCTGACCGAGCACTTTAAGTGCGGCCCGAATTGAGTCCGGAGAAGCGTTATAGCAGTCATTAATTATTGTAACGCCTTTATGCTCCTCAATTTCCATACGCATTGATGTAAGCTCAAAATTTTTTATACCATCTATTATTTTATCCATGGAAATATCAAATTCCATACCGACACATATTGCCGCCAGCGCGTTATAAACATTATGCTCACCGGGAACATTTACTTCGACTTCATATTCCTCCCCGCCCGCAACGGCTGTAAAGCATATTCCGTCAAGTCCGTTATTTTCTATATTCTTTGCGTAAACATCATTATCAGGATTTGTAATTCCATAGCAGATCACCTTATAATCGTCAGTCTGTTTAGCTTTGACAAGAAAATCATCATCACCGTTTACTATGAGCGTATTATCCTTAGCAAATAGCTTTGCTATCTCCATCTTAGCCTTAAAAATACCCTCCCGCGATCCGAGATTTTCTATATGAGACTCGCCGATATTTGTTATAACCGCCACATCAGGTCTGCCGACACCCGCAAGATATTCAATTTCACCGAAGTGATTCATACCCATTTCAAGCACCGCCGCCTCATGCTCTTTTTCAAGCATGAACACCGTCAGCGGAAGTCCTATATCATTATTAAAATTATCAGGCGTCTTAAGCGTATTATATTTCTGCGAAAGCACCGAGGCAATCATGTCCTTAGTTGTCGTCTTTCCCACACTGCCTGTAACAGCCACAGTCGGTATACGGCATATATTTTTATAATATCTCGCTATATCCCCCAGCGCTATACGCGTATCATTAACCTTTACAATGGTTTTTCCCAAAAAAAGATCTGTCTCCTTATGAGTAAGAGAAGCGGATGCTCCAAGATCAAACGCCGCTTTTATAAACTCGTGTCCGTCAAACTTTTCACCCTCAATCGGGATAAACATAACCCCATCCGCCGTTTTCCTTGAATCAGTGGTTATATCTGCTATTTCCATGTTAATATCACCGCACAGTAATTCCCCATCTGTGGCTGATATAATATCCGCGACCGTTATCTTCCGCACAAAATTCAACTCCTTTTAATCTATGCTCAAAAAGAAGGGCGGTCTTTCTTATCCGCCCTATGTACACTATCTTCTAAGATGTCTGTATACTTCAACACGCTCGTCAAAATCATATTTTTCTTTACCTATAATCTGATATGTTTCCTGTCCCTTGCCCGCAAGAATAATAACATCATCTTTCATAGCATTGTCAAGAGCATATCCTATCGCCTCGCGCCTGTCAGCAATCACCGTGTACTTTCCGTCAGTATTCTTAATGCCGATTTCAATCTCGTCAATAATCTTAAGCGGATCTTCAGTCCTCGGATTATCAGATGTTATTATGCTAAAATCAGAAAGCTGCCCCGCAATTTCTCCCATAATAGGACGCTTCGTGCTGTCTCGGTCGCCTCCGCAGCCGAACAGTGTTATTACCCGTCCCTTAGCAAATTCTTTTACAGCCCTTATAATATTTTCCAGTCCGTCAGGAGTATGAGCATAATCTATAATCACCGTATAGTCTGTATCTGTCGGTACAACTTCAACACGCCCCATAACACCGGAAGCCTTTTCCAGACCTTTTATAATAGTATCCATATCTATACCCAGCTGCAATGCGGCGCCCATAGCGCACACAGCGTTATATACACTGAATTTACCCGGAATAGCTATGCGCACAGGGTATGTCCTGTCCTCATAGTCGACATCAAAATCCACACCTCTCGCGGATATTTTAATATTCTTTGCTTTAAGCTCGCAATCATCGTCAAGTCCGGCTTTAATTACATCGCAATCCGCGTTTTCCGCAATCTGTTTCCCGCTGTTATCATCATAGTTAACAACACCCCTGTCACTTATATCAAACAGCTTGGTCTTAGCTTTAAAATAATTTTCCATAGTTTTATGAAAATCAAGATGATCGCGCGTAAGATTTGTAAACACGCCAACATCAAAATGACATCCGTGTACTCTTTCCAGTTCCAGCGCGTGGCTTGAAACCTCCATAACAACACATTCCGCATTGCCTTCAACCATTTCCGCAAAAAGCTGCTGAAGCTCCAGAGCATTTGGAGTTGTCGGAGTTGTGCTCTGAGTCACAAGCACCTTATCTCCTATTATATTCTGATTTGTGCCTATAACTCCCACACGCATACCGGCAGTTTCAATTATACTTTTAATAAGATATGTTGTTGTTGTTTTTCCGTTTGTACCGGTCACGCCAACAAGACGAAATTTCTTTGAAGGATTATCATAATAACAGCAGGCCATTTCGGCAATCGCCCGTCTTGAATTGTCCACATACCATACCGGCACGCCCACATCTATTTTATCTTCAGCAACTATTACAGCCGCGCCGTTTTTCTCTGCCATTTGTGCAAATTTATGTCCGTCTGTCTCATAACCTTTAATACAGACAAAAACATTACCGGGCAGAATATTTCTTGAATCATACGATATACCTGTTATATCAATATCGGCATGTTCTTCAAGCCATTTATTACCAAAAAGCTCACTCGCTAACATTACCATAATCCTCCTGTTTTTTTAATCTGATGTTACCTGTCGGAATTCAACGCCTATAACAGTAGCCGGCGATACAACCTCTCCGGCGGCAACGCTTTGATTGACCGCATAGGAAACACCCGTTTCACTGTGACCCGCTCCGACAACCTCAAAATTCAGTCCGCGCTTTTCAAGCGTGTACTTAGCGTCGCTTACAGACATTCCCGCAAGATCAGGCACAGTTACCGTTTCTGTTTTACTTTGTTTTTCCGTGTATAAAATCACTGTAGAATTCTCACTCAGCATAATTCCGGGCTTAGGCAGCTGATCCACCACCCTGTCACCGTCTCCGACTACCTTGACATAGAGATTTTTATCCGCGATTTCATTTCTCGCGCTGTTAACCTCAGTTTCCCTGACATCGGGGATTTCCACTTTTATCTCGGGCTGCTCGTTCTCTGTATACTGTTTCTCAACACCTATATAGTTCAGAACATCTTCAATTATTTCGCCCACAAGCGGAGCAGCAATCGTACCGCCATATTTATTTTCAATCTGAGGCTCGTCAAGCATAATAAGACATACAATCTCAGGATCATTTGCGGGCGCAAAACCGATAAATGACGCTATACGCTTACCCTCATTACGGTTTCCCTTCTCTGAAGTACCTGTCTTACCGCCTATACGGCATCCCTTAACATAAGCGTTTTTACCCGTCGCGTCAGGCAGCGCCACAACCGACTCAAGCATTTCACGCATTTTCTGCGATGTTTCCTCGGATATAACACGACTTATAACCTCCGGCTCATAGGTTTTAATAATACCGTCTGAATTTCTGATTTCCTTGACAATCTGCGGCTTCATTCTTTCTCCGCCGTTTATTACAGCTGAAACCGCAGTTATAAGCTGTATTGGAGTAATCTGAAAACCCTGTCCGAAAGAGCTCGTGGCTATATCCACCTCGCTCATCTGATTATGATAGTATATACTCGACGCCTCGCCTACAAGCTCGATATTAGTCTTTTCCGTAAGACCAAACGCCGTAAAATATTCCATAAATTTTTCATATCCAAGACGCAGACCAAGCTCCATGAAAACAGGGTTACATGAATTCCGCAAACCCTCGACAAAGTTTTGAGGCCCATGTCCCTGATTATTTGCACAGCCTATTTTTCTGTCTGCCACTATCTTGAAG
>CAJTPP010000010.1:0-2733 GCA_910578235.1 uncultured Clostridia bacterium | reverse complement strand
AATGTCGAACCCGGTTCATATGTATCGGATACCGCTTTATTTCTCCACATCTTGTTACGCATTGACGCGATAACCTCGTCACTCAGGTTATTCGGATCGACTGTGGGCTTAGGTTCTTCACCTTCTGCTGTCTCATCTGCAATGCCATAATCAAAATCCACTGCATACTTTTGGAACTGTTCAATACTATACGGCAAATTCAGATCAAAATCAGGCTTTGTCGACATGGCCAGCACCTCTCCCGTTTTCGGGTTCATCACTATACCTGCCGCGCCCTCTTTCAGCTTATCCTCGGCAACCGCCTCCTCAAGGTGCTTTTCAAGGAAATGCTGAATTGTCTCGTCTATTGTCAGCACAACGTCATCACCCTTTGACGCGCTGTTTATGTATTCCGCCTGCTGCTGCTTCAATGTTGTTCCGTTAGCGTTTTGATTTGTTTCAATACTTCCGTTGCGTCCCATAAGAGCATCATCAAACGTCAGCTCAATCCCCTGTATGCCGTTATTGTCATAACCCGTAAAACCAAGGATATGAGGAGCCACGTTAAAAGGATAATAACGCTTTGAATCATCCTCGAAATATATACCGCTGAACGCTTTTGCAATCTTGGCGTCAACCTCAGAATCAAGCAGTTTTTTTACGCTGTCCGACTCCTCGTTAGTAAGACGCTTTTTAATAACCTGATACCGCGTGTTTTTCGTTATGAGCTTTTTTATATCACTCTGATCCATGCCTATAACAGGCGACAATCTTGCCGCTATAACATCCGCGTCACCATCGGCCTTTACATCCTCGGGATTGCATATAAGCGTATTTACCGAAGCGCTTTCCGCAAGGATTTTGCCGTTTCTGTCATATATATTGCCGCGGGCGGCTGTTATAATACTGCTGCCCTGCTGCTGTGCCTTTGCCTTTTCAGAAAGCTCGTCACCGCGTATTATCTGCCAATACGCAACACGCACAACAAGCGCGGCAAGCGCGCATATTACCGCCAACACCATTATGACAGTTCTTCTTTTTATTTCATTTAATGATGGCTTCATTAATACATCAATTCCTTTAATCGCTATTCTGACTCATTAAAAGTCCGACTGTTTTATTTTATGCTGAAAAACTGTACAATATGACCGCCAATGCTTTTAAGCATTGAATTTATCTTATTCCCGACGCTTTCAACCTCTCCCGCTGTGCTTTCGGTATAATCATCCTGTCTTACATTTACATAAATTGTCTGATATTTTTCAGGTCTCTGCATGCCAAGTCTTGTAGTTGCCTGTCTTTCTATCTCCGCAAGATCCACGCTTTGCTCCATGTCAAATACCATCTGACTGGTAGCGGATTCTATCTGGGAAAGCTCTTTCTGCAGTGAAGCCACCTGCTGCTGAGTTTCATTTACGGATACAAACTCCGAAATCATAAATCCCGCCGACACGGCAAGTGTTATTACAACGCATATCCTGCGTATATTTTTACCTCTTATCAGCATTTGCTCACGATTCCTCTTTACTACCCGTACTTTATTTTCTTGTGGTTTTCTTCTGTATATCGGATCTTCATAGCGTTGAGGCAGTTTATATGCCAAATTTCCGTATTCCACAATTATCTCTCCTTAAAGTTTTTCTGCAATCCTTAATTTTGCACTTTTCGATCGTGAATTCCCCTCAATTTCCTTTTGTGAAGGCAGTACCGGTTTTCTTGAAACAATCTTAATTTCAGGCGATCGTCCGCACATACATACCGGAAATTCCTTCGGGCATACACAGCCCTTTGCCTCCTCCATAAAAGTCTTTTTTACAATTCTGTCCTCAAGCGAATGAAAAGTTATCACCGCCAAACGTCCTCCCGTTTTCAGACAGTCTATAAAATCTTTCACTGCCCCCTCAAGTATTCCAAGCTCGTTATTTACTTCTATCCTTATTGCTTGAAACACTCTTTTTGCAGGGTGTCCGCCTTCCATACGCGCTTTCTTTGGTATTGCCGCTTTAATAATATCAACAAGCTCAAATGTCGTCAAAATTTCCTTTTTCGCACGGCGTTCACAGATAAATTCCGCAATACGCTTTGACCACTTTTCTTCTCCGTATTCATAAAAAATACGCGTCAGTTCTTCACATCCATATGTATTTACCACGTCATATGCCGTTTTTCCGCTGCCTGTATTCATTCGCATATCCAGCGGCGCGTCATGCATATAACTGAAACCTCTTTCGGCATTATCAAGCTGATACGAGCTTACCCCAAGATCAAGTACAGCTCCGTCAACCTTATCTATTCCCAGCTCATGTAAAATATTCTTTATTTCACTGAAATTTCTGTTTACAAAAGTCACTCTGCCCGAAAATTCGGCAAGACGTTCCCTCGACGCAGCAATCGCCTCTTTGTCCTGATCTATTCCGACAAGAGAGCAGTTTGCTCCGACAGACAATATCCCATAAGAATGTCCGCCGCCGCCAAGCGTACCGTCCACATACACGCCGCCGTCTTTTATTTTAAGCGCGTCTATGCTTTCCTTAAATAATACCGAAACGTGTTTAAATTCCATACGCTTTCCTTTCCTATATATTCAGACCGTACTCGCGTATTCCGCTGAGCATAAAATCATCGGAAAGACCGCACTGATAATTATCCCACTGCGCACTGTCCCATATTTCCAGACGCGTATTCGCGCCGACAAGCACAACATCCTTTTTCAGCTGTGCATAGTCAATAAGACGTTTGGCAATAGGAATTCTC
>CAJTPP010000009.1:51045-59410 GCA_910578235.1 uncultured Clostridia bacterium | reverse complement strand
CATCCCGAATGGCTTGTCAGGAATAAAGACGAGTCCACTATGTGGGCGAAGGATTTTACTGAAGCGGGTTATCACAAGCTGTGTATGTCTTCGCCGTATCTGGAAGTGCTGTTAAAGCAGATTGAGGAAGTATGCGCCAATTATGAAGCTGACGGAATTTTTCTTGATATAGCGGGTGTTCAGCCGTGTTATTGTCAGAATTGTATTGCGGAGCGTGAAAAGCTTGGGGTAAATCCGTATGATGACAAGGCTGTAATGGAGCACGCCGAAATGGTTTACAGGCGTTACTGTGAGAAAACTCGGGCGGCTGTGGATAAGCACAGGGCAGGACTGCCTTTGTTTCATAACGGAGGTCATATCCGTCAGGGCAGACGTGATCTGGCGTGTTATAACACACATTTGGAGCTTGAAAGTCTGCCTACAGGCGGCTGGGGCTATGATCATTTTCCGTTTTCAGCAAGATATTGTCAGGGACTGGGAATAGAGTATCTTGGTATGACAGGTAAATTTCACAGCTCGTGGGGGGAATTCGGCGGTTTTAAGCATCCGAACGCGCTTCGTTACGAGGTTTCGCTTGCTGCGGCAAACGGTGCTAAAAGCTCAATAGGCGATCAGCTTTCACCGAATGGTGAAATGGATATGGTTACATATGATTTGATAGGACGCGCATATGCGGAGCTTGAGAAGAAAGAACCGTGGCTTGACAATGTTAGCTCTGTCGCTGATATTGCCGTGATCAGTCCCGAAGCATGTGAAGGAACACACAGTACGGCTCAGACAACTCAGGTCGGCGCATCGGGAAGCGGCGTTTGCCGTATTATGCTTGAAGGCAAGTATTTGTTCGATATTGCGGATTTTGAAACAGAACTGGATAATTACAGGGTAGTGATACTGCCTGATATTGTGCGTGTTAACAGTGATTTTGCGGAAAAACTGAGACGTTTTTGCGATAAAGGCGGCAAAGTACTGGCTACGGGCAAATCCGCGCTGTATACGGATAAAAATGAATTTTGTCTTGATCTCGGCGCGCGGTGGATTGAGGAAAATCAGTATAAGCCTGATTATTTCAGACCACTGGGAAAAATTGCGGGTATGGGCGATACTGATTATGTAATGTATAGCAGCGGAGAAAAGGTACAATGCATAGGAACTGAGCTTGGAATGCGTGAAAATCCTTATTTCAACCGTACATGGGAGCATTTTTGCTCGCATCAGCATACGCCGTGCAGCGGCGAATACGGCGGCGGCGGAATGACAGAGGGCAAGGACGGAATATATATCGCATGGAACATATTTGATGATTATGCTGAGACAGGCGGAATTCATCTGAAACAGATGACGGTGTTCGCGCTGGATAGGCTGCTTGGCGATGGTAAAACTTTAATTACAAATCTTCCCGCGCAAGGTATAACTACGCTTATGAGACAGGGAGATAGACTGATTTGTCATTTGCTTTATGCAAGTCCTGTAAAGCGCGGACGTGATACGGAGATTATTGAGGACATAATACCTGTTTATAATACCGATTTGAAAATAAAAACAGATATGGAAATCAGCCGTGTGTATCTTGCGCCGCAAAATAAGGACATAGATTTTCAGTATGAGGACGGATTTGTTTCCGTTTGCATAGAAGAAATAGAATGTCATCAGATGGTAGTGCTTGAATAACATCTGAAAGGGGGAAACAAAAATGAAGGTTTTAGCAATAGGCAACAGCTTTTCAAATGACGCCATGCGCTATCTTCACGATATAGCGAAGGCAGACGGAGAAAACGTAAAGGCGGTAAATCTGTTTATAGGCGGCTGTCCGTTTTCACGCCATTATGTGAACATGCACAATGACGCGGCGGATTATGATTTTGAATATAACGGCGAGAGAACAGGTATAAAGGTTTCAATACGTCAGGCGTTGCAGAGTGATATATGGGATGTGGTGACGCTCCAGCAGGTAAGCAGTCAGAGTGTGGATTATGAAACTTATCAGCCGTATCTTGATGCTCTTGCGGAATATGTTCATATACACGCGCCGAAATCAAAAATTATGCTGCACCAGACATGGGCGTATGAGCAGAACAGCGCTCGATTGACGGAAGAACTGGGGTATAAAAGTCAGAATGATATGTTTGCAGATTTAAAATCAGCGTATAAGCAAGCTGCAAAAGCCCTTGGAGAAGCGGAAATTATTCCGTGCGGAGAGACTTT
The DNA here is from genome assembly GCA_910578235.1 of uncultured Clostridia bacterium. Lineage (GTDB taxonomy): Bacteria > Bacillota > Clostridia > UBA1381 > UBA1381 > Hominilimicola. Next base: position 57,208 of record CAJTPP010000009.1, on the reverse strand, counting down.
TCAGAAGCTTATAGACGCGGGAGCTGCGAGTTTGCATCGTGATACCTTTCACGCGTCGCTGGGACTGGGACGGCTTGCGCTGGGATATGTCTGGTATGAGATGCTGACAGGCAAAAGCTGTATTGGAAATCGCTTTGCCGATACTGACGAACCTGTGACAGTTCAGGAAAAAGAAAAGGCTCAGGAATGCGCGCATAAAGCAGCGGATGAATACAGGAGGATGTACGGATATGTATAAATTTAATAACAGAGAAATAACTTTTGACAAGTATAATACACCAACACCATGGATGAATTATCTGTCAAACGGCACATTTCATACGATGATTTCACAGGCGGGAGGCGGCGTCGCGTTTTATAAGTCGCCGCAGATATGGAGGATTAATCATTACCGTTTTTTCCATCTGCCTACTGACCGCAGCGGTTTTTACACGTATATAAAGGATGGGACAGACTACTGGTGTCCGACAAATGAGCCGTGCAGAAGCAAGCCTCAAAAATGGACTTCCACTCATGGCATGGGATATACTCGCTTTGAAGCTGAAAAAAATGATGTGTCTGTGAAAAGTACATATTTTGTGGGCGAATATGAAAACGCGCTTATCTGGAATTTGAAGATTGAGTCTAAATCTGATAAAAAGCTTACAATTTTTCCATATGTTGAACTAGGAATGATGGAATTTATGCGTGAACTGCAATGGCAGTGCTATAACAAGCACCAGCTTAGCGCGTATAATATGGATAATGTTTTAGTTTATAAATACGGCGTTGAAGATCAGCCGCGTCCGGAGCAGACTCCGCTGGTATATTTTGCGTCAGATGTTCCTATAACGGGATTTGACTGCGATAGAGACGAGTTTGTGGGATCATACCGCGGCGAGGAAAATCCTCAGAATGTTGAAAACGGACAGTGCTCCAATTCCACTCTTTACGGCGGTGATCCGTGCTTTGCTTTGCAAATAGATCTTGAGCTTAAGGCCGGTGAGGAAAAAACGGTTAATATTTTTCTCGGCACGGCAATGACAGAGGAGGAAATAAAGTCAAGCGTTGCTCATTGCTGTGAAAGTGATTTTGTGGAAAAATCGTATAAAAGACTATGCGAGCAGTGGGATAATTATCTCGGAAAATTCCAGTGTGAAATTCCTGATAAGGACGCTCAGACTATGATAAATATCTGGAACCCATATCAGGCAGAGCGAAATTTCCAGTTTTCTCGGAATATCAGCTATTACGCGACGGGAACTTTCCGCGGCGTAGGAGTGAGAGACACCGCCCAGGACATTTTAGCCATGGTGCCGTTTGATTTGAGACGCGCGAAAAACAAACTAAATCTGCTGTTTACACAGCAGTATCAGGACGGACACTGCAATCATTACTGTTTCCCGATTGAGGGTTGGGAGCCGGTAAAGCGTATTCACAGTGACAATCATCTGTGGCTCGTAATGACATGTTATCATATCATTATGGAGGAAGGAAGTCTTGACTATCTGGATGAGGTGGTTAATTTCTATGACGGCGGCTGCGCTACTGTTTGGGAGCATATTAAAAAGTCAATTGATTTCTGTATGGAGAATTTAGGTCATAACGGATTTCCGCTGATGCTGTCCTCGGATTGGAATGACATGCTGTATAAGGTGTGCCGCAAAGGCAGAGGCGAGAGCATATGGACAGGAATGCAGTTTGGAACAGTGCTCAGAATGATCGCCGAAATTGCCAGTCTTAAAGGAGAGGATAAGCAAAAGTATCTTGACATATATGAAAGTCAGAAAAAGCTTGTAAATGAAAAGGCATGGGACGGTAAATGGTATATCAGATGTATTACCGATGAGGGACGCTATATAGGCAGCGCAAAGGAACCTCAGGCAAAGATATGGCTCAATACTCAGAGCTGGTCGGTAATCAGCGGTATGGGCGATAACGGGCTTGACGCAATGGACAGCGTAAAAGAGTATCTGGACACCGATTTGGGTATTAAGAAAATACACCCGTCAATGCAGGATTATCCGTCGAAGAATGATCCGCTTACTTATTACAATAAGGGCTGTGGTGAAAACGGAAGTGTGTTCTGTCATGCCAATACATGGGCCATTATTGCCGAATGTATGTTAAAGCGCCCTGAGAGAGCGTATAAGTACTATCATCAGCTTTTGCCGATGATAGCTCAGGAAAAAGCGGGCGAGTGGCGATATAAAGCCGAACCGTATGTATACGCTTCAAATATATTCGGTCCTGAAAGCGACAAGTTCGGTTTGGCTAATGTGTCATGGCTTACAGGAACAGCGGCGTGGATGTATATTGCCGTGACTCAGTATATGTTCGGAATACGGGCAAAATGGGACGGTCTTGAAATTGATCCGTGTCTTCCGGAGGAAATGCTTCCGGCAAAGGTTACGAGGGTGTTCAGGGGACACAAGTACAATATTACAATAACTAAAAATGAAAGAGTGTTTATAAAGTTTGAGGATAAGGATGCGGATATAGTCATCTGACGCGGAGGATATAAATGAGTTTTGAATTTATGAAAAGCTTTATGGATAGTCTTACCGACTGGATTATTCCGGGTAACAGCATAGTTGTGTACAAGGATAATGATAAGGTTTTTGAATACAGTTCGGGTTATTCCGATCTGGAAAACAAGGTCAAAATGACAGGCGGGGAGCAGCTTTATATTTATTCATGTTCAAAAATTGCGACTGTAACAGCGGCTCTGCAATTATATGAGAGAGGAAAATTTCTGCTTACAGATCCGTTATATGAGTATTTGCCTGAATTTAAAGATATTAACGTGAAGAAAGGCGATACAGCAGAAAAAGCAGAAAAAACGATACTTATACGGGATTTATTCACTATGACTGCGGGACTGTCGTATGACACGGAAACAGCGGCGTTTACCAAGGCGCGCAAGCTCACTGACGGACATATGGATACGCGTACCGTGATAAGATGTCTTGCGGAGGAACCGCTGGTGTTTGAACCGGGAGATAGGTGGAATTACAGTTTGTGTCATGATGTGCTGGCGGCGCTTACAGAGGTTGTTTCAGGGATGCGTTTTTCAGAATATGTCAGCAGGAATATATTTGACGCTCTGGATATGAAAAATTCATATTATCATCCGCCGTCAGACGTGACGGAAAAAATGGCGCGGCAGTATATTTATGAAACAGGAGACACAAGCGATATAGTGGAGCTTCAGAAAAGCAAAAACCGCAATGGCGTTGTTAAGAAAATAAATGGAAACCATTTGATATTTGGTGATAGGTATGACAGCGGAGGAGCCGGAATAATTACCACAGCGGGAGATTACGCTCTTCTTGCGGCTGCTCTTGCCAACAGCGGCAGAGGACTGAACAAAAACCAAATATTAAGCCGCGCGACAGTTGAGCTTATGAAGACAAATCATCTGAGCGGTGAACAGCAAAAAACTATGAGCTGGCCGCAGTTGAAAGGATATGGCTACGGTCTGGGAGTAAGGACAATGCTGGATAAAGCCGCGGGCGGCTCAAACGGACCGGCCGGCGAGTTTGGCTGGGGCGGAGCGGCCGGGGCGACTGTGTTAATGGATACGGAGAACAATCTGGCTATGTTTTACGCGCACCATATGCTTAATCCACAGGAGGAATATTATCAGCCCAGGCTGAGAAATATATTATATTCATGTATATAAACAGATGGAAAGGAAGTAGATAAAATGAAACCAAAAATAGGAATAAGACCTACGATTGACGGACGCTGGGGAGGCGTAAGAGAAAGTCTTGAAGAAAAGACAATGGCAATGGCAAACGCCGCAAAGACGCTTATTGAGAGCAATGTGCACTATCAGGACGGTACTCCTGTTGAATGTGTTATTTCACCATGCACAATAGGCAGCGGTGCGGAGGCCGCAAAATGCAACGACTATTTTTCCACACAGAATGTGTGCGCCACACTGGCTGTAACACCATGCTGGTGCTACGGCAGTGAAACTATGGATTTAAGCTCTGACACTGTCAAGGCGGTTTGGGGCTTTAACGGAACAGAGCGTCCGGGCGCGGTTTATCTTGCCGCTGTTATGGCTGCGTTTGCGCAGCGCGGACTTCCGGCTTTCTCTATGTACGGACATGATGTGCAGGATATTGATGATAATACTGTTCCTGAAGATGTCGCGGAAAAAATGATACGCTGGGCAAAAGGTGCGATTGCCGTTGGTCAGATGAAAAACAAATCATATGTTAATCTCGGCGGCGTGTCAATGGGTATAGCAGGCTCATATTGCGATATGTCATTTATGCAGAAATATCTTGGTATAAGAGCTGAATTTGTTGATCTGACAGAAATACTGAGAAGAATTACGCTCGGTATTTATGATAAAGACGAATATGAAAAGGCGCTCGCATGGATAAAGAAAAACTGTCCTGAAGGCTTTGATAAGAATGCGGGCAAGAATTTCCCGGAAATTATTACAAAATCAAAAGTGGTTCCCGCTGATAAAGATTGGGAGTTTATTGCTAAATTTACGATAATTGTCAATGACATTCTTTATGGTAATGAAAAACTTGCCGAGATGGGATGGCATGAGGAAGCGCTCGGTAAAAATGCGATAGTGGGAGGTTTTCAGGGACAGAGAAACTGGACGGACTGGCTTCCTAACGCTGATTTTACAGAAGCTATTATGGCGTCCTCGTTTAACTGGAACGGAAAGAAAATGCCTACTCCGTTTGCGACAGAAAATGATACTTTAAACGGTATTTCAATGCTTCTTGCGACACTTGTCACAGGTAAAGCCCCCGCGTTCCATGACGTTCGTACATACTGGTCGCCCGACGCTGTTAAGCGCGTTACAGGAAAAGAGCTTACAGGCAGAGCGTCCGACGGCATAATCCATCTTATAAATTCAGGCGCGACAGCGCTTGACTGTACAGGCGCGTCAAAGGACGAGAACGGAAACGGCACGCAAAAAGAATGGTGGAATATGACCGACGGGGATATCGAGGCATGTATTAAGGCAACAGACTGGTGCAGGGCTGATTACGAGTATTTCAGAGGCGGCGGTTTTTCAAGCCATTTCAGAACAAAAGCGGAGATGCCTGTGACAATGCTTCGTGTAAATCTTGTGGAGGGAATAGGACCTGTTATTCAGATAGCGGAAGGCTATACATGTAATTTGGAGGACGAAGTGCATGATAAGCTGGATAAGAGAACGGATCCCACATGGCCTACAACTTGGTTTGCGCCTGTTCTTACAGGCAGCGGCGCATTCAGAGATGTTTACAGCGTAATGGCAAACTGGGGAGCAAATCACGGAGTTACAGTCGGAGGACATGTCGGCGCTGATCTGATAACATTATGCTCAATGCTCAGAATTCCTGTTACTATGCATAACGTATCTGAGGAAAAGGTATATCGTCCGCATGCGTGGTCATCATTTGGTACAGAGGATTTACAGGCGGCGGATTATGCTGCCTGCAAGAATTACGGACCAATGTATAAGTAATTGGTTTTGTTATCAGCATTTAATCAAAAAAACGGATATGCGGCATTTACTGCCGCATATCCTAAAATATCGGATATGGATTACTGATTTCAGAATATACGGACTCTTGTTACCCATAATAAGACATTCTCTCCCTCTTATTATTTATACCGTGTATTCTGTGATGAGTAATTTATTTTTTATCTTACCATTTCATCCTGACGGCCTGTGGCCTTATGAGACTTAATAACGCTTTCTATTTCCTCAATACTGCTTGCGGACATATCTCCAAGAACAGTGTTTTTTACGGCTGAAAGCGCGTTGCCTATTTCAATAGCCTGTTCGGGAGTGCCATATTTGATAAGCCCGTATAATACTCCCGCAAGGTATGCGTCACCGGAGCCTATTCTGTCAATAACCTCAATATTATTGTACGGCTCCTCCTCATAGAACTGACCGTTCATATATATTTTTGAATTAAAATTATGGCGGGTGGGACTTACAACCTCGCGCCTTGTAGTAGCGATCAGCGTACAGCCGTAGTCGTTCGCGTAACCCTTCATAATTTCTTCAAGAGTGCCTGTTCTTTGCAGCATTCTCCTTGAGGTTTCTTCCGATACAAACAGAAAATCAACATACGGGAATACAGATTCTACAACCTCTCTTGCTTCTTCCTCGCTCCATAGTGACGCACGGTAGTTTACGTCAAATGAA
>CAJTPP010000009.1:26969-51024 GCA_910578235.1 uncultured Clostridia bacterium | reverse complement strand
AAGCATGAGAGTAGTATCTTTGAGGGACGGCGCAAGAGCCATGGTAATACTTGATACGTGGAATATCTTTGTTTTGCCGTATATATCCTCGGGCAGTTCGGATATGGACAGCGAACACATGCTTGAATTTGCCCTGTCATAGATTACAGAGGATTTTCTCGGATATGCGCCGCTCTCGTAATAGTAAATACCCAGACGCTTCTGAGGAGAGTGGTCATAGATTATGTAATCGTCGGACACGTTTCCGTAACGTATTTTATTTCGTATAAAATTCCCCATCTTATTTTTCGGCAGTTTTGTTATAATAGCTGAACGAACGCCGAGCATTGCCGCTCCTGACACAACATTAAGCTCGCTTCCTCCGGCGTTTTTATCAAATGTTTCGCTCTGGGAAATTTTCTCTTTATCAGGCGGAGAAAGCCTTAGCATTACTTCTCCCAGTCCGATAATATCATATTCTGTGTTTTCCTTAAAATTCATAATAATTTCTCCGTTCCGTTTTACTTATGGATTTATTATACAATAAAATCCGGCGGATAGTCAATATAAATTGTAAATTTTATATAAAAATATATTAGCTGTACATTATTTTACCGCAGGCGATTTTTTTGCCCGAATTGCCGCTCGGCTGTGTTGTAAAGTCATCGGGATTGCTGTGTATTATAATTACTCTGCCGATAATATCTTTGAGATCAAATCTGTTGGTAAAGACGGACATGTACGCGTAGCCGTTATTGCCGAACAGCGGCGGCAGATCGCCGGCATGGTACGGGTGAGGACAGTCGTTTGGATTAAAATGTCCTTTTGCGTCTGCAAACGCATCCTTTTCATCACCGCTGCATTTTGTGCCCTCGTGGATATGAAAGCCGAAAACACCGCCTCCGCATTTGTCGGAATTTACAGGCAGACCCGCGATTTCGGCTGTGATAAGCACGCCGCTTTTCATCTGCTTGAATATTACGTTTCCGCTGATACCGGGGTATTTGTCACTGCCCTTTATTACGGCCTTGGCAAATGTATTCTGTGGTATGTAGTTGTTTTTCTTTCTATTTATATACATAATGTAATACCTCCTGTTCTATATTTTATGATTTAAAGCTAAAAAACGGGACTGATTAACATAAAAATCAAAATATATATTTTATGAATATTGACAGTCTGTAAAATTGTGGTATACTGATAAAAGAGTATACTATTTGGAGGAAAGCTATGAAATATATTGATAATAAAGCGGAAGACGTAAAAATCGCCTACATAGGCGGCGGTTCTCGCGGATGGGCATGGGGATTTATGAGCGATCTGGCCGCTGCTGACGATATGTGCGGCACGGTGTTTCTTTATGATATAGACAAAGAAGCCGCAAAGAGAAATGAAGTAATAGGAAATAATATAAAAAATACTAAAGGCTGTAAATCAGTGTGGAGCTATAAAGCGGAGGACAATATTGCCGGCGCTCTTAAGGGCGCGGATTTTGTGGTTATATCAATTTTGCCCGGAACTTTTGACGAAATGGAAAGCGACGTGCATATGCCCGAAAAGTACGGAATTTATCAGTCGGTAGGAGACACTTCCGGCGCGGGCGGTATTGTGAGAGCGCTGAGAACAATTCCGATGTTTGAGGAAATTGCTGAGAATATAAAAAAATACTGTCCGGACGCATGGGTTATAAATTATACAAATCCTATGACTATGTGCGTCAGGACGCTGTATAAAGTGTTTCCTGAAATCAAGGCGTTTGGCTGTTGTCACGAGGTGTTTGGAACGCAGAAGGTGCTTATGACCGCATTGGAGGAAATGCGCGGAATAAAGGATGTGAAGCGTGAGGATATAAAGGTTAACGTCGTTGGTGTAAACCATTTTACATGGCTGACTAAGGCTCAGTATCGTGATATGGATCTTTTTCCCGTATACCGTGAGTTTGCTGAAAAATATAAGGATACAGGTTATTTGCGCGATGTTGATGAAAACTGGATGAACAGGTTTTTTAAAGGCAGTGAAAAAGTGAAAATAGATCTGTTTCTAAGGTATGGTTATATTGCCGCGGCGGGTGACAGGCATCTTGCGGAATTTTGTCCGGGAAGCTGGTATCTGAAGAACAGGGAGACTGTTGAAAATTGGGGGTTCGCGCTTACGCCTGTGTCGTGGAGAAAAGAGGATTTGCACAGACGTCTTGAAAAAAGCGAAAGACTGTATACGGGAGAAGAAAAATTTGAGCTGAAAGAGACGGGAGAGGAAGGAGTGCAGCAGATACGGGCGCTTCTTGGACTTCGAGATCTTGTCACTAATGTTAATATTCCGAATTACGGGCAAATACCGAATTTACCGATAGGAGCGGTAGTCGAAACGAACGCGTGCTTTAGAGCAAACTCGTTAAATCCTGTGTTTGCCGGGAATATACCCCGGGAAATATATCCGCTTGTCAGCCGTGTGTGCGGAGAACAAGAGACTGTTGTAAACTCCGCTCTTGCGCGTGATATAGACGGTGTGTTTAATGCGTTTGCGTCTGACGCGAATATGGATATACCCGTCTCACAGGCGAGAGAGTTATTTGACGCAATGCTGGAAAACACAAAAAAGTATTTGTCTGTGTATTTTGAAAAGAATAACAGATAGTTTTAATTTTAATATTTTACTTGATTATGATTATATAATATGATACAATTTTAATAGCATAAAAATAACGGTGTCCGGCTAAGAGCCTAAGGACGGAAAGGAAAAGATACAAATGAATATAAAAATAACAGATACAATTATTTATGCTGGTGTTGATGATAAAACTATTGATTTGTTTGAAAGTCAGTATGTTGTGCCGAACGGCATATCATATAACTCATATGTGATAATTGATGATAAAATAACAGTTATGGACACTGTCGACAAAAGAGTAACAGATGAATGGCTCGCAAATGTGGAAAAAATTCTGGACGGCAGAGAACCGTCATATCTGGTAATTTCGCATCTTGAACCGGATCATGCGGCAAATATTGCGCGTTTTGCGGAAAAGTATCCGACCGCTCAGCTTGTGGGAAATTCAAAGACATTCGCAATGCTGCCCCAGTTTTTTGACAGGGACTTTTCAGACAGACATGTTGTTGTAGGCGAGGGGGACGAGCTTTGTCTTGGAGAACACACGCTTGTTTTTGCGACAGCGCCTATGGTACACTGGCCGGAAGTTATGGTTACATACGATAAAAAAGATAAGGTACTGTTTTCAGCGGACGGCTTCGGTAAATTCGGGGCGCTTGACACGGACGAGGATTGGGACTGCGAGGCAAGACGCTATTATTTCAATATAGTGGGACGTTACGGCGCGCAGGTACAGGCGCTGTTGAAAAAGGCGGCAGCTCTGGATATAGAAATAATCTGTCCTCTGCACGGACCTGTTCTTAAAGAAAATCTGGGTCATTATATAGGCAAATATGACACATGGAGCAAATATGAGCCTGAAAATAAGGGCATAACCGTTGCGTATGCGTCAATACACGGAAATACGGCCGAGGCTGCCAAAAAGTTTGCTGAAATTTTAAAGGCGCAGGGAGAGGAAAAGGTATCACTGTTTGATTTGTCGCGTGATGATATGGCGGAAGCCGTGGAGGACGCGTTCAGATATGACGGAATTGTTTTTGCTTCGGCTACTTATGACGGCGGATTGTTCCCGTGTATGGAGGATTTTCTTGCGCATCTGAAATCAAAGACATACCGTAACAGAACGGCGGCTGTCATAGAGAACGGCTCGTGGGGACCTATGGCGGCGAAGCATATTCGTACCGCGCTTGAGGGTATGAAGGATATTACGGTCATTGACAAAACAGTTACAATTAAATCCGTTATGAAAGCGGATAATATAACCCAGATGGAAGAAATGGCAAGAGAGCTTAGAGCGGCTTTGGGAAGATAAGAAAGTATTGGAAATAACGTCTGCATATCATTACAGACGTTATTTTTATGTAAAATCTTAATTATAATGGTTTTAGGAACAGCTTTTATGTGTGATCAATCCTCGTATCTGGAAAATAAAGGAATTATTTTCTAAAATGTACCATATTTTATTGACAACAGTATGCATAATGTGATACACTGAATAGAGGAATATATTGGTCATTACTAACAAAAGATCGGAGGTATCGGCAGTGGAAAAAATTATAGGAGGAATAAAGCGTGACTGTTATCCGATAACAGAAGCGCAAATGCTGCATTTGTACACGATGACGTTTAGTCCCACAAGTGAGATTGTAAATATGGGCACGGGACGGTATCTGCAAATGGAGCTTGATCAGGCCGCGCTGCGAGAGGCTTTAAACAGAGCTGTGGAGCGGTGCGAGTCAATGAGATTAAGATTGTGGAAGGAACCAGAGACAGGCCAGATATGGCAGTATATTATGCCGTATGAAAATCAGTATTTTGAATATTATGATTTTTCTGAGTGGAGCGAGGAAAAAATCAATAAGGTAATGGACGGCTGGACAAGTCAGCCGTTTGACACGTTTGGAGGGCCGCTTTCACGCATAGTGATTGTTTCAATGCCGAACGGATATAACGGATATTATATGAATATGCATCATATGGCGATGGACGCGTTGTCAATAGTCGCGTTTACGCGAGATGTAATGGATATTTACTGCCATCTCATGTATGATCTTCCGTATCCTAAGCCTATGACATCTTATATAGAAGCCGTAAAACAAGATATAAAATATCAGGAGGGAAACAAGAAAAAAGAGCGTGACGCGGCTTACTGGCAGGAGCAGTTTAAAAGGCCCGAGCCTATTTATACTGATTTTACGGGCCCGGGCAGATTACAGACTCAGCGTCAGGAATGCGGCAATCCAAATTTGCGCGCCGCCAAGCTTGAGTCGAATGACGCGAAAGGCTCAACTGTAAGATATGAGCTTGACGTCAATTCTACAATGAAGCTGGTGAATTTTTGCGAGGAATACGGATTTCCCGTAAGCGTTTTGCTTATTCATGGTCTGAGAACTGTTTTGTCCAAGTTTAACAATAATGAAAAGGATATATGCATAAAGGATTTTGTGTCAAGACGTTCCACTGTGCTCGCAAAAAAGAGCGGCGGTGTAAGAATGCATTGTATGACGCTTCGTACAATAGTAGAGCCGACAGATACGGTGCTTGAAGCTATGGAAAAAATTGACAAGGCGCAGAATGATTTGTTTATGCACAGTGAATACGGGCCTATGACATTTTATGTCGCGCAGAGAATGGCATACGGAATTGAGCAGGGTTACGCGTATGAGAGCATCGGATTTACGTATCAGCCCGCAACTTTAAAGAGTATTGTTCCGTATTTAAAGGGAATACCGTATAAAAGTCACTGGTATTCAAGCGGCAGACAGCCTCAGCCATTGTATCTTACGGCTATGCACCGTCCGGGTGACGGCGGGCTTGATTTCTATTTCGGATACATGACGGAGCTTGCTGCTCCGCAGGAAATTGAGTTTATATTACTATTTAGGCAGAATATTATTCCGCAGTATTGAAAATCCGAATGCTACTATAGCGGAAATAATGGATATGGTATAAGGAGGAGTTTATTATGTTAGAGAAGTTAAAGGAGCTTATAAAGAATTATGTCGAGGTTGACGATGGGGAAATAGTGCCTGACGCGCGTTTTTCTGAGGATTTGGGTTTTAACTCGTACGATTTTATGTGTATGCTCGGTGACATTGAGGATGAAATGGATATTGAAGTTAATGAAGAGGAAGCAAGCGCGAGCAAGACGGTTAAGGAGCTTGTTCAATATTTGGAGGGACAGCAGTGATGGAGCCTTTCAGCAGAGATAAAATAAAAACGACAAGAGATCTCGCGTATACGGCGGCAGAACGCTTTGGTGACGATACATTTGTCAGAAATCAGGTTAAGAAGGAGTTTGTTGACAGAAGCTTTAACCGGTTTAAACATGATATTGACGCAGTGGGAGCGTGGATGCAGGAGCATTTTGACAGAACCGTACACGCGGCTGTGTTCGGAGCTACAAGCTATGAATTTGTCACGGCGTGGTTTGGAATTACTATAAGCGCGAATGTGGCAGTACCTCTTAATGTATCAAACAGCGCGCCGTCTCTTGCTGACGAAATAAACCGTTCTGACGCCGAACTTGTTTTTCTTGACGACAAGCGTGAAGAATGTGTTGGTGAGTTGAAAAAGCTTTGTCCTCAGGTGAAATATTTTATACACATGCAAGGACAATATCCCGATACGGTTTTTATGGGTGATATAATAAAAGATTACAGCGGTAAAGCGCCCTCGGCAGAAATAGATCCCCGGTCTGTGGCGGCGATAATATTTACCTCGGGAACGACAGGTCAGAGTAAGGGAGTTATGCTGAGTCACGCTAATATGATAGATAACGCCACGTGCGAGCCGGATCTCGGTTATCGCGGCGACAGGCGTTTGACGCTTTTGCCCGTGCATCATGTTTTTTGTTTTACGTGTGATATTATGTGCACTCTGTGGTACGGCAGATTATTATGTATAAATGACTCTCTTATGCGTATTCCTAAAAATTTAAAAACATATCAGCCTGTGCAGACGACGTTTGTACCTATGATTGCCGCGTCAATACTGAATAAAATGCGGATGGAAGCAAAGAAAAATCCTGATAAACCGGCGGTTGGCCGTGACATGTTCGGAGAGAATTTCAGTGTTTTGTATGTAGGCGGCGCGTATTTAAGTCCCGAGATTATAGCGGGTTATAAGGAGTTTGGTATTGAAACCGCTCAAGGCTACGGTATGACAGAGTGTACCGCGCGCGTCAGCACGGGAGTGAAAGGCTGTCCGTATCCCGAGTCGGTAGGAAGAATTGTGCCGGGGTGCGAGGTTAAGACTGTTGACGGCGAATTATGGGTGAAAAGTCCGTCGGTCATGCTGGGGTATTATAAAAATCCGGAGGAAACAGCAAAGGTTCTTACCGACGACGGCTGGCTGAAAACGGGCGATTTGGGATATGTAAAGGATAATCATGTTTTTATCAACGGACGTAAGAAAAACCTGATTATTCTCGCCTCCGGAGAAAATGTTTCTCCGGAGGAGCTTGAGAATAAATTTGCCTGTGTTGATCCTGTACAGGAAATAGTTGTATATGATAATGACGGCGTTATAGTTGCCGAAGTCTATCCAAATCCCGATTATCCGTTTACGGATACGCGGGCTCAGCTTCAGGCTGAGATAGACAAGGTGAATGACACGCTTCCGACGCCGAAGCAAATTCACGGTCTTTATATCAGAGACACCGAATTTGAGAAGACAGCGTCTAAGAAAATAAAACGTAAAAATCTTATAGGAAAAGCAGATAAATAAGCCGGAAAAGGCTAATATTCTGAAAGGGACACATCGTGTCCCTTTTCAGTGTTCAGGAGGAGATAAAATGAGCTTTAGGTATAAAATACTTGAGCATGGCATAAGAGCTATAGGAATTAAGAAAATGTATGATATGCCGGAGGATAAGCTTCTGCGGTATTTAAAGACAAATCACCGCGCGTATGATATGCCTGATTTTGTATATAAGCGGCTTGCGGTGAAGAAAACAGATATGGACGGACAGTTATTGTTCAAACTGGAGCCGGAGGATGGGGCGAATGAAAAGGTAATTTTCTTTATACATGGCGGAGGCGGGATGATGTGTCCGACGCGTCTGCATTACCGAATGGCGGTAAAGCTGGTTAAAAATACCGGAGCCGCGCTGTATTTTCCGTTTTATCCGCTCGGACCGGAGGCGTCTGTAGTGAGGGCGGCGGACTGGCTTGATTGGGCGTATAATGAAGTCCTGAAAAAGCATGACCCGAAGAATATTACTATTATAGGAGACAGCGCCGGAGCTGCCCTGTCTGTCTGTGTATGCCGCCGGACGGAAAGAAAACCTTCCGGTGTTGTGATTATATCGCCGTCTACGGGGATAGAAAAAGAATATGAGCAAATGCGCGAGCTTGAACGCGATGATTTAATGCTCTCAGTAAGAACATTAGAAATAGTAAAAAAGCACTGGTTAAAAGGAATGTCGCTTGAAAACGCGGATTTCTGCACATCGTCTGTGGATTACAGCGATTTTCCGCCTATGCTGCTTTATTACGGTACAAATGAAATTTTTTATGCCTACATAGAGGAGCTTATTGCTAAAATTAAAAGCGGCGGCGTTGACTTACGGGTGTTTGAGGGGAAAGGTTTATGTCATGACTGGGCAATTATGGGATTTATGCCCGAAGGACAGCGGGCGTTTGAGCAGATATGTAATTTTATAAAAAAATAAAAAATTATATGGCAATCTAAAAATTAGATTGCCATATTTTTCAATAAGTGGTATAATAATTTTGCGGCTTAAAAAATCAGGATTGAAGATAGCCGAAAGAATATTTGGTGATGGGGAATATATATGAAAAAGGGGGATAACAGTGTCTGTTAAGGAAGTATTTCAGCCTAAGATGCTTTCTTCGATGAAGAAGTATTCAAAGGCACAGCTGGCGAGGGACATTATGTCAGGCGTGATTGTTGCAATTATAGCGCTGGCAATTGCGTCGGGAGTAGGGCCTGAAAAAGGAATATACACGGCCATTATAGCGGGATTTGTAATTTCTTTGCTTGGCGGCAGCCGGGTACAGATTGCGGGGCCTACGGCGGCGTTCGCGTCAATTGTAGGAGGTATTGTCGCGGCGCACGGGTTTGAAGGACTGGTGCTCGCTACGGTTATGGCGGGTATTATATTGATTGTTATGGGTTTTCTGAAGCTCGGAAGTCTTATTAAATACATTCCGTATACCATAACTACAGGATTTACGACAGGTATAGCGATTACAATAGTGGTGGGTCAGCTAAAAGACTTTTTTGGGCTGACATTTAAAAATTCACCGCTTGAAACTTTTGAAAAAGTTATGGAGACGGTAAGATCGTTTTATACTTTTAATGTACAGGCGTTTATTATAGGCGCTCTCGCGCTTGCGATACTTATAATTATGCCGAAAATATTTAAACGCGTACCGCCGTCTCTGATTGCCGTTATTGTATGCGCGGTTGTGGTGAATGTGTTTGATATGAAGGTAAATACAATAGGAGATATTTATACCATTTCATCAGCGCCGCCTGTCCCGCATATTCCAGTTTTATCGTTCGCTATGATAAAGGAAGTCATTCCGGACGCGTTTACGATAGCTGTGCTTGCGGCTATAGAATCGCTGCTTTCATGCGTTGTGGCTGACGGTATTATAGGAGACACGCATAATTCTAATACCGAGCTTATAGCTCAGGGGGCGGGGAATATATGCTCCGCGCTTTTCGGAGGTATTCCGGCAACTGGCGCGATCGCGAGGACAGCCGCCAATATAAAGAACGGAGGCAGAACGCCTGTGGCAGGCATTATGCATGCGGCCGTGCTGCTTGTTGTTCTGTTAGCGCTTATGCCGTATGCGGCGCTGATACCGATGCCGGCGATAGCCGCCATACTGTTTGTTGTAGCGTATAATATGAGTGAATGGCGTCAGTTTGTATCGCTTGTAAAGTCGGCTCCGAAAAGCGATGTGGCGGTTTTAATCACCACGTTTGTGCTTACCGTGGTGTTTGACCTTGTCGTGGCTATTTGCGTGGGTTTTGTGCTTGCGTCGATATTATTTATGAAACGAATGGCGGATGTTACAAATGTGCACGGCTGGAAGTACGGGATTGATGAAAATGATCCGGACAGTATACACCGTAAGGAGGTGCCCGAACGCACGCTGGTGTATGAAATAACGGGACCTATGTTTTTCGGCGCGGCGGACAAGCTGGCGAGAATTATTAAGACTGCCAAGACAAACGGCGTTGTTATAATCCGTATGAGAACGGTTCCGGCGGTTGATGCGACGGCGATACATAGTATTGAGACTATTCTCCGTTCATGCAGAAAAAGGCATATTACGCTTATAATGTCGCATGTAAATGAGCAGCCTATGGGAATATTCAAAAAATCACATGTGTATGAGCAGATAGGGGAACAGAATTTCTGCGCTAATATTGACGCGGCTCTCGCGAGGGCGGCTCAAATAACAGAGAATAAATAGAAACAAGATGTTTTTATTTCAGGCCTTATCAGCCTGCGGTAAGGTATTGAAATTTATTATGCGCGGGCGAAAAGAATATGGAGGTTTATATGGAAAAGAAAAGGAATGCATTCGGAGGATCAATTGGGTTTGTGCTGGCGGCTGCCGGCAGCGCGGTAGGTTTGGGTAATATATGGAGATTTCCGTATCTGGCAGCTAAGGACGGCGGCGGACTGTTTCTGCTTGTCTATTTGATTTTGGCTGTGACGTTTGGGTTTACGCTGCTTACAACTGAGGTCGCTATAGGACGGAAAACTAAGCAAAGTCCGCTTACAGCATATGCGAAGGTAAAGAAGCAATGGAGATTTCTGGGTTTTATAGCATGTGTTATACCAATGATTATCATGCCTTATTATTGTGCTATAGGCGGTTGGGTTATCAAGTACCTTTTTGCTTACGCTACAGGCGGCGGCAGTATGATGGCGGAAAATGGTTATTTTACAAGCTATATCGGAAGCACGGCACAGCCGATTATTATGCTGTCAGTATTTTTGTTCGCGGTTGCGTTTATTGTTGTTCGCGGTGTAAACAAAGGTATTGAGTCGTCATCAAAAATCATTATGCCTATTTTACTTCTGCTTGTTGTGGGAATTGCTGTTTTTTCAATTACAATTAAACATACAGATGCGGACGGCCTGACGCGAACAGGACTTGAAGGGTTAAAAATATACGCTATTCCGAACTTAGAGGGACTGACTCTGAAAAAATTGCTGTCTGTAATAGTGGACGCGATGGGACAGCTGTTTTTTAGTCTCAGCGTGGCAATGGGTATTATGATTGCGTACGGTTCTTATGTTAAGGATGACGCTAATCTGGTGAAGTCAATAAATAGAATTGAACTGTTTGATACTGTTGTGGCCTTTTTGGCGGGAGTTATGATTATCCCCGCGGTATATACCTTCATGGGAAGAGAGGGAATGGAGGCGTCAGGACCGGGACTTATGTTTGTATCTCTGCCAAAGGTGTTTATGGCTATGGGAAAAATAGGTAATGTAGTCGGATTTCTGTTCTTCGCAATGGTGCTTTTTGCGGCTGTGACGAGCGCGGTTTCTGTTATGGAGGCAGTCGTTTCGAGCCTTATGGATCAGTTCCATATGTCGAGAAAGCGGGCGGTAATTACTGAGACGGTAATCGCGCTGGTATTTGGAATAATTGTATGTCTCGGATATAATAAATTATTCTTTGAAATTACACTTCCAAACGGAGCGCAGGGACAAATTCTTGATATTATGGATTATATCAGCAATAACTGTCTGATGCCTGTAGTGGCGATAGGCACATGTATTTTGATTGGCTGGGTTGTCAAGCCGAAATATATTATAGACGAGGTTGAAAAGACAGGGGCTAAATTTTCAAGACGCAACCTGTATATAGGAATGATCAAGGTGGTTGCGCCCGTATTACTGATAATACTGTTTATACAGTCATTTCGTTAATATATGTAAATAGTGTTGCAGCGCGGCGTTTAAATAAACGCCGCGCTGTTTATTTTTTTAAGGATATTTTCAGGTATATGAAAAAAATTCCTAAAAGGGATTGATATTAAGCTCGTTTTTAGGTATAATATTATAGAATAGGTATATCAGGTTAAAAACGGAAAGGATAAAGAAAGAAAATGGACAGTAACAAACAGATGGCAGAGCTTTTATTCGGGAATATAACAAAAACACCGGAGGATTATGAGAAGCTGTATCCGAAAAGAAATGTTGAGGATGGCGCGGTAGTAACGCGTTTTGCGCCAAGCCCGACGGGCTTCCTGCATTTTGGAGGATTGTTTGCGTCATTTATAGGAAAAACTGCCGCCAGGTCAACAAACGGCACATTTTATCTTAGAATTGAAGACACGGACAAGAAACGCGAGGTCGAGAACGGGGTAAGTCTGATAGTCAAAGGGCTTGGCGATTTTGGTATAGATATTGACGAGGGTATGCTTTCGGAAACTGAGGAAAAAGGTTTTTACGGACCATATACGCAGAGTAAGAGAACGGCAATATATCAGTCATATGTAAAATCGCTTGTGGAACAGGGGCTTGCGTATCCGTGTTTTATGACGGAGGAGGAAATCGCATCTGTACGCGAGAAACAGGAGAGTGAAAAAATACTGCCCGGTATTTACGGAGAGTATGCAAAATATCGTGATATTACAGTTCATGAAGCTGAGGAGAAAATAAATAAAGGCGATGAGTATGTTGTAAGACTAAAATCACCGGGAAGCGCGGATAACCGTATAAAATTCAAGGACGTTATAAAAGGCGAAATTGAAATGCCGGAAAACATTCTGGATGTGGTACTTTTGAAAAAGGATGGAACTCCTACATATCACTTCGCGCACGCGGTTGATGATCATCTTATGCGCACAACGCATGTTATAAGAGGTGACGAGTGGATTTCGTCTATGCCAATTCATTTGCAGCTGTTTTATGTCTGCGGTTTTAAAGCTCCTAAGTACGTTCATATTTCTCCGATTATGAAAGAGGAAAACGGTGGAAAACGCAAATTGTCAAAGCGAAAGGATCCCGAGGCTGCTGTAAGCTATTACAGAGAGGTGGGTTATCCCAAGGGCGCCATATGGGAATATCTCATGACGCTTGCAAATTCAAATTATGAGGACTGGCGTATTGCAAATCCGAATGAGGACATAAACAGTTTTAAATTCGCTTTTTCTAAAATGAGCAAGGCTGGAGCTTTGTTTGATATAGTAAAACTTGCGGATGTGAGTAAGAATTATATAAGTACTCTCAGCGCGGAAGAAGTTTATGATATGGTTACAGACTGGGCGCGTGAAAATAACGAAAAGCTGTACAAGCTGCTTGTTGACGACGAGGAATACGCAAAGGCTATTTTTGCGATAGAGCGTGGAAACGTTAAGCCGCGTAAAGATATATCCGCATGGTCGGATGTTGAGAATTATGTGTCATACTTTTATTCAGAGCTTTGGGATAAAAAACTTGATTTTCCTGAAAATCTTTCAAAGGAAGAAATGCTTGAAATACTTGAAACCTACAGGAATATATATGATCCAAATGCAAGCGCGGATGAATGGTTTCCGTCTGTGCGTGATATGGCAGTGTCACTGGGATACGCGAAAGCTCCGAAAGAATATAAGAAAAACCCTGACAGTTTTAAGGGACATGTGGGCGATGTGGCCGGAGTTATACGTGTCGCGGTGACAGGCAGAAGAAATACTCCTGATTTGTATGAGATAATGCAGACGCTTGGCTCTGACGAGGTAATGAAAAGATTTGACGAAGCAATAGAAAAGTTGAGGGGATAGATTTATGGAAGAAATAATCAGCAGAAATTTTATTCAGGAAGCTATTGAGAAGGATTTGGCGGACGGTGTTTACGATCATGTGCAGACGCGTTTTCCGCCCGAGCCGAACGGTTATCTGCATGTAGGACATGCGAAGGCGGTCAGCATAGACTTCGGTATGGCTGAGAAGTATAACGGCAAATGTAATCTGCGTCTGGACGATACAAATCCCACAAAAGAGGATACTGAGTATGTGGACGCGATTATGGAGGATATAAAATGGCTTGGCTTCAAATGGGACAAGGTGTTTTACGCGTCCGATTATTTTGATGATATGTATGCCGCCGCTGTAAAGCTTATAAAAAAAGGCAAGGCTTATGTCGACGATCTTTCCGCGGACGAGATAAGGGAATACAGGGGAACTCTTACGAGCCCCGGTAAAAACAGTCCATACAGGGAAAGATCTGTTGAGGAAAATCTTGATTTGTTTGAGAGAATGACAAACGGCGAGTTCCCTGACGGAGCGAAGGTGCTCCGCGCTAAGATAGATATGGCTTCGCCAAATCTCAATATGCGTGATCCTATTATATATAGAATACTGCGCGCGCGGCATCACAGGACGGGGGATAAGTGGCTGGTGTATCCAATGTATGATTTTGCGCATCCTATTTCGGATACTGTTGAGGGCGTTACGCATTCGCTTTGCTCGCTTGAATTTGAGGATCACAGACCGCTGTATGACTGGGTGCTTCGCGAGGTCGGATATGAGCATCCTTCAAGACAGATTGAGTTTGCGAGAATGAATTTAAATTATACGCTCACAAGCAAAAGACGCTGTTTAAGACTTGTTCAGGATAATATTGTATCCGGCTGGGATGATCCGAGGATGTCAACACTGTGCGGCATGCGACGCCGCGGTTACACGCCTGAGGCGATACGTGATTTTTGTGACAGAATAGGTATTGCCAAGGCAAACAGTGTTATAGATTTTGCGCTGCTTGAAGCTTGTATAAGGGAGGATCTTAATAAGAGGGCGCCGAGGGTAATGGCTGTGCTCAAACCTATAAAACTTATTATTGACAATTATCCCGAGGGACAGGTGGAGCAGATAGAGGTAGAGGTTAATCCTGAAAATCCTGAGCTTGGAAAGCGAAGTGTTGAATTTTCGCGAGAGCTGTATATTGAGGAAGATGATTTTATGGAGGACGCGCCGAAAAAGTATTTCAGATTGTCTCCCGGACGCGAAGTGCGTTTAAAGGGCGCGTATTATGTCACTTGTACAGGCTGTGACAAGGATGCTGACGGAAATATTGTTGCAGTTCACTGCACATACGATCCGGAAACGCGCGGCGGTGACGCGCCGGACGGAAGAAAAGTAAAGGGCACCATTCATTTTGTAAGCGCCGCTCATGCGCGTGACGCGGAAATACGTTTGTACGACAGACTGTTTAATGTAGAAAATCCGTCTGATGAAACAGGAGTAAGTGATTTTACGGATAATCTTAATCCGAATTCAAAGGTTGTCCTTGAAAACGCTAAGATTGAAAGTACAATGACAGATTTAAAGGCGGGAGATAAATTCCAGTTTTTGAGATTGGGATATTTTTGTGTTGATCCCGATTCCACGCCTGATAAGCCTGTGTTTAACAGAACAGTGGCATTGAAAGACAGCTGGAAGAAGATAAACAAATAAGACGGATTGAAATTGTTTGCGTTAACGTATTCGGTTAATTATTGTACGGAATATTATCTGAGGAGCCGCAATTTGATTGGCAGCATGTCTGAGGGCGCGGAAAGAAAGTGTTGCGGCGGCAGGACAATTTTTACTCGGTCATTGGAGAAGGAGACGATATTTACTTATGAGAGAATATACAAATTATATGGCGGACAGGGTAAAAACAATGAAAGGGTCCGCAATCCGTGAAATGTTTAAGCGTATGGCGGATCCTGAGATCATTTCGCTTGCGGGCGGAAATCCGGCGGCGGAGTTGTTTCCGTCAGATGAACTGTCAAAAATCGCGGGTAAAATTCTTATGACAAGTCCTACGCTCGCATTGCAATACGGTACGACAGACGGTTATCCGAAAATGCGGGACTGCGCGAGGGCGCGCGCGGCAAAGGTTAACTCAGTAAGCGAAAACGATACTGTTTTGATTATGACAGGCGCAAATCAAGGGATTGATCTTACCGCAAAAGCAGTGCTTAACAAGGGTGATAAGATTATTGTTGAAAGCCCGAGTTTTATCGGCAGTCTGAACGCTTTCAGAACGTATGAGGCTCAGCTCATAGGCGTGAGAGTCGAAGATGACGGTATGAGTATGGACGGACTTGAGGAAGCTCTTAAAAATAACAGTGATGTAAAAATGATTTACACAATTCCGACATTTCAAAATCCTACAGGCACCACTATGACGCTTGACAAGCGAAAGAAGCTGCTGGAGCTTGCTTCAAAGTATGACGTGCTTGTTCTTGAAGATAATCCTTACGGAGATTTACGTTTTTCGGGCGGGGAAGTACCGACAGTCAAGTCACTTGACACAGAGGGACGGGTTATCTATGCCGGATCATTTTCAAAAATTTTGTCACCCGGTATGCGGCTCGGTTATATTGTCGCCCCCGCGCCGCTTGCGGAGAAAATAGAAATGCTAAAACAGGTAAACGATGTTCATACGCCAATGCTGACGCAGCTTATGTGTGTGGAATTTATGAAGAAGTATGATATTGATAAATATATTGAAAAGAACAGGGAATTGTACGGCAGAAAATGCGCTAAAATGGTTGAAAGCATGGAAAAGTATTTCCCCGCGGGAAAGGTAAAGTGGGTTGTCCCAGAGGGCGGTATATTCCTTTGGTGCGAATGTCCCTCTATTGACGATATAACACCGATAGTTGATAAATGCCTTGATAAAAAGGTCGCTATTGTGCCGGGATCAAATTTTGCCACGGATATTTTTGCCCCGTCAAATATGTTCAGACTGAATTATTCGTCTGCAACCTTGGAGAATATAGAAGAAGGTATAAGACGGATTGGAGAAGTGCTTACTGAAAATCTGTAAAGCTGAAAGGAGCAGTAACAATGGACGATAAGAAAATAATATTTTCAGGCATACAGCCATCGGGAAATCTGACGCTTGGTAATTATCTCGGAGCTATACGTCAGTGGGTAAATTTGCAGAATGACTATCACTGCATCTACGCAATGATGGATATGCATACAATCACGGTGAGGCAGACACCGGCAGAATTAAGGCGCAGAACTCTGGAGCTTCTGGCACTGTATATTGCGTGCGGAATAGATCCGGAGGAGAATATATTTTTTATACAATCTCACAACAGCGCTCACGCCGAGCTTGCATGGGTGCTAAACTGCTATACCTATATGGGCGAATTGCAGAGGATGACTCAGTTTAAGGATAAATCATCACGTCATGCCGAGAATATTAACGCCGGACTTTTTACATATCCTGTCCTTATGGCGTCTGATATTCTGTTGTATCAGACGGATTATGTTCCTGTCGGCAAGGATCAGATGCAGCATATTGAAATCTGCCGCGATATAGCGCAGAGATTTAACTCGATATACGGAGATGTATTTAAAATTCCTGAGGGTATGCTGCCGAAGGTGGGAGCAAATATTATGAGTCTGCAGGAACCGACAAAGAAAATGTCAAAATCGGATCCAAATCCGAAAGCGTATATTTCAATGCTTGATGATATGAATGTAATAGCGAAGAAGATAAAGAGCGCGGTTACGGATAGCGAGGGTGTTGTTGAATACCGTGAGGGTGATGATACAAAAGCGGGAATAAATAATCTGCTAAGTATTATGTCATCGGTAACGGGACGCGCGATTGATGACGTGGCCAATGATTACGCGGGCAAGGGGTACGGCGATTTTAAGGCTGATGTAGCCGAGGCCGTTGTTGAAACGATGCGTCCGATACGCGCTGAATTTGACCGTTTGATGGTAGATAAAAAATATCTTACGGATATATGCGCGAAGGGCGCGGAAAGCGCGCGCCGTATTTCAGGAAGAACCTTAGCTAAGGTATACAAAAAAGTAGGCTTTGTGATATAAACGGAGGATATTATGAATACAGGAAGTTTTGCAATACTTATGATTTTTACTTTTGTGTCAGCGTTTATATTCACTTTTGTGGCAACGCCGAATGTGCGGAAAATGGCGTTTAAAATAGGTGAAGGCGCTGTTGACAAGCCGAGAGACGCAAGAAGGATGCATAAAAAACCTATACCCCGTATCGGCGGACTGGCAATGGTTTTTGGTTTTATAATTCCTCTTGCAATAATAATGATATTTTCAAAGATAAGTGGCGATTCACAGTTCTGGTCACAGTATACATTCGCAAGCCGTCAGACAACGGGTA
Source organism: uncultured Clostridia bacterium (assembly GCA_910578235.1). Lineage (GTDB taxonomy): Bacteria > Bacillota > Clostridia > UBA1381 > UBA1381 > Hominilimicola. The sequence continues at coordinate 33,307 of CAJTPP010000009.1, read as the reverse complement.
TGTTTATGGCGCTTGCTGTAATAGTCGTGATGGGTTTTATAGACGACTGTAAGGATTTGCCGGCAAAGCTGAAGTTTGTTGTTCAAATTGCGGCTGCGTTGATAGTGATTTTTGTGGGAGATATAAGGATAGATGTTTTTACCAATCCTAATTTTTTGAGTGATAATCCATACTGGGTGCTGCCGGAGTGGCTGTCGGTTATTGTCACTGTGCTTTGGATCGTGTTTATTACAAATGCCGTGAATTTTATAGACGGTCTTGACGGACTGGCGGCCGGAGTCAGCGCTATTATGTCAGTGTCTCTTGTGTTTATTTCGATCAGAGTGGGAGAATATCAGATAGCAATTCTTGGACTTGCTCTTATGGGTTCGTGTTTCGGTTTTTTGCCGTTTAATTTCAATCCCGCGAAAATATTTATGGGTGATACAGGCTCTACTTTCTTAGGGTTTATGCTGGCGACGCTGTCCATACAGGGAGTGTTTAAAAGTTATGCGGTAATATCATTCGCGGTACCGCTATTAATTCTCGGACTACCTTTGTTTGACGCTTCATTCGCAATGATACGGAGAATTATGCGCGGAGAAAGCCCTATGAAAGCTGACAGAGGACATTTGCATCACAGGCTGGTTGATATGGGTTTTACACAAAAGCAGACAGTGTTTATTTTATACGCTATAAGCGGCGTTCTTGGCATAACGGCGGTTTTGCTTGCGGAAAGCGGAGTGCTTAGAGCGCTGCTGGTTGTAATTGCCATGCTGATACTGATTTTGATCGGAGGTCTGTTAAGAAACACATACACGCATTCGCACGAGCATAAGGATCAGCAGACAGCTGAAATACAGGAGGGTGAGGACAAATGAAAAAAATAAAGGTTATGACAGTATTCGGCACAAGACCCGAGGCTATTAAAATGGCTCCGCTTGCGCTGGAACTTAAAAAATATGATGAAATTGAGCCGATAGTATGTGTAACGGCTCAGCACAGACAGATGCTTGATCAGGTGCTTGAGATTTTCGGAATAAAACCTGACTATGATCTTGATATAATGAAGACAAGGCAAAGTCTCACAGGTATAACGGCAAGAGTTCTGGAAGGACTTGACGAGGTTATAAAAAAGGAACAGCCTGATATTGTTCTTGTGCACGGCGATACCTCCACGAGCTTTGTTGCCGCGCTTGCCGCTTTTTATAATCAGGTAAAGGTAGGTCATGTTGAAGCCGGACTCAGAACATATGATAAGTATTCTCCGTTCCCTGAGGAAATGAACCGCCAGCTTACAGGAAGAATTGCGGATCTGAATTTTTCTCCGACAGAGCAGAACAGACAAAATCTTTTTAAAGAAAATGTGAGCGATGATATTATTTATATTACGGGTAATACAGTTATAGACGCTTTGAAAACAACCGTCCGTGATGATTATAGCTTTAAGGATGAGTGTCTTAATAATATTGATTTTGAAAACAGGCGAGTAATAATTGTAACGGCTCACAGACGTGAAAATCTTGGTGAGCCTCTTGAAAATATCTGTAATGCGCTGAAGCGGCTTGTTACAGAGTATGAGGATGTTGAGCTTGTATATCCTGTACATCTCAATCCGGCTGTGCGGGAGATTGCGTTTAAAATACTCGGAGAGCTGGACAGAGTACATCTCATTGATCCTCTTGATGTGGAGGATCTCCATAACGCAATGGCGAGATCGTTTATGGTAATGACAGACAGCGGCGGCATACAGGAGGAGGCTCCCGCGCTTGCCAAGCCCGTTCTTGTGCTGAGAAAGGAAACGGAACGTCCGGAAGCGGTAGCGGCCGGCACGGTCAAAATTGCGGGCGTGGACAGAGAGGATATTGTACGTCTGGCAAAAGAACTGCTTGACGATAAGGACGCATATAATAAAATGGCGCGCGCGGCAAATCCTTACGGTGACGGTAAGGCGTCAAAGAGAACAGCTGAGGCTATACTGCATGCGTTTGGTCTGAGAGACAGCCGTCCTGAAAACTTTTCGGTAAAATAAAACTGTATAAAATTTAGAAGATGGGAGTGACGTTGATGGAGGATTTGTTAGACAGAATAAACCGTCTTTTAAATGAGAAAAAGTTTGGCGAGGTAAAAAATATTGTAAGTCAGGAAAACGCGGCTGATTTGGCAGTTTTGTTTGAGGAGCTTTTCGGTGAGAATTTTGGCGAGCGCGCGGATTTTATGATTTTATACAGACTTCTGCCCAAGGATCTTGCGGCGGAAACTTTTGCTCATATGAATACCGACATGCGCCGGCATCTTATAGGAATGTTCACCGACAAAGAATTACGAGATATGCTTGATGAGCTGTATATAGACGATACGGTTGATCTTATTGAAGAGCTGCCGGCAAATGTCGTGTCAAGGATATTAAAGAACTCGACAACAGGTGAGCGCAGAGCTATTAATGATATTCTGCGATATCCGCGCGACAGTGCCGGAAGTATAATGACTATAGAGTATGTCAGTCTGCATAAGGATATGACGGTAAGTGAGGCTTTTGATAAGATACGCAGAGTGGGTGTGAACAAAGAGACTATTTATACCTGTTATGTGACTGAAAACAGAAAACTGATCGGCGTTGTGACGGTTAAGGATTTGTTTATTGCCGATGAAGATGACAGTATTTCTGATATAATGGAAACAAATATAATCAGTGTGAATACTCATGAGGATAAAGAGCTTGTAGGAAATATGTTTCAGAAATATAATTTTCTGGCCTTGCCTGTGGTGGACAGAGACAACAGGCTTGTGGGTATTGTTACCTTTGATGACGCTATGGATGTTATCCAGGAGGAGAATACCGAAGATTTTTCGAGAATGGCGGCCATTGCGCCTAATGAGGAAACATATTTCAGAACAGGTATATGGAAACATGCCCGAAGCAGAATAGGCTGGCTTTTGATATTGACAATTTCCGCAACGCTGACGCAGATTATAACGAATAAATATGAGGCAGCGTTTGCGGCGGTACCGCTTTTAGTTTCGTTCATGCCTATGATAATGGATACGGGCGGCAACTGTGGGGCGCAAAGTTCAACGCTTATAATACGCGGTATTGCGCTTGATGAAATTCATTTTGCTGATTTCTTCAAGGTGGTGTTAAAGGAATTTCGCATATCAATTATAGTAAGTTCAGTTCTCGCAGTAGTAAATGGTATCAGAATTTATTTAATGTATTCACAAAATATACTGCTTGCACTGACTATAGCATTGTCTATTATCGCGACTGTTATTCTGTCAAAAATGATAGGCGCGATGTTGCCTATGCTTGCCAAAAGGGCGCGTCTTGACCCCGCCTTGATGGCAACACCGCTCATAACTACTATTGTGGACTGCTGTTCGCTGTTTATATATTTTAATATAGCGACAATAATATTTGCTAACATAATTTAAATGAGCGCGTACGCGCTCATTTTTGTACAAATATGGGAATAACGAATTTATATATGGAGGAATATGATATGAGAATACGCAGAGCGGAGCAAAGAGATGCGGATAAAATAAAAGATTTGTTAAATCAGGTGCTCACAGTTCATTATAACGGCAGACCCGATTTGTTCAAAAGTAATTGCCGTAAATATGATGATGACGAGCTTAATGAGCTTATAAAAAACGATATGCGTCCTATATTTGTAGCGGAGGAAAAAGTGGTTTTAGGGTATGCTTTTTGCGTTATAAAGGAGAATAGAAATCATAATATGACAGACATAAAAACATTGTACATAGATGATTTGTGTGTTGATGAAAACGCGCGCGGTCAGCATGTCGGAACTGTACTGTATGAATATGTAAAGGAATACGCAAGGACAATAGGCTGTTATAATCTGACGCTTAATGTGTGGGCTTGTAATGAAAGCGCCGTGAAATTTTATGAAAAACTTGGACTTAAGCCTCAGTCAACAATGATGGAGACAATATTATGAAAGGGACACTAAAATGCTTTAGTGTCCCTTTTGCGTTAATCCGTTATGACAACAGGTCTTAAAATGCCGGCATTGCTTTGTTTTTTAGAGCTGTTGATGATAATTGTTATATCTGTATCTCCGCTGACAGATGATATGTCGATTTCTATTTTTTTGCCCCATTGGCAATCTCCGATAAATTTTTGATATCCATTTATAAAAATTTCAACCTCATCGCCCATTATTTCACGAAATACAATGAAATTGTCGGAGTCATAAATATTTACACTTGTTTTATAAAGTCCGTATCCGGTTCTGTTTTTGAATTTCTCCTCATAGTTTCCTCCGGCGTTTATAATTCCCCAGGTGTTCATGTCGCTGTCGTCAATTTTAACATTAGGATCGGGACGTGTTGTATATATATCTACAGCCTGACGCCATTTTGAGATATATCTCTCGTGCACGGAAGGTATAAATGTTAGTTTAGTCTCGTTTTCTATTGCGTCAATTGTAGCACATGCGCTTTCCAAACCGTCTGAAACAGCCGTGATAGTTAGTGCTGCGGCTCCGTCTGTTTGCTTTGCAATTACCTGACATAATCCGTTAAAAAGATGCCGCTCCTCTGCCTTGTCAGCTTCGTGTGAGTTTGGGTCACCGTTGCCGATGCCGATGATTTCTCCGCCTTCAGCGGTAAATTTAATAAGGTTATCGGCAGTGGGGACGGCAATTCCATTTTTATCAATAACAGAAATATTAAACACAGCAGCATCATCACAGCCGTTATATACAAACTCGCGGCAGGGAGTAATAATAATTTTCTGCGCGTTTTGAGATGTAATAACCTTGTCTGTGCATACGGCATGACCATCGTTATTATAGCCTGTGACTTTTAGTGTCCCTTTTTCAAACGGTACATGCCAGTCGGTCATATCATATTTATCAACTTTTTTTTTGCCGAGAGAAATTTCATTAAGAAATAATTCAGCTTCGGGACAGTTTGTATGTATCATTACCCGGATATTATCGCCTTCATTCCAGTTCCAGTGGGGAAGAAGGTGAATAACAGGCTCGGCTGTAAAGAAAGCTTTGTTCAGATAAAACGCGTCTTTTTTAAAGCCGCAGGTATCCATAATGCCGAATTGTGTACTGATCGACGGCCATTCAAACGGTGTCGGCTCGCCTCTGTAGTCAAAGCCTGTCCATATAAACATACCCAGAATATGCGGGCGGCTGTCTATTTGCCTGAAACCATCCCGGTAAGTATTGCCCCATGCCGCCGCTTCGGTGTCATAGCAGTCAATTATATTCCGGCTGTGATCTGTTTTGTAAACTCCGCGTGTCTGAAAGGCGCTGTCATTTTCACTGCCTATCATAGGCATATACGGATATTTTTCGCGGAAATCATCGTATGTGTGAGTAATATAATTGAAGCCGGTTATATCAAGCAGATCGCATGCTCCTCCGTCCGTTGTTACGCCGGTATTCATTGCGCCGAGGAGAAAACGGGTATTGTCGAGCTTGTTAATCTCACATTGCAGTTTTTGCGCGAGCTTGCGGCCTGTCGGTGTCCCCTGAAGCGGTTCTTCGTTAAATAATGAATACATGACTACTGACGGATGATTTCTGTCTCGCATGACCATATCCTGAATTTGTTTAATCCCGTCAGCGCTTGTGTTGAAATTTCTGTTTTCATCCATTACAAGCAGACCGTATTTGTCGCAGTAATCCAGTATTTCGGGATTTGGATTGCCGTGGGCGCAGCGGTATGCATTACTTCCCATTTCCTTTAGCAGTTTAATTCTGTATTCGTTTACACTATCGGGTACAGCCACACCAACACCCGCGTGATCCTGATGATTGCAGGTGCCGTATATGGGAACGTGTCTGCCGTTTAAAAAGAAGCCTTTATCGGCGTCAATGGAGATTGTACGAAAACCGAAGTTGTTTGTCTGGACATCAATAAGTGTGTTGTTCTCATAAAGCTCGCTTACCATTTTATATAAATTTGGCGAGTCAATATCCCAAAGTAAAGGGCTGTAGGTTAAGATACTTTGTTTTATGACAGTACTGCTGCCGCCTGCGACAGAAAAATCATTATCAGCTTTGCCTACCATATTGTCATTATTATCCAGAATGTATGTTTTCAATTGAAAATCCCTGTTTATATATGATGAATTTTCAATAGTGGTATCTGTAAGCGCGTCCCATACGTCCGCGGTCTTTTTTTCCGGATGAATAAACACGCCCCAATGCGCTATATGAAGCGGAGACTTTTTATAAAGATTAACATGACGGTAAATGCCTGCTCCTTCATACCACCAGCCCTCAATAGCGGTTGCGTCAACAAAAACGACAAGATCGTTTATCTGTTCTCCGTAAAGAGCCATATCTGTACCGTCAACGACGAATGAATTATAG